>NZ_JACJFQ010000063.1:0-9586 GCF_014164835.1 Serratia sp. OS31 | reverse complement strand
CGGCTAGGACACATACCGCCTGCAGAAGCCGAAAAAGCCTATTATGCTTCCAGTGCAAATAATGTTCTGGCAGCCTGAGCTTCTGGACTTAACTCTCTCCAAGAAAACCGGCGCGGTTCAGCCTTGATTACTTGCGAGAAGGGGATACGTTGGTGATCACCCGTATCGATCGCCTGTCACGTAGTCTGCGCGACTTACAGAATCTGGTTCATGAACTTGAAGGGCAAAACATCAAGCTCAGGGCGACCGAGCAGGCCATCGATACCTCTTCGGCGTCCGGCAAGGCTTTCCTGGATATGTTGGGCGTCTTCGCCGAATTCGAGACACGCCTGCGTCAGGAACGGCAACGGGAAGGCATTGCCCGCGCGAAAGCCAGAGGGGCATATAAAGGAAGAAAACCCACCGCTCAGGCTAAAGCGCAGCAGGTGATTGAATTGACGCTGGCCGGACTCACCCGCGAAGCGGTTGCCGACCAACTGGGCATAGGCAGAGCCAGCGTCTACCGAATATTAAAAACCTGGCGGCAGCAACATCCCGACGCTATTTTTCCCGGAGAGCGGGTGAAGCCTTCGCTCAACCATAGTGAGCCGGCGACCGAACATGTTACGATAGCGCCATGAAAAAAAATCCAACGCCCCATGATGCCACTTTCCGGCAATTTCTGACGCAACCCGAAATTGCCCGCGACTTCATGGAGATACATTTGCCGGCCGACCTGCGGGCCATCTGTGACCTCAGCACGCTGAAGCTGGAGTCCGGCTCCTTTGTCGAAGATGACCTGCGCCAGTATTTCAGCGACGTGCTCTACAGCCTGAAAACCACCGACGGCGCTGACGGTTACGTGCACGTGCTTATTGAACACCAGTCCAGCCCGGATAAGCACATGGCGTTTCGCCTCATTCGCTATGCCATCGCCGCCATGCAGCGTCACCTCGACGCCGGCCACAAAACGCTGCCGTTGGTCATTCCGGTACTGTTCTACACCGGCAAACGCAGCCCGTACCCTTACTCGACCAACTGGCTGCAGGAGTTTGATGATCCAACGCTGGCCGGGAAACTGTACACCGGCGATTTTCCGCTGGTTGATGTGACGGTCATTCCCGACGAAGAGATTATGGGTCACCGCAGCATGGCCGCTCTGACCCTGCTGCAGAAACATATTCGCCAGCGCGACCTGGCCGAACTGACCGACAGGCTGTCCGCCATTCTGCTGGCCGGCTATCTCTCTTCGCCACAGGTGATTTCGCTGATACACTATATTATCCAGGCCGGTGAATCGGCGAATGCAGAGGCATTTGTCCGCGCACTGGCCCTGCGGGTACCGCAACATGAGGATGAACTGATGACCATCGCACAACAGCTTGAACAAAAAGGTATCGAGAAGGGTATCCAGAAAGGTATCGAGGAGGGTATCCAGAAAGGTATCCAATTGGGTGAACAGCGCGGTATGGAAAAAGGACGCCAAGAAGGTGAACGCGAAGCTGCACTGAAAATCGCCCGCACCATGCTGGCAAATGGCCTCGATCGCGACGCGGTGATGAAAATGACCGGGCTGACCGCTGACGACCTGGCGCAGATCCGCCACTAATCTTTCGCTTCGACGGGCAGGGCAGCCATTGACTGATAAAACCGCATCCGTTTCCCCGGAAAACACCACCTCAGCGCTCAGCCACCTGGCGTTCTGCGCTCTGGCGGCGCTGGGGCTGGCGCGCCAGGACGGTATCGCCGGCACGCCCTATGCCGAAAACCTGTTCCTGATCCGCTGGCTGGCCACCGCCCAAAAGCAAAAACGCTTCCCCAGGAGCGTGGCGATTGACATCCAGTGGCTGCTCGAACGTGGCCGCAAACACGGCCCTGCCGGCAAACTGCGTCAGCATCTTGACTACCTCTGGCGCTCCTGCAGCGGCAACCTGGCCGCTCAATCCGACCTGTTCCGGCTCACCTACGCCTCCGAAACCCTGAAAGACCAGGGCTGGGACAATTATGTGCTGGACGCGAAAGAGTGGAAGTCCGGCGTCGTGCCGACACCGTCACAACATAACGGGTTCTACGTCGAAAAAACGGCGCTGAATGCCGCTTTTGCCCAGGACGGTCGCCATCTGCACTCCGTCACGTTTCGGGTGGTCGGTGACGCCGACCGGTTTATGCATGTGATGGCCGAGTACGGACTGTGTACGTGCCGGCAGGGAAGCACGTCAGCCAGCCACACCATCGCGCTCGAACCTGCGTAACACTGCTACCGCCACGGTCCCCATATTCCGCCACCGGCGCCGCGCCCCCACTGCCAGGACGTTATCCACAAATTTGGGGGATGTGCGACTCGAAGTCGATAATGTAATTGTTTCATGTTGCTGACGATTTACTGACAGCAAACAATGAAACCCTCTCTGCCGTGAGAGGTAGCCTATCTTGACATGCGTTGCGGGTAACTGCGGGGTGTGAAGCTCGAGTGACAATGTACCGAATCGCAGGTATTGCCGTGAGGTGAGACGCGAACCTGGAAGCTTCATCCGGGATAGGGCTAGGCTGATTGGTATGGTCAACATATGTGAATCGTTGATAAACATCGAGAAATTTGACAAGTGCAAGAAGCTGAGACACTTGAGCCAAAATGGCATGCGCTGGCATCTTACTATCCCCTTGAGATGCACGGTCACCAAAGCGCACGGTGAATAGACGAGACCTAACCCAAATCTGTTACATCAATCGGAACGAGGTAAGCCCGATATTCTGCCCAAAGTAACAGGGCAAGTGAACCGCAAGGAACACCCATGGAATAGCGGGTAGAGGATGGGACAAAAAGCAAATGCCATTTTGTAATGAGATGGATAGATGCCCTGCATCAAGACGAAAGTCTGCTGACTTGTCTCTGGTCACCATTGCGAGATATCTCGCGGAACTTCTCTTTAGGGGGAAATGCAAATGACTGTGCTGTCAAAGGCGGATGCAGCTCCCACTCTGGACTGGCGCAACATCCCTTGGGATAAATGCTACCCGGAGGTAAGGAAGCTGCAAGCCCGTATCGCAAAAGCAACTCGGGAAGGTCGCTGGCGTAAGGTTAAAGCCCTGCAATGGCTGCTGACTCACTCGTTTTACGCCAAAGCATTGGCGGTAAGGCGCGTTACTGAAAATCAGGGGAAACGTACTGCCGGGGTTGATGGTATTACATGGTCCACTCCCGAAGCGAAAGCTAAAGGAATTCTGTCTTTGAGGCGATTCGGCTATAAGCCGAAAGCGCTCCGACGGGTATATATCCCGAAATCCAATGGGAAACTGCGACCACTGGGGATCCCAACCATGCAGGATCGGGCAATGCAGGCGTTACATCAGTCCGCATTGGTACCAGTTTCGGAGACAACAGCGGATTATGACAGTTATGGATTTAGACCTGAGCGCTCTGCACATGATGCTGTCGGGAAGCTATTTGGGGTTCTTGCTCGCAAAGGGGCGGCTCAATGGGTTCTGGAAGGCGATATCAAAGGGTGCTTTGACCACATCAGTCATGACTGGATGCTCAAAAACATCTGTATTGATGCAAAAGTACTGAGCATGTGGCTCAAATCGGGATACGTAGATCAACATAAATTTTACCCAACGGATGCAGGAACGCCGCAAGGTGGGATTATATCCCCCACATTGGCAAATTTAGTGCTGGATGGTCTGGAGGATTTACTAATCAAGCGTTTTGGCCGCAGCGCAGGGGCAAAGCGATACCTCCCGAAGAAGACTAAAGAGTACCAAATTAACTATGTGCGATATGCAGATGATTTCGTGATTACCGGAAGTTCAAAAGAGTTATTGGAATCCGAAGTAAGGCCGCTTGTAGAGGCTTTCTTGGCTGAACGGGGGTTAACGCTCTCGAAAGAAAAGACTCATGTAACGCATATATCGGATGGCTTCGACTTTCTCGGGCAAAACATTCGAAAGTACCATTGTGGTACCCCGAATGAAAAGTTGCTGATAAAACCTTCTGCCAAGAACGTCAAAACGTTCATGGATAATATCAGAATGACTATCAGGGCTTTAGCTACTGCGAAACAGGAATCGGTTATTAGAGTGCTCAACCCGAAAATTCAGGGTTGGGCTAACTATCATAGCCATGTGGTTTCTAAAGCGATCTACGCAAAGATTGACCATCTTATCTGGCGTCGTTTATGGGCGTGGGCATGTCGTCGGCATCCGAACAAATCGAAATGCTGGATCCACAGGCGATATTTCGGACAGTTAGGAAATCGCAGGCATGTTTTCTATTGCCAATTTTTTCGGGAAGATGGAACGAAGGGAATGCTGAAACTACGGAATG
This sequence comes from Serratia sp. OS31, assembly GCF_014164835.1. Lineage (NCBI taxonomy): Bacteria > Pseudomonadati > Pseudomonadota > Gammaproteobacteria > Enterobacterales > Yersiniaceae > Serratia > Serratia sp. OS31. Next base: position 5,283 of record NZ_JACJFQ010000063.1, on the reverse strand, counting down.
CGGATGATGTTGTTATTGTCCGACACGCCAAAATTAAAAGTGAAGCAAACCCCTACGACCATCGCTTTGAGGAATATTTCGAAGCACGTTCCACGTTGAAAATGGAACGTAATATCTCTGGTAAACATAAGCTTAGATATCTGTGGCGCAGGCAGTCGGGGCGTTGCCCTGTCTGTGGAGAGCCTATATCCGCGATTACGCGATGGCATGCACATCATCTTATCCAACGTATTGATGGTGGTTCAGATGATGTTTCAAACCTCTGGTTACTCCATCCTAGTTGCCACAGACAACACCATGCCAACCCTAATTTGAAGTGGAAATTGCTGGTTAAATCGGAAGATTTGGCTTAGCTGTGATTGAAGCCGTATGCAGGGAAACTTGCACGTACGGTTTTTAGGGGGGAGTGTCGGCTGCAAGGCTGCACTCCTACCCACCAACCTGTGCGCATCGCCGGTAAAAATATTCACCTCAAAATGAGGGGCTTGTGCCCGTCGCGCGGTTGACCTCGCCATAGCCCCTTGCCATTCCTCGTCGGTTTTATATTATACTGGTTATGTATGGCGAGTCGATCGTCTCAGGTTTCAGAACAGGTGTTGTGTCAGGCGTTGAAGTACTGACCAGGGTGTTTGCGGACAGGTGTCGAAGTACTGACTGCGGTAATCGCGGATATGTGATGCAGGTACTGACTCGGCTGAAGCCCGTGGAGTATGGCTTTGCCGCGATCCCTGTGTCAGGTGCGCAACACCCGACAACAGGTATGACGTAACGTTGCGACGAACTCATATTGACGCGTTTTTTTAGTGTGCGTCAGCAGTAGCGTATGCGAATAAACACAACCAGGCTATAGGGTTTTGTTCCATGGCATTGCGCCGTGGCGATCGCCAGGATGGCAGGTACTGAGGTCAAGCGCTGAAGTACTGAGTCGGGTTATCGCGTCAGGTCGCGAAGTACTGACAAGGGTAATGGCTCCCGGGGGACTCAGGTACTTACTCTTTGTCAGCCCTCGTGATTACTGGCTTTGCGAGTTTCGTGTCGTCAGGCGTTCAACACCCTACTGCAGGTTCTGGCCCGGCCCGGGAACACCTGACGGCAGGTATCACTCATCCGGAGAAGGTAACCCCCTCAAGAGGCAACAACTCTGCCAGTCGCTCCTCCGGCCACTCAGGCAGACGTTTCAGTACGTAACTCAACCACGCATGCGGCTCCAGACCGTTCATCTTCGCCGTTTCCAGCAGGCTCATGATCTGCGCTGCGCGGGTTCCTGCAGCCAGTGAACCTGCGAAGAGCCAGTTTGAGCATCCCATTACCACAGGTCTGATGGCGCGTTCGCAGCGATTGTTGTCAAGCGGCAGAGTACCATCATCAAGGTAGCGGCTGAGCGTTTCACGTCGTTTCAGCATATATCCAACGGCCTTACCCCGCGCCGAGTTTTCCGAGCACGTATCTTTTTGCTGCTCCAGCCATCGCCACAGTTTGTCGATAACCGGTCGGGAGTAACGTTGTCGCCACTGGCGGATCTTTTCTGCCGGGCGATTCCGGATCTTCTTCTCCAGCCGGTACAGCCCGGCGATCTGTCTGACCGCCATCTCCGCACGCGGATCCTGGTTCGCTTTATACAGATCGGCGAAGCCACGGCGGGCGTGCGCCTAGCATCCAACCAGTGTGACCCCCAGGACATTTTCCGCCAGGGTCTTAAGCGGTATGACCATCAACAACCAGAGAGCCTTGCCAGCCCTGAAGCCAGGCAGCAGAATGTTCATGTCCACGCCCCGTCTGACTGTCGAAGCAGACGATCGCAGGGCCACTTTTTTCACCGCTGGCGTAGACCCACAGGTAGCCAGAACGCGTTTTACCGCCTTTTCGGGTATCCAGGATACGCATGATGGTTTCATCGGCGTGCAGAACAGTGCGGGTCAGTAGTTCCCGGTGCTACAGTTCCGTCAGCGGGTTAAGCGCCACGCCGGCAGCACCCACCCAGCCCGCCATCGTGCTGACAGGTAACTCAACGTCTGCACGGGCGAAGATATGCTGCTGGCGGTAAAGGGGCTGGTAGTCACGGAACTTGCTGACCACCACCTGCGCCACAAGGCTGGCTTCTGCGATACCTTTAGGGATGAGTTGTGTCGGCATCTGACCGCTGATGACCTTTTCATAACAAGGACACCCATACTGGGGACGGACGTACTGGTTGACCACGAAGCTTGCCGGGATGTACTCTAGCTTTTCGCTGATCTCATCGCGGATGAAGCGAAGCGCCACGCCGCAGTCAGTACAGGTTTCTGACGCCAGCGGGATATATTTTTTAACGCGAGGGAGATGTGCTGGCAGCACTTTTCGCACAGGGCGGGAAGATGATGGTTTTTCTGCCCCTTCCTTTGTATCCTGCTACAACAGCGCGTTCAGTTGTGTTTCCGCCGCCGCGATATCGGCTTCGCTATCTTCTTCGAAGCGCTGCTGGCGGGCCAGCATCAGTGCCTCTTCCAGCAGGCGGATACGCTGCTCTTTTGCCACCAGTTCAGTGTTTTTCTCCGTCACCACTTTCTGCACCATGGCAAGGGCCATAGCGCGAAGCTGTTCGATGTCATTGGTGGTGAGAAGTGATATATCCATGTCGGTAATTATACTTTGGCACGGATATTCAAGGTTTTCATGATGTTACATAGTATGATTACAACGAGGTTACTGCGGAGCCACTCTCCTTGCGGAAGACCCATTTGGCTAGGTCGTGGCCATTGAGCTGCTGCCAGTCAACGCCGGTGATCAACCAGTTGAACTAATCCTGAGTGAGAGACCAGGCTTTGTCGCCCGCACGAGGCCAGCAGAAGTGCCCCTTATGCAGACGACGAACGCACAGCCAGACGCCATGCTTGTCCCAGCGCAACACCTTACAACACCTTAATGCGCGAGCGGGCTTTGTTGGTGAAGACGAACGCTGCGCCTTCGTGCCACGAGGATTTCAGCTCGTCCTGGACATACTGCGTCAGTGTGTCGATCCCGCGCCGCACATCAATGGGCTGGACAGCCAGGAAGACATTATCAGGCGTCAGCATAACGTAACATCGGTTAACTGTGACGGATGGCAACACATCCGTATTCCTCCGGGGAGGTGTAGCGTGATGGGGTCATTGGCGGCCGCATGTTGCTAAACGGTGTCGGTACTCACCGGTGCTGCCGAAACAGTGACGGGAATAACTTCTGGCGCTTTTGCACGCCGTTCCGCCTGCGCCACATCCTGCGGCCACTGTCGCAGAAATTTGAACGGAATATCATAAAGGTCGCAATATTGTTCACGGGTGAGGCCGCTAGACCGCCATGCAGTGACGTGATGTTTTTTCTGATCAAAAGTCCATCGAATTTTTGGCATTGTTCGATCTCCATGAGAGTGGTACGAATGCCGGTCATACTAACTGCCTGAAAATTCCTGTGAAGACGAGTTCACCGTATGGCTACCATAGTCACCTGCGCTCTGGCAAATAAGTTGGCCAGGATAGCATGGGCCCTGACTATCAGGGATAAGCCATTTGAAGCATAACTGTCGACAATTCTAACTATTAAACATTCATTTACCTGGTTTTGCGGATACTGATTACTGATGATATAAACGGCCAAGCGGCCTGATGAAGAACCTGTGGTTCAGAGAGGCCTGAAGGCCGTTGAATTTATAAGGTTCATCAGGCGCGGAACTCATCGAGGCGCGGGCGTAATGCCTATTCAGACACCGGATAGATTCATGCAAGCCAACAATATCGTCAAGATCGGTGTTGCAAAAACGGAAGTGACCATAGATCTTAACCATGAACGTCAAGACGGCTTAGATGAGACGCTTACACAACGACGACGATATCTATATGATAAACAGTTAGCTTGTTACATTGGTTATTTTTGTGATTGAAATCAATAATATAATACAACTCCTGAGTAGTTTGCACATCAGGGATGTTACATGTTACTCAACCGTCTTTCGACGTTGAGCCCGGAATTTGATGGCGTCTAACGTCTCTTTTTCTTTGTCACGGTGCCCCACTTTCTTGTACCAGCCGGCCAGTTTTCTTAAGTCCGGCACACTCACCTTTTCATTAGGATCATAGGCTTCCAACTGAGCCATATACTGGGTCAACAGTGCAATACATTTTCTGGCCCATTCCCCTTCAGCAGCCGATCCTGCGGTCACATGAGGGCGACGAAGCAGACGTGGGCGCATCGGTTTTACCGCTTCCGGTGCGGACTCATCGACATAGGTAAATTTGATGGCGTGCACGGAACGGCCTATCTTCACAGGTTCCCAAATCACCGAGATATCGGTCGAGGCATTAATGCGGTCGAGAGAGGGTTGCAACAGTTTTTGCCTGAAGTCCCGGTAATCCTGGTATTTTCCTTGCAAATTAGCCTTCTCTCGCATCCATTCGATCTCGAGGGTGACTTCAATGGTCCCATGACTCCGGTACCGTGTCAGGTTGCGCGCCTTGACCAACCAGCTGTAAAGACGGATCGAGAAAGGCGTATCCAGTCTGGCCAGGTTTATAAAGTCCAGTTTGGTAAAGCTTTCTTTGAGTTCAAACAGATAAGGGGCGACGTCCTGCCCAAAACGCAGCACAACCGCACTGTGATCATCATTGCTGACATACTCAAGGCGCGAAAACCATGAAAGCTGAACAGTTCGGACCTTCCCATTCCGGTCTTCTTTGTAGATCGTCACAGGTTTTTTCATCAGGCTGTTAGCGGCATCGCGCAGTTGGCGGTGGCTGCTGGTCGAGTTGACACCGTAAATGCGCTGGTAATCACGAGGATAAAGGGTGTACAACATGTCCGGTTGTGGCTTTCTGCTATCAATTTGCGCAAGGGCCAGGTTCAGGAGGCGCATTTCGTCCAGTGTTACGCCATAGGCGCCCTCAAGAAGATCGTTCCCCTGCACCACAGTCATTGTGTCATGATTCATTCGCTCTATCCATAATGTGGAAACACAGGAACATTATTCCACATTAATGAGGGGCGCGTAAATCGTAATCCCCCCTTGATCCATGATATTCCTCACAACAAATCTATGCATATCAGGAAATGATTCCACCTGTCTTCCCAACGGCAATCTCAGGATACCCAGAGACATCACTACCGCCACAGATAAACTCTCCACCGTTACCGTACACAAACAGGAAATCTCTCCACTCATAGAAATATCCCGAATATTCCATCTCTCCTTTCTTCAGGTGAGCTGCGGAATAAAAAACATGAATAAGAACAATCTGTATACAGAATAAGATCTCGATGCGAATCATTACATGC
>NZ_JACJFQ010000062.1:0-9636 GCF_014164835.1 Serratia sp. OS31 | reverse complement strand
TTATAAAATAGTCCAATATAAATAAATTAAAATAGCGCAGGGGACTCGGCTCAAAGACGTTATCTCTGGGGAATGCCATTCTTTGCACTGACGCTGATCGACTAGTCAAACAGGGGCTGGTCAACAGCGTCAGCGCAGATGAATTTGAAAGGATAAATTAGCAGTGTTAAAGTAAGGATCCCGGTCAGCAGTGATTTTTCGTATACCCTGTCTGACCGGAAATTTTTCCCTGGTGTTGGCTGTGTTGGCTACCTGACCGTACAGGTCAGGTTTTTTTTCCAGTGCCTAACGAGGTTCATTATATGTTGCGGTTTCAAATCCGTAAGTTGTACTTAAGTCCCATCCATACCTAGACTTAAGTTCAGGTTCGATCACCAAAGGGAAAGTCTGACCGCCACGGAGCCTGTATGTTTTCTATCTTCAATGAAAATCAAACAATAACGGAAACGCTCCGGGATCATATCGACAGAAAGCTGTCTCCACTCGGTAGCCCGGAATACGCTTATACTGTTGTTAGAAAAAAAAATCCGTCAGATGTGCTTATTATTTCCAGTTACCCTGACGAATGGGTAGACCTCTACCGCACCAATAATTTCCAACTCACTGACCCGGTGATACTGACAGCATTCAAACGCACTTCGCCCTTTGCATGGGACGAAAATATCACTCTCATGTCAGATTTGAAGTTCACCAAGATTTTTTCCCTTTCCAAGCGGTACAACATTGTTAACGGATTTACCTTTGTGCTGCATGACCATATGAACAACCTGGCGTTGTTGTCTGTCATTATTGCCACCAACGGACAAGGAGAGCTGGAAAAAAGACTCTCATCTGATCGTGGGGCCATGCAGATGTTGCTGATCGACATTAATGAACAGATGTATCGTCTCGCCGGCTCCGCTTCATCTACTGGCCATAAGCATCAGGCAGACACGGATAAACCCATTTTTACTCCACGGGAAAATGAGGTGCTGTATTGGGCCAGTATGGGAAAAACATACGGAGAGATTGCCGCCATAGCGGCTATTTCGGTTAGTACGGTGAAGTTTCATATGGGTAATATTGTGGTCAAGTTAGGTGTCAGTAACGCCCGGCAGGCTATCCGACTGGGCGTTGAGCTGGAACTTATAACTCCGGCAGCGACAGCGGCCAGGTAATAACGGAAACCGCTGGACAATTAAGCCCGGAGATAATTCCTGACGCCATTTGGTTTTGGTCCTCTGGCCCAGTTGGGAGTACCACCAGGTAAATACGCTCGCGTTCGCTGAGGAAGGCTTCTTTGAGTACACGGATTTGCCATCCGGAGCGCTTAAGGATCCTAAGCATCGCTCGGCTTACGATGGTATGAATAGCGTTGTACTTATGGTGCAAAGCCCAATTAATCATGGCCAGAAACAGGGCTTGACTGACTGGGTACCGCTCGCCTAGTAACCGCCGAGCATGAGCTTTGTCGACAAAAAAACGGCTTGATTCGACCCCTGCTACAGGGAGCTTAACGCTGTCAAAACAGGCGTGGAATGTGTGGGTTATCATGTTGGGCTGGCTCAGTGCGGTGAAACGCACGCTGCAGACCAATTGTCCGTTGCACAAGCCGAGGATATAGCGCGTGCCGGAGTTATCAAACTCATCGAACTCCATATCAAGGTTACATGCTACGTCCCAACCTAGTCGGTCACTGAAGGTTTTTTTTCTCAGCCGGTAAAGCTCGCTCGAGTGTGTCGTTTTCAGCTCTTCGTAGCTGACATCAAATAATTCAAGCATTCCATGACCCTTTTATTATTGGCGTAAATATATTACGTATTTCAAACAGCCTGCGAGTATTCTACAAAAATTTTAAGCTTGCTGATGAAAACAAGGTCATATCGGGAGATAAAAAACAACTTTGGTGACGAAATTTTTGCCTTTCACAATGAAGTTACTCCCAAGTAAATCATAAGGCACTGTTTATGGATTTGGCAGACATGGGGTAAATCTTGGTAACAGAGGGCGCAGGCTACTAATTATTGAGCTATGCCAAATCAATAAATCACCCGTCCTTAAGTAGTTAAAAATGATCCTAAACGGGTAATAACTCATTATTTCCAAATGGGCATAATTATAATAAGCCCCGCGATCAAGCCTTCAAAGAGTCTGCTTGCCATCTTAGTTACCCCGCAAAAGGACAGCTCTGCGCCAACTGAGTCAACCCCTCACGCTCTTGCCGGAACGAAACCTTGTCCTGATCCAGCGTAACCACAAAAATGCTGTCAAAGTCGCTGCCCGGCCATTCGGGCACCAAACTGGCGTCGCCACCGCGTGCGGCAACGATGTTCTTCACTGCCTTATCGAGATTCTTGTGCTCCCAGGCGATGAAGATGCGCGAGTTTTGGTATTTATCGCTGAGCAGCTCCTGCTGCAGCCCGGCGATGTCATCGGCGTGGAATTGAATGCCGATCGGCAGTCCGACGCGTACGGCGGTGGGCATAATGGTCGACAGCGCCCGCAGCGAGCTGCCGGTCTTATTCTCTTTGGGCCCGGCGGCAAAGATAAAATCCGGTTTGCCATAGCGGTCCAGCAGCACGTCCGGCAGCGCCAGCGCGCGATTCAGTCCTTTACAGGTTAATTGCCCGCTGTCGTTGGCGGGTTTCTCCCCGTGCCGCACGAAGATCAGCGTTTCCTGCGCCAGTGCGCTTTGGCTGAATAGCAGCAGCGCCGCTAAACCGCCCAGGATTTTGTTGCCCGTTTTGTTAAACATCCTCAACCCTTATGTAATGGCTTGCTGATTTCTGAGCGCTTTTCATCGCGTTACTCGCTATTATTACTGGCGTGACAAAAAGGCATGCCGCACTGATGCGGTGCCTCTGGGATAATTAAATACTGGCCTAAGGAAGGATTTACAATGAAAAACATTTTCTTTTTTGACGCGATGCTGACGCCTAAAATCATCACCGGCGTGTACTGGCTGTGCCTGCTGAGTATCGTGGTTGGCGGGATTGGTGCGATGTTCTACGGCGAATTCTTCCGTGGTTTGTTTGCGATCGTTATCGGCGGCGTGTTCACCCGCGTTTGCTTCGAAATGATCATCATTGCCTTTAAAAATAACGAATATCTGCGCAAAATCGCCGAAAAACCGTAATTCAATTGAAAACGCCGGGCCAGGCCCGGCGTTTTGTTATTCCCCCAGCGTTATCGCCAGCCGTTCCCTCATTAATTCAATAAAATTCTCCGGCAGGGTTCTCGCCGTTGGCACCCGCAGCGCCTGGCTCCATACCGGCTCCGGGAAATGCGAATCGTCGAGGTAACGCGGGATGATATGCCAGTGCAAATGGGGCAGTGCGGTGCCCAGGCTGGCGATATTAATTTTCGCCGGCGTCAGCAACTGCCGCAGTTGCGCTTCAACCTGTGCCACCACGGTCATGATGCTGTTGCGTTGGTCGTCACGCAAATCACTCAGTTCGGCGATATGCTCATGCCAGACCACCCGGCACCAGCCGGGGAAAGGGCTGTCGGCAATGAAAATGGCCCGGCACAGCGGGTTTTGCCACAGCAGGATTTCATTGGTTGGATGGCAGTAAACGCAGGATTCATTATTCATTTTTATTCTCCCGCTGCGGTTTTGGGCGCAGCGAAGCCCCGCCGCGCATTAGCGCAGCATGGATTCAGTATGAAAGAGAGCGGAGCCGTAGCCCCGCAGGAAGTTACGCGTTAATAACCGACTGGCGGCGCACCAGGCTGGGCGCGAATAAAAACTCCTCTACCGGCAATTCAGGGTTTTCCAGCCGACCTATCAGCCGATCGACAATTTTCACCGCCATCTCGCGCAGCGGCGGCGCCACTGAGCTGAGCGCCGGGTTAAACAGTTCGGACAGAAACATGTTATCGATGCCGACAACCGAAATATCTTCCGGTACCCGAACGCCTAGCCGCTGGAAGGCGGAAATCATGCCGATGGCCAACATGTCGTTCAGCGCCACAATGCCGTCCGGCCGGGTTTCACTCTGGCAAACCTGCTCGGCCAGCGCCTTGCCTAACTCGGCCATTTCGGCATCGCCGTAGGCGAACTGCGCCTTGCCTTCGATCACCCAGACCGGCAGCCCGGCGTTTTCCAGTGCCTGCCGGTAACCGGCAATTTTGTTGGCGCGGCTGCTGGTCATGCCGGAAGCGGTAGCGAAGGCGATACGGCGGCAGCCTTGGGCTATCAGATGTTGTGCCGCCATGCTGCCGGCGGCGCAATTATCCATCGACACGCTGTCGATCGGCAGCGCCGCCTCGCCAGGGGCGGCCAGGGTGCGCTCGTCGTAGTTAATCATCACCAGGCCGCGTTTCAGGGCATCGCGAAAATGGGGGCGATCGTAAAACGTGGAGGCAACTACTACGCCGCGAATGCCTAACGCCAACAGATCGTCGAGAAAACGGATCTCTTCTTCCTGTTGGCGATGGGTATCGCCCAGCAACACCTGATAGCCATAGTTTTGCTTGGCCGCCAGCTCAATTTCGCGCACCAGCGCAGCGAAGCTGGGGTTGACGATAGACGGCACCAGCAGGCCCAGCATTTTGACCTGCCCGGTTTTAAGCTGCTGCGCGGCGCGGTTTGGCTGGTATTGCAGCGCCGCCATCGCCTGTTCAATACGGGCCAGCGTATCCTTGCGCATCTGATCGACTCGGCCGTTCAGCACGTTGGATACCGTACTGACCGACACCCCGGCATGACGTGCCACATCACGTATATTCGCCATCACATTCCCGTTTTGCATTAACCCATCACCCCGACTTTATCACGCGGCCGAAAGTGAGTCACAGGCCCTTAGGGCGCGAGTTGACCGCCGTTGACGTCGATAATTTGCCCGGTGATATAGCCGCTGCAGTTATGCGAGGCCAGGAACAGGTAGGTGGGCGCCACCTCTTCGCTGCGGCCAAAGCGGCCCATCGGAATGGAAGCGCGCATTTTACCCAGCACTTCGTCGCTCTTGCCGTGATGGAAGGCGGTGTCGATGCTGCCCGGTGACACGATATTGAAACGGATATTGTCCTGGGTGAACTCCTTCACCCAGTTGCGGTGGATATTGTGCAGCCAGGCTTTGGCGCTGGCATACAGCCCGGCGCCGATCCCGCCGCCTTCGCGTGCAGCAATGGAGCCGGTGCTGATGACGCTGGCGGTCGTCCCGTTCTCGCGAGCCGAAGCACGCAGGTAAGGGATAGCGAATTTGGTTACCATCAGCGCCGAGCGGCAGTTCAGGTCCATCACCCGATCAAAGAACTCGTCGTCTATCGCTTCCAGCCCGTTGCGGCCGCCCAGCCCACCGGCGTTGTTGATCAATATATCGATGCCGCCGAAGCGGGCGACAAAGGCCTCTACCAATGCCTCACAGCCGGCGGAGCGCGACAGATCGGCCGAGAAGAATGCGCATTCACCGGGGAAAGCGGCGATCTCTGCCGGTGGCTCGCTACGCTGGCCATTAATGCCCACCTTGGCGCCGTGTTGGGCGAACAGGGCGGCGGTCGCCAGCCCGATACCGGCGGTGGAACCGGTGATCAATACGCGTTTGTCGGTTAAATCAGAGAACATGGTATGACTCCTTGCTTGAGAAAATCAGTAGCCCAGCCGCGTCGGCAACCAGGTGGAGAGCGCCGGGAACAGCGCGATAACGATGATGCCGAACAGCACGATCAGCAGGTATTTGGCCATGGGTTTAATCACGTCCTGCATCGGGACGCCACAGATGGCGCAGGTGGTGTACAACCCCAGGCCAATCGGCGGGGAAAACAGGCCGAAACCCATCGCCAGAATCATCACAATGGCGTAGTGCAGCGGGTTGAAGCCGAGCTGGGTGGCGATAGGCACCAGGATCGGCGCAAAGATAATCAGCGCCGGAGCGCCCTCCAGGACTGCGCCGAAGATAATCAGGATGACAATCGACAGCAGCAGGAACAGCCAGGGGCCGTAGTCTGCGCCGATGGCGACCAGCAGCTGTGCGCACTGCTGTGGGATCATCTCGATGGTCAGAGCGAAGGACAAACTGGTGGCACAGGCGACGATAAACAGCAGCATGCCGGACAGCGCGGCGGTGTCGACAAACAGCTTCAGGGTGGCCTGCAGCGTCAGCTCACCAAAGGCCAGTCGACCGACCACGATGGCGTAGACCACCGCGAAGGCGGAGATCTCCGTAGAGGTGGCGATACCGGCCACCACCCCCTTGCCGATCATCAAAATCATGACCAGACCGACGGCGGCACCGATCAGCAGTTGGCGCGTCGGCATCCGTACCGGATAGGCGTCATCGACGTTGATGCGTTTGCCGAATATCACGGCGGCAATCAGCAGCAATATCAGCAGGCACAGGGCCGGGATCAGCCCGGCGATAAACAGGGCGCCAATCGAAATGTTGGCGATAAAGCCCATGACGATCAGGTTTACGCAGGGGGGAATGGTCTCCGCCATAATGGCCGAAGCGGCGAATACCCCGGCAGACTCTTCGGCAGGTTGGCGAGCCCGGCGTACCGCCGGCATCAGCACGCCGCCGACCGTGGCGACGTCCGCCAGTTTGGAACCGGAAATGCCGGAGAAAAACGCCATCGACAAGATCGTCGTCATGTTCAGGCCGCCGCGATAGCGCCCCATGCCGCGCACGATCAGCTCTACCAGCCGTGACGACATGCCGTTGACTTCCATCACCGCACCCGCCAGCAGAAAGAACGGGATCGCCAGCAGCACGAAATGGTCGACGCCGGCGGTGACCTGTTGGGCAAAGAACACGAACGGCAGTGACGGATCGCTGAGGAAAAACACCATCGCCGACATGCCGAGGGTAAAGGCGATCGGCACGCCGGAGATAATGCCCAGAATAAAGCAGGCCAGCATCAGCGCGGCGGGCAGCGAGCCCAGTCCGGTTGAGGTATGCAGGCTAAGGTAGCCCGCGGCACCCAACAGCGCGACGGCGGCGGCGCTGGTTAACACCACTTTCAGCGGTGCCTGGCAGGCATGGTCGAGCGCGCTGACCAACATCACCGCCGCACCGATAAATACCGGTACCACAAAAATCGCCTGCGGCAGGCCGTGCTCGGTGGTTTGCGGTAGCGAAATACCGACCAGGCTGAAGCTGGATACCGTCAGCCCCAATGCCACCAACACCAAAACCCAGCGGCTGGCATGCACCACATACGGCCGGGTGGCTGCCGGTAGCCAGCGCAGAAACAGATCGACGCCAATGTGTCTGCCGCGCCCGGTGGAGGTGGCAACGCCGAAGAACACCAGCGTCACCATCAGCGCACGGGCCACTTCTTCGGCCCATTCGATCGGGCTGTGCAGCGCGTAGCGCCAGACGACCGAAGCGAATACCACCACCACGTTCACCAGCAGCGCCAATGCGCCGCCCCAGGCGGTAAAGCGGGTCAGGCCGCGGCTTAACTGCGTCAGAATAGCCACTTTTTTCACGCTCATTTCAAGGGTTACAGGAAGGGTCATAGCAAATCCTCCGCCGGGGCGCGTTACGGCTGCGCTGCGGCATGAATGGCGTCCAGCACCGCTTTGGCCTGTGGATACTTGGCGGTAAACGCCGCCTGCAGCGGCAGGGTTTGCTGGCGGAAATAATTGCGGTCGGTTTCGCTGAAAATCACGCCGGCGGCTTTCAGTTTTTCCATGGCCTGAGTTTCTTTTTCCGCCGCAATTTTGCGCTCATAAAGGGTGGCTTCGTTGGCTGCGGCCAGCACCTCGTCACGCAGGTCTTGTGGAATGCGCTGGAACGCCGCCTGGCTGATGGTGGCCACTATCGGGTTATAGATATGACGGGTCAGCGTGGCGTTTTTGGCGATCTCGTAATACTTGCTGGTGTACACCGTGGCGGCATCGTGTTCCACGCCGTCGATCACCCCCATCTGCAGCGCGGAGTAAACCTCACCGCCGGGCATTGGGATTGCCGTAGCGCCCATGCTTTTCAGCGTGGCGATGAAATTGGGGGCCGGCAGCACCCGCACCTTCATCCGGTTGAGATCCTGCGGCGACTGCAGCGGTTTTTTACTGTAAATGTTGCGTGCCCCCAGGCTGAAACCGTAGCCCAGCACTTTGATGTTGCTTTGTTTGGCCAGCATGGCGCTCAGCAACTGGCCTGCCTGACCGTCGAGCGCCTGACCCAGCTGTTGGTTGTCGTTAAACAGATAGCCCAGATCGAGCACGCCGATTTCGGGCACCAGTGTGCCCCAGATGGAAGTCCCGGAGATCATCATATCGATCGCGCCGATACGCACCTGCTGCACCGCATCGGCTTCTTTTCCGAGCATGCCGTTAGGGAAATAGTTGAGGGCGATTTTGCCCGGCAGACGCTGCGCCAGATTCTGCTTGAAGCGGTTGAACCAGATGGCGTGTGCGGAGTAGCCATCGTCGGGTAACGATGAATAAACCCGCAGGCTGACTTCGGCGGCATTGGCGCGCAGCGGCAGGGTAAACAGCATAAATAACAACGTGATAAACAGGCGCGGCGTTAAGCGACATGTCATTGATTTCATGAGCCTGGCTCCCGATCGCAGACAGCCTGCGATGCTGGTAGTTAAGATGATTCCCCTGCTGGGCAATGCGGTAGGGACAGGGGGAACGGTGGCGATACTTTGTGTCTGTTCTTTAACTGTAACGTTTTAGTGTACCGTTACAGAAAACCTACAAACATTCGGTTGGCAGATCAATTTTTATCCGTGAAAAAGGCCGGGAAATGCACGTTCTGTGAGCAGGCTCTAAAAATAGGCCGCTTGAGATTCGCGATCGGCGGGCTGCCGCTGCGGGCATTTAGCTTCTATAATCGCTGCTGGATAACCGTGAATTCAGGAGTGAGCATGCCTTCCAGGGCGATAATTAAATGGACCAAACGGCTGACGATAGTAGGCGTCACCGATTCGTTGTAGAACACCTGACACGGAGCAGCTAAGTGTATAGATTTGTAGGGAAATGAAACTGAAAAAGTTAACTGACGAAAAATTTGCATGTGGGGTTATGTAGTACGATTTTCGTCATTTTTATTTACTAGATGAGTTGATTTAAAAATCATGGCTCGTTAACATGCTTTCGCGCGAACGTTTCGTTTGCATGCCGCAATCAAAAGTTAATAACCACTTAGCGTTTGCTCTCATAGCAGTTTATGGGAGCGTCCATACGATAAGTATGGATAGTTCGGAGGCCCACCCACCCTAGCCGGCGATGGTGGTGCTATAGCCGACCGCAATTGCACCAGGTCGAGTAGTAGAGGCAGTTGCTAATGTGGTTTTTGATCTAGGTATCTCTGCTTTCTGGCCCTCTTGAGTATGAGGGAGACCTTGGTGTAATTTTGCTAACAATGGATATGTAAGGTGAACCTTAACTCTCCGATAAAAAGACCAGGCACTAAATCTTTACGTTCTCTGCAGTCACTAAGCGATGCTCTAGACATTCCAATTAGTGATCTAGTTCTGGCTAAAAATACTCCATATGAAGAACGTTATAAAAAACTAAAAAAAAATAAAATAAATGGTGACGTTAGGGATGTATATGATCCAATTTATCTTATTAGAAGAATTCAAAAGAAAATAAATAATAGGATATTTAAAGAGTTAATATTGTGGCCGGAATATATCTACGGATCCATTCCTACTAATAAAGATGAAAAGAAAGCTGGAGTTGAAAGACATTATATAGCT
>NZ_JACJFQ010000061.1:0-9657 GCF_014164835.1 Serratia sp. OS31 | reverse complement strand
ATCGCCGTTTACTGGAACGACTGGGTCATATCCCACCGATAGAAGCTGAAAAAGCGTATCATGTTGCTATAAAAGACAGGGAGCTCGCCGCCTGAGTTCCCGGACTAAATACTCTCCAATAAAACCGGTGCGGTTCAGTTTCTGGTTTTACGTGAACGCGTATTCCGGCGGAAAATACCACGATTTTGCACCATGGCCAGAATCACTGTTCATTTTGCCAGAATCGGTGTTCACCCGACCGGAATTGCCGTTCACACCGCCAGAATCATTCTTAACGCATTGATTTTTACTGCTATATCTCTTTCTTTCATTCCAGGGAAAGAGATAGGCCAAACAAGAGAATCGTCATGCGTAAAATCCATGAAATTTTAAGGCTGCGTTTTGAAGTCGGCCTGTCCTTCCGCCAGATAAGCCAGTGCGCTGATGTCAGCACCGGTGCCATCCAGAAAATGCTCAAACGTCTTGAGGCCTCAGGGATCTCCTGGCCACTCCCTGAGGGGATGTCAGAGCCCCGACTCGCCAGTCTGCTCTATCCTGAGTCTGACAGTCGTCCCGGGGCGCTGGAGGATCCTGACTGGGCTGAAATCCATATAGAGCTGCGTAAGAAAGGCGTCACCCGCCACCTTCTGTGGGAGGAATACTGCCAGCGGATGCCTGTCCGGGCGTACAGCTACTCGCAGTTCTGCTGTCGTTACCAGGCCTGGTGCCAGTCACAGAAGCGCTCCATGCGCCAGCAGCATCTCGCCGGTGAAAAATGCTTTATCGACTACTGTGGACCCACAGTGCCGGTTATCTCACCGGAGACCGGTGAATGCCGGCAGGCCCAGATCTTCGTGGTGGTGCTGGGCGCATCAAACTACAGCTTCGCGGAGGCCACCTATACGCAGTCGCTGCCGGACTGGCTTCTCAGTCACGTCAGGATGCTGGAGTTCTTCGGTGGTGTCCCCGAAATCCTGATCCCGGATAACCTGAAAAGCGGGGTTAACAAAGCCTGTCGCTACGATCCCAAACTGAATCCCTCTTACCAGCAGCTGGCAGAGCATTATCAGGTTGCAGTGATACCTGCCCGTCCCAGAAAACCCAGAGACAAGCCAAAGGTGGAAGTTGGCGTTCAGATCGTCGAGCGCTGGATCCTGGCCCGGCTACGACACCAGGTCTTCTTCTCGCTCGCAGAACTGAACCACTGTATCCGTACGTTGGTTACAGAGCTAAACGAACGGCCCTTCAAAAAACTGCCGGGCAACCGCCAGGAAGCCTTCGAAAGGCTGGACAGACCCGCGCTCAGACCGTTACCGGTACAACCGTGGCGCTACCGGCACATCAAAAAAGCGAAAGTGAATATCGATTATCACGTTGAATATGAACAGCACCATTACTCGGTACCCCATCAGTACGTCGGTAAAACGGTGGAGCTTCATGCCTCCGACAACCTGCTTGAAGTCTGGGCTGACGGGCAGATGATCGCCAGTCACCCACGGCGTCTTCATCCGGGTAACAGTACCGCCGCAAAGCACATGCCAGAACGTCATCGCCACCATCAGCAGTGGACGCCAGAGCGCCTGAAAAGCTGGGCGGCCGGTGTGGGCTCCGACACCCTCGCGTGGGTCAGCGGACGTCTGGCAGAAAAAGCTCATCCTGAACAGGCCTATCGCCTGTGTCTGGGGCTGCTGAGTCTGACGCGCGAGTATCCTTCAGAGCGCGTCAACAACAGCTGCCGGCTGGCTAATGCTGAGGGGTTGACCCGGCTGAAGCAGATAAAGTCGATCCTGAAAAATAACCGCGACCTTGTTCCGGCGGACAGAGATCTGCATCCGTCCCAGGAGCTCCCTCAGGAACATGAAAACATCCGTGGCCCACGCCACTTCCACTGAAACAGGGAACCCGATAATGCCACACACGCTGATGAAAAAGCTGACAGAAATGAAACTGACGGGAATGGCGGCCGCGCTGTCCTCACAGATGGTGCAACCCGGTACATACGAAGAACTCTCCTTCAGGGAAAGACTGGCGTTGCTGGTCACACGTGAATCTCTCGAAAGGGATCAGCGCAAACAGAAGCGTCTGCTACAAAAGGCACGGCTGAGGCTTGAAGCCTCAGTCCACGACATCGACTACCAGCCAGCGAGAAACCTCGAGCGTTCGCGGATCGCTCAGCTAAGCCAGAACGAGTGGGTGGTCAGGGGACAGAATCTGCTGATAACCGGCCCCTGCGGTTGCGGCAAGACCTATGTGGGCTGTGCTCTGGGCAACAATGCCTGCCAGCAGGGTTACAGCGTACAGTACTGGCGACTGAGCCGGTTGCTGGTAGAACTGACACACAGCCGCGCTGACGGTAGTTACCGGAAACAGCTTGCCCAGCTGTCAAAAACGCAGCTGCTTATCCTGGATGACTGGGGCCTCGAGCCGTTACTGCCAGCGCAGCGTAACGTAACGATCTGCTGGAACTGATGGACGACAGATACGGTAAGAACGCCACGGTGATGATAAGCCAGCTGCCGACGGATGAGTGGTACGGTTGCGTTGGCGATAACACACTGGCAGACGCGATCCTTGATCGTCTGATGCATAACTCCCACCGGCTGGAAATGAAAGGTGAGTCGATGAGAAAACGACTGGCACAGGTTGACTGAAAGTGAACGGTCGGTGTAATAAGAAGAGGTTAGAGCGCGTTAGGAAATAACGCGTTCACGTTCCCCCGGAATAGCCGTTCATCTTCACCAGAATAAGCACCTTATTACTGTATGATTTTCTTTGCAGCCTTATCGGTTGCATAACATAAACAGGAGAATACCATGAGCACATCGTTGTTCAGCAAAACCCCGACGGTCACGGTCCTTGATAACCGCGGCCTGACCGTGCGCGATATCGCGTATCACCGCCATCCCGGTTCACAGGACGTTACCAGTGAGCGCATCACCCACCATCAGTACGACGCCCGCGGCTTTCTGGCGCAGAGTACTGACCCGCGCCTGCACGACGCCGGGCTGGCGAACTTCAGTTATCTCACCGACCTGGCCGGCAACGTGCTGCGCTCGCAGGGCGTGGATAACGGCAACACCGTCAGTCTGAACGACGCCGCGAGACGGCCGTTTATCGCAGTCAGCAATATCCGCACCGCTGATGACGGTACGGAGGACAGAAGTCAGGCGGTGACACGTACCTGGCAGTATGAAGATGCAGAACTGCCGGGACGTCCGGTGAGCATTACTGAACAGGTCAGCGGCGAAGCCGCCCGCATCGCGGAGCGCTTCGTTTATGCCGGCAATACCGATGCGGAGAAAGCCCTGAACCTGGCAGGAATATGCGTCAGCCACTACGATACGGCGGGCCTGACTCAGACGGACAGCGTGGCGCTGACCGGCGTGCCGCTCTCGGTCACCCGCCGCCTGCTGAAAGAGGCGGACAATCCCGACGTTACGGCCGACTGGCAGGGTGATGATGCCTCTGCCTGGAACGACCTGCTCGCCGGAGAGAGCGAGGGATATACCACCCTGACCACAGCAGACGCCACCGGCGCGGTGCTGACCACCACGGACGCAAAAGGCAACCTGCAACGTGTGGCGTACGACGTGGCTGGCCTGCTGTTGGGCAGCTGGCTGACCCTGAAGGGCGGAAAAGAGCAGGTTATCGTCGCCTCCCTGACGTACTCGGCCGCCGGGCAGAAGCTGCGTGAGGAGCACGGCAACGGCGTGGTGACCACGTTCACGTATGAAGCAGAGACGCAGCGCCTGACCGGAATTAAAACGGAGCGACCGGCAGGACACGCTTCCAGAGCGAAGGTACTGCAGGACCTGCGCTATGAGTATGACCCGGTGGGCAACGTCCTGAAAACCACCAACGACGCTGAAGAGACCCGCTTCTGGCGCAACCAGAAAGTGGTGCCGGAAAACACCTACGTCTACGACAGCCTGTACCAGCTGGTCAGCGCCACCGGGCGCGAAATGGCAAATGCCGGACAGCAGGGCAGCAATCTCCCCTCCGCCACAGCCCCCCTTCCCACCGACAGATCTGCGTTTACAAACTATACCCGCACTTACAGCTACGACAACGCCGGCAACCTGACACAAATCCGTCACAGCGCCCCCGCGACAAACAACAGTTACACCACAAATATCACCGTCTCCGATAAAAGCAACCGGGGCGTGCTGAGCACGCTGACGGAAAATCCCTCAGACGTGGACGCGCTGTTTACGGCGGGCGGACAGCAGACGCAGCTGCAGCCGGGCCAGAGCCTCGCATGGACGCCGCGCAACGAGTTACTGAAGGTGACGCCGGTGGTGCGTGATGGAGACGCGGCAGACTATGAGGGTTACAGGTATGACGCGGGCAGCCAGCGGCTGCTGAAGGTCAGTGGGCAGAAAACCGGCAACAGCACGCAGACGCAGAGGGCGCTGTACCTGCCGGGACTGGAGCTGCGCACCACTCAAAACGATAACACTGAGACGGAAGGCCTGCAGGTGATAACCGCGGGCGAGGCGGGTCGGGCACAGGTGCGGGTGCTGCACTGGACATCAGGCAGGCCGACAGAAATCACCGGCGATCAGGTGCGTTACAGCTACGACAACCTGACGGGCAGCAGCAATCTGGAGCTGGACGGTGACGGGAACGTCATCAGCATGGAGGAGTACTATCCGTACGGTGGTACGGCAGTCTGGACCGCCCGCAGCGCGGTGGAGGCGGATTACAAAACCGTGCGCTACTCGGGCAAGGAGCGCGACGCGACGGGGCTGTATTATTACGGTTACCGGTACTACCAGCCGTGGGCGGGCCGGTGGCTGAGCGCGGACCCGGCGGGGACGGTGGACGGGCTGAATGTGTTCAGGATGTGCAGGAATAATCCTGTATCCATGAAGGATAGCGATGGGCGTGTTCCAACTATTAGCTCCATACCAAATGATACACCTTTGACAGAAATATTTCAGTGGGGAGATATTCTGTATGGATTAGATAAGCCTCGAGAGAAATCTTTATCTGCGTTGAACTCTTCCGGCTTTAAAAGAAAAGAAGCGATTAAACCACCCACTAAAAATATTTTGAAATCCATCAGGCAATCTTTCCGGAAGGTGAAAGAGAAAACTAATATTATCATTCAAAATGATATTACCAATGCTGTCTGGGACGTTAGCAAGCCTAAGGAGTATTCTGATGACAAAACGATAAATAAACAGTTAAACGATTCTGAGCGAGCCATTCAGTTTAGACAATTTATTTCTTCTCATGAGAAATACAACGTCATAGATCAGGATGAAGCGACCAAACTTATGTCAGAACCATGGAAAGCAATGCAACTTGGGGTTCCTTTATGGAAAAGAACGAGTAAAGCCGGGCTGGAGTTTCAGTTGCTGGTCAGAAAAAAACCGCTTCATTTTATGACCGATCTCATTGGAGATGATATAGGTGTGGTTATATCAAAAGAAGGACACGGGGCGAGTATAACATCCAGTGAGCTTCGTTGGTTATACCGACATAGAGATCTCCCCGAAGTTCGCTCCAACCTGATATTTTACCGTGATGGTAAAAAAATATCTCATGAGGAAATCTTTGGAAAAAATGAGTGGTCGAATTACCATCCCAAAAATCAATATAACAAAATGGAGAAAAAATTATCGTTACATTAAAATGAGAAAGCCCGGACGTCATGTGCTCAAGACAAACTGAAAAATAGGTTATATTGATCTTCAAATACAAATCGCCGATTCGAATGGTTCGGCGATATCTCAAGAAGATTTTCGTATTCTTTGGGTAGACCCAAAACAGGCAACCCGGTGAGACAGTTTTTCTGTCTCATTTGGATTGTATTTGTCTCAATCCCGGTGTTACGTTTTCATCATCTAGAGTTAAACGAGACAGTTTTCATCATTATGGCACTTTACGGCTATGCCCGCGTTTCAACCAGCGACCAGGATCTTACATTGCAGACACAAACTCTCCGCGCTGCCGGTTGCGAAATCATTCGTGCAGAAAAAGCCAGCGGAAGCAGCCGTACCGGAAGGAGCGAGTTGCAGCTGTTGCTGGAGTTCCTGCGCCCCGGTGATACGTTGATGGTGACCCGCGTGGATCGCCTGGCCCGCAGCATTAAGGACCTGCAGGATATCGTATATGCTCTGAATCAGCAGGGGGTAACGCTCAGGGCAACAGAACAACCAGTGGATACGCGTTCGGCAGCAGGTAAAGCCTTCCTCGATATGCTGGGCGTTTTCGCTGAGTTTGAAACCAATCTGCGACGTGAACGCCAGATGGAGGGGATTGCCGCGGCTAAATCACGGGGCGTGTATCGCGGAAGAAAGCCCTCAATAGATCACGCTGAGGTCTGGCGCCTGTACACCACGGAGAAGATGGGGGCCACGGCCATTGCCCGCCAGCTCGGGATCGGGAGGGCGTCAGTGTACCGGGCTCTGGATAATTATGAGCAGCCGGCGTAGCGTTATCCCGGCTGACTCCCTGTTGCAACTGCGGCAACGGCTTGATCGCCTGCCGCCAAAAAGTCCTGAACGGGCCCCCCAGATTGCCGCTGCCGCTCAGTTGTATGGTATTTCAGTCACGACGGTCTATCCGCTGATTAATGCCCTGTTTTACGACCTGGCACAGGATAAACAGGTGCAAATTCCCAAACAGGGTGAACGCCGCGAGCGGGAACTGCAGGAGCTGGTCAAAAAAGGTAAGCGCCCGGTGGTACTGTTTGTTGATGAGGCGCATGACCTGAACGGTAATACACTGACGAGGCTCAAACGGCTGATGGAAGTGGTTGAAGATGGGGGGGCGGCTATCTGTCGTTCTGGCCGGACACCCAAAACTGCGCAATGACCTGCGTCGTCCGACGATGGAGAAAATCGGTTATCGTACCGATATTTTTACGCTGGACGGGATCTCCGGCAGCCAGCGCGAATATATCCAGTGGTTGCTGAAGACCAGCATAGGCAAGGGTAAGCCGGAAGATTGAAGCAGTTGATCTGCTTGCGATGAAACTGCGAACACCGCTGCAGGTCCAGTTGCACCTGACGCTGGCGATGGAAGCAGGATACCAGACGGGTGAAAAACCGATTACCGCCACGTTGATTGAATCCGTGCTGTCACGTCAGTTGGATGACTTGGAACTGACGCTCACGCGGCATGGTTACCGGCTGAAGGACATGGTGGAGCAGTTCGATGCAAAACCTGCTGAAATCAGGGCATTATTTAACAATCAGTTCGACCCTGTTCGCACACATCCGAGCTGCGCGACAGAATGCTGGCGGTCGGTTTGCCAATATGACGATGTTGATTTGCAGTTATTGTGAGCCGAAATTTGCGCTGATTGCGAGCAGTTACAATTATCAGTAGGAAAAGACGGGCTCCTTTACAACGAAGGTGTCTCATGACATCACAGGAACTGTATGACTACGCGGTGTCACTGCTGGCAAAGCGGGATTCCGCATCCGGTGTGGCGCGGGTTCTGAATAAGCTGACGGAAGACAGGGAGGGTATCGACAAGGCGTTGTCGCGACTGGTTGAGTGTGGTTATCTGGATGATCACCGACTGATAACGCACCTGGTTGATAAACATATTCGAAAAAAACATGGCCCGGCCAGAATCAAACAGGAAATCAGGCAAAAGGGTTTTCCTCAGGAGTTGGTCGAGCTGGTGCTGGAGAAAGTGGATGTGGACTGGTATGCCATGGCAAGGGAACTGAAAGTCAGTAAATTTGGTGATGGGACGCCGTCAGATGCCAAAGAGAAAAACAAACAGATTCGCTACCTCCAGTACAAGGGGTTTTCGATGGATATGATATTTGAGGCATTGAGCTAATCATGGTTTGTTGTTAATCAGAGCCCCAGCTAAGACAAATGTTGCATTTTGTAGCTTCGCTCCCACTGGGCCAGCAATGCTGAATGCGTCAGTCAGTAGAGCTTCATGATTGATGTACACGCTCGTAAACGGCCCTCACGGCCCGGTAACGTGGAAAGCCTTGCCGGGGTTACTCCGACCGCACACACAACGTCTCCATCGCTTTTAGCGGGTATGACTCTTCAGGGGAAGGAGATGGGTAGGTGATCCCTATCAGATCGCACCGGCTGACGCCGGGCATCGGCGGTTTAACCTCTGCGTGACCATTTATGTCGGAGTACCGCCTTTCATGCGCGATGCGCATTACATACTCATGGTATATACTTAAGACATTCATCTAGGGAGGGATGTATGAAACACAGAGTCAGCGTGACCGTGGACAAAGAGCACTATCAGACACTACACGCCGCAGGCGTGTACATATCCGGGCTGGTTAATGACGCTATCGGCCGGGAGGCCCGTCGCACACAGGCCGAACTCTGGAAAACAGAGAACCGGGAAGGCATGGAAGAGATGGATATTGTCCGCCTCACTATTTTTCCTGCCGCGATGCTGTTGGCCTTTGCAATTTCAACGTCCGTTCGTGCCGAAACCCTCCCCGAACGTTCCGGTGCCTGTTTGGCGGCACAGCTGGCGGTGACGCTGGACAGCAAAAATGGCGCATTTGATGGCATGTCGCAAAACGGTGCCCTCCTGGTGTTGCGCAATACCGGACATATTGCCTGCACTCTGACTCGGTTGCCGGCGCTGAGGCTTGAGGATGCGAAACAA
Source organism: Serratia sp. OS31 (assembly GCF_014164835.1). Lineage (NCBI taxonomy): Bacteria > Pseudomonadati > Pseudomonadota > Gammaproteobacteria > Enterobacterales > Yersiniaceae > Serratia > Serratia sp. OS31. The sequence goes on along the minus strand of NZ_JACJFQ010000061.1, from coordinate 1,061 downwards.
CAGCCTCTGACCGTGGAACGACGCATTCCCCGTGGGATGCATCCGGGGCCGGTTCTGTTGCCGGTTGCAGTCGTACCAGGGCAAGAGGTTGCCAGCCGGCTACGTTGGGTGGCCAGCGATGCGTTTGATGCCGGCAACTGCGTTACACCGGCGTTTGTTTCGCTGGAGATGAAAGGCGGAACGTTGCGTATCCCATTTGACCACATGATGTGTGCCGCAGCTAGCGATACCGCGTATTTTGACCTGGGGCCTCTGGGCATGATGAAATAACCTTTTCACCCTGACTGAGGAAGACCGGTTGACCACTCCCGCCTATCAAAAACGTCCCACCGCTGAGCTGGCGCATCTGGCCTGGTGTCTACTGGTGGCGCTGTGCATCGAGGTGAATGATGGCCGGTCTGCGTCTGGCCTTCAGCAGCACGTGTTTATCATGCGCTGGCTGGCGAACGCCCAGAAACGCAAGCTGTTTCCTCGAACGGTAGCTGCCGATATTCTCTGGCTCCAGGCACAGGGAAAACTCTATGGTTTCAGGGCCAATCTGCGCGGTAAGGTGGAGTATATCTACCGTTCCAGTGCCGGGGCGCTGACGTCACAGAGTGATTTGTTTCGCTTCACCTATGCGGTGGAGACGCTGAAAAATATGGGGTGGGACGATAATTTGGTCTCAGATGTTGAGTGGAAAACGGCGCAAGCCGGCAGTATGCTGGTCTCGGCGGTGTTCACCCGGAAAACGGCGCTGAAAACCTGCTTTGATGACAGGCAGATGCTTATACAGCCACTGATATTGCGAATGACAGGCGATGTTAGCGGCGTGTCGGCGCTGTTCGCGCAATGTGCGCTGACGGTGAAGCAATGCGATGATGAACAAGGATTTTCTGTTTTTTCCGTCAACGTAGATAATGACAGAGCTAAGAGGAGAGCATGAAAAAACGTGGGGCAGTCGTAATCTATGCGACCCTGTCCACGATTCTGTGTAACTGCCTTTTCTCAGAAGTGACCGTCCAGGCGGTCACCGAACTCGATAATAAAGCGGCTCATTGCCATACGCCAGTCCCTCAGCG
>NZ_JACJFQ010000060.1:0-10900 GCF_014164835.1 Serratia sp. OS31 | reverse complement strand
ACGGAGCCAGGCTCGAAGGGTGTCGCCATGGCAGCCGATTTTCGGGGCGATGGCTTGAACGGCTTCGTGTTCTGATTTGTACGCGCTGCGTTGCTCCAGCAACATTCTGACCGCGCGTTCGCGCAGTTCGGGGGGATAACGTTTCGATGACATAGTTGGGTCTCCTTTACTGAGAGTTTAGTCTCCAAGAAACCCGGGGCGGTTCAGTTGTTCAACTGGCGCAACCTCTACAAACAGGGGCGCCTCGGCGCGACCATCCCTGCTGAGCCCTGCCTGCTGCCGGTTGAACTGGAAGATGTGCCATCACCACCGCCAATAACTGAAGCAGATAAAGCACCACCCTCCGACGTCGCGGAGTGTGAACTGGTGTTGCCTGGTGGCACGTTACGGCTCCGGGGCGCACTCAGTCCTGCGTTGCTGAGCATGTTGATCCACGAGTTGAAAGGAACGTGCCGATGATATCGCTGCCGGCGGGCAGTCGCATCTGGATCGTGGCCGGCATCACCGACATGCGTAACGGCTTTAACGGCCTGGCCTCGCGGGTTCAAAATACGCTGCGTGACAACCCGTTCTCGGGGCAGGTCTTTATCTTCCGGGGGCGCCGTGGCGATATGATTAAAGTACTGTGGGCCGACGCCGATGGCCTGTGCCTGTTCACCAAACGCCTGGAGCGCGGTCGCTTCGTCTGGCCGGTGGCGAGAAACGGCAAAATCCATCTGACACCGGCACAACTGGCCATGCTGCTGGAAGGCATCAACTGGAAGCATCCGCAACGGATGGAACGGCCTGGCCTGCGGATATAACCTGTTGTAAGGTGGGGATATGGTCACATCCTATCCCGATGAAAACGCCTGGCTCCGGGCGCAACTGCTGGAGCAGCAAAACACGCTTCGCCAAATGGAGGAGTACAATCGCCCGCTATCCAAACGGGTAGCGGCGTATGCCAGCGAAATCAACCGGTTGAAAGCACTGGTTGCCAAACTGCAACGCATGCAGTTCGGCAAGAGCTCCGAAAAACTGCGGGAAAAAACGCAGCGTCAGGTACGCGAAGCGGAAGAACGCATCAACGCCCTGCAGGAAGAGCTGGCGGAGACGCTGGGCGAACAGCATGATCCGGCGCTGCCGCAGCCGTTGCGGCAGTCCTCTGCTCGCAAGCCCTTGCCGGCTACCGTACCGCGCGAAACACGCGTGCTCCCTCCGCAAGAAAGTGCCTGCCCGGCGTGTGGCGGTGGTCTCAGCCCGCTCGGGTACGATATCTCGGAACAACTGGAGCTCATCAGCAGCGCCTTCAAGGTTATCGAAACGCAGCGGCCGAAGCTGAGCTGTTGCCGGTGCGACACCATCGTGCAATCGCCGATGCCCTCAAAACCCATCGAGCGCAGCTACGCCGGTCCCGGCTTGCTGGCGCGCATCGTCACGGCGAAGTTCGCCGAGCACACGCCGCACTACCGTCAGGCGGAAATATACCGCCGTCAGGGCGTGGAGCTCAGTCGGGCCACACTTGGGCGCTGGTCCGGCGCGGTCAGTGAGCTGCTGGAGCCGCTGTATGACCTGTTGCGGGAGTATGTGCTGATGCCGGGCAAGGTCCACACCGACGACATCCCGGTGCCGGTCCAGGCACCGGGGAGTGGCAAGACCCGCACCGGCCGTCTGTGGGTATACGTGCGTGATGACCGCAACGCGGGCTCGGTGATGCCGGCGGCGGCGTGGTTCGCGTACTCACCGGATCGCAAGGGCCTCCATCCGCAGCAGCACCTGGCAGGATACAGCGGTGTCCTGCAGGCCGATGCCTATGGGGGCTAAACGCGCTGTATGAAAACGGGCGCATCACGGAGGCCGCCTGCATGGCGCATGCGCGGCGGAAAATCCACGACGTTCATGTCCGCACACCGACCGACATCACCACGGAAGCACTGAGACGCATCGGTGAGCTGTACGCCATCGAGGCAGAAATACGTGGCAGCCCGGCGGAGAAGCGGCTGTCGGTCAGAAAAGTGAAGACGGTGCCGCGGATGCAATCGCTGTACGAGTGGATCCAGACACAGATGAAAACGCTGTCGCGCCACGCGGAGCTGGCGAAGGCGTTCGCCTACCTGTTGAAGCAGTGGAATGCGTTGAACCTCTACTGCGAGAACGGCTGGGCGGAAATCGACAACAATATCGCGGAGAACGCCCTGCGCGGAGTCGCGCTGGGGCGAAAAAACTGGCTGTTCGTCGGGTCAGATGCAGGCGGAGAGCGTGCTGCGCTCCTGTACTCGCTGATCGGCACGTGCAAACTCAATGGTGTAGAACCGGAGGCGTGGCTGCGCTACGTCATCGGACATATCCAGGACTGGCCGGCGAATCGTGTACGCGATCTGTTGCCCTGGAAAGTCGAACTCACCTTATCCTAAAGCGTCAATACGGTTCAAACGTGACGCTTACAAAAAGTACGTGGAACTAAAACAGGTGTGCTTACACTTACTCTCGTCACTTATTAATAAAAAAACGCCCAATGAACCTCATTGGGCGTTTTTGAACGCAAAAGTGTCAATGCACTATATAGCGAGTACCATCAAAAGTGCATAGATACAGGATAACCCCTCTGCCATATATTATAATACGCATTTTCATTGAACATATGGGATATAACCCCGTCTAGACAAAAAACCTCACGGACGAGTGAGTCATTCCTACTATAACAATATCCAAGTATTATATTATACTCTCTTTTTTGTAGCAATCGTTTTATGTGGTCTCTAGGTGTTTGAAATGCACTTGATGAAGAATCCACCGGTTCATAAAGCAAACTCGCACTTTGGTTTCTAATGAAGCTTTCATCTTCTACATAAAAATTATGATCCAACAATTTTTCGACCCTCAAGCCATTTGTCATCCAATTATCTCCCGCTCCAGAGCCGTGAGTTCCTGTGATTATTATAATCGGCAACGTGTTACCTGACTCTCTTATTTGTTGAATAGCCCTTTTCACATCACCGTGAGTAATTGCATAATCGGACAGTTTAATTATTCTACCACCTCTTTCGATTGACTGAGTCCATGGATCCCGAGTGTGGAGGGGCTCTAATCTCGGGTCCACCCTTCTTTTGGGGTCGAATCCTTCGCGCCTAGGGCCTCTCGACGTCGACACTCTGGATCGGGAACCAACTTCCTCAGCCGTTCTTGCCATGCCCTTTTCCACCACGCTCTTCATGCCCGCGCCCAGGCTGAAAACTGTCGCTGCAACCCCGGAGTACATCGATATTTTACCCAAAAGGTTGGCAGTATGGGGGTGTGCATTACTGAGTCCATCCGCAGCCATCCCTGTCGTGGCTGAAGTCAGGGATACCAGGGCCCCCAGAAGAGCCAGAGACGCTCCGCCGGTCTCAACGGCAAGCCCGACATCAGCAACCGCCATTGCGACGAAAACGGAGTTCATAAGCCAGTGACTCAATTTACTGTGCCCTGTGGGATCCGTGTAGTTCAGCGGGTCACCTTCACAGTAGCTGTAGGCATTTACCCCCCCGGTCCCGAAGGGACTCAGACTGTCAGGCGAGGTAAATCGCCGAAAATCCGGGCGATACAATCTGTTGCCCCCCATAAGATAGCCACCGGAACCGGAGTCTTCCAACTCCCCATTATACCCTAACAGCGCATTATCTTGCTCCTGACTCTGCTGATGCTCGCCATAAGGTCCATAGACAAAACGATGAGTTTCCGTGTTGTTGTCCCTGCTTAACAGCGAATTGTGTGCATCCGTACCTGTGAGCCATACGGTGTGGTTCTCATTTTCACATTCCACCTGTGCGGTATTTCCTCCTGGGCCTGACACTAGACGGGTCATTTTGCCACTGTCAGCTGCGATGGTTACCAGGGCATCTCCCCGATAGTAGTAGCTGCTATCATTCCTACCATTCCTACGGGCAACTCGCCCCAGACTGTCGTACTGATAAGCGGTAGATTTTCCATTTTGCTGCGTGGCACCGGATAAACGGCCGGATAACACTGGACCGAAGTAAGTGAATGCTCTCCCCATACCATCACTTATCATGCACCCATTTTTATCGTATGAGGGGGTAATTTCACCCAGTCTTGCATAGTAAGGGTGGCTTCGCTTCATAGTAGTCAGCTGGCATGGGTCTGCTGAACTGAGATATGAATATACGGCAGTGTCATTTGTGCTGTCTGAGTAGCTGCTATTAACTTCGATGATGTTATTCAGTACATCATAGGTGAATGTTTGTCCTGTGATTGCGCATCCGTTGGTATCTAAGGGAAGTTCCGAGCCTGTCAGGGTTACGCGGGCTACCCGGTTACGTATGTCGTACGTGTACATTTCAGTACGTACAATTTTTTCGTCCCGGCAAAGAGTTTTACTTTTCAGCCTGTTATCATCATTCCATTCCTGAGTCATGACCCACCCAGAACCTGAATGGGAATTGGTCTGTTTGCGGGAAATTTCCCGGCCCAGCCCATCCCATTCCAATTCGGTTGTCTGTGTGGTTCCGGTCAGGCTATCAGTGGTCCGCCACCGATTCATGCGGCTTAAATCATCATATTCCATTTCCACAACTGTAGTTGTGTCAGAATATGACTGTAGGCGCCCATATTCATCGTAGGCCATCGTGGTTTTATCTCCAGAGACATCCTGATAACTGTCGGGATTCCCAGCTACCGTGTAGGTGTGGCTGGCCGATAGGTTGTTGCCATAGAGAAAGTTTTCGGTTTGCAACCGCCCAGTGTCCTCGTACTGGTAGGATAGCTTTCCTATTTTTGTTCCGTCTAGCATCATATTTAATGAGTCCACATTGCCGACAGACTGGGGATGAGACGTTTTATTATTGCAGTAAGTGATATCTTGTTTGTTCTGACTTTGAGCAATTGCGGCCTGAATGTCGGTTGCATCCGTGGCAATTTGTGCTGTACAGGAAACGGCTCCCAGCAGTTCCGGTATATACAGATAGGCCTCCCGGCCTCCATCTGGCAATGTCACTGTGTAAGGATTTAACAGGCTTCCGGAGACTGGATCATATGTTGCCACCCAGTTTCTCCCACCGGATGAATGCCCCACCAGTCGCCCAATGCTATCAAATGCCCTAGTGCCGAGTGGTGTTACCTTCCCGTCTTTATCTTTAACGGAAATCCCGGTCTGCCATGCAAGGGCAGAATAGCTGCTGTATTCATATAGAAGTTGCGTGCCGTCCGACAAGGTAGTCGTAAGCAAACGACCATGGATATCATATTCGAAACTAGTAGTGCGCCCCAGTTCGTCAGTTTTTTTCCGCAACCGATCAAGGCCGTCATATTCCATTGTCACGGAACTCAGAGGCGCCGGAAGGGGGAGATCCATATCACAGGCAGCATCATATCGTTCTACTTTGTAAAGCCGCCCACCATCGTCAAAAGAGTTTTTTGTGACTGGTCCGTGGCTTTTTTGACCTGCTGAGTAGCTCAGTGTTGTCATGGCAATAGGGTCATGGATCTCCCAGACATCAGTTCCCACCGAGACGGAAATGTGGTGTTTTTTCCCCCAGTCGTCATAAAAATAGCGAATAGTCCTTGTTTTAGAAGCTTCCGGGGCTAACTGATTACAGGAAAGCGGAAGGGGCGGAACCTGATAGTCCATAAAATCAGACGAGAGCGGGCGAAGCATGGTGTCATATTGGTGCTGCTCTAACGTATACCAATCATCCTGCGCAGCCCCCGCCAGGTTGATTTCCGTTTTTACAAGATTGTGTGCAGCATCGTAATACGCCCGAGCTTGGGTTATTGGGACATTGTCAGCGGCACGCTGTCGCTGAGTATCCACGATGAAGGGGAAGTCTGCACCTTCATCTATCCTGTATTCGAAGATATTAGTGATACTATAATCCGTGTCGGCACCCAGGGTTTCCGCCGTTTTCCGGAATAGACCGTCATATTCATAGCGATTTTTGACACCGTCAGCGTTCACGCTTTCCAACATCATTCCCATGAACCGGCTATATGTCTGACGGGTAGTTAGACTGATATTTTCACAAGATGTGGCCGTGGTGGTGCAAGTAATTGTGTTATCTTTTTCATCCACCTCGTAAGCATACTCTTTAACGGAGGTGTAGAACGCTTTCCCTTCACCATCAGGATAGTAAATATCTTCTGTCTTAATTAGACGCCCGAACCCATTTTTTAGGTCATTACTTTTTTCAGCATAGGTGTGATGGCTGATTTGTACCAATTGTCCGCCTGTGAAGTATCTCTCTTCTTTAATCACTATGGGAGAAAAATCAATCCCATCAGGTGCCTTAAGGAGGCCGTAGCGGTAAACCGTTTTTTTAGCCGGAGAAGAGTCCGCATAATTGCCATTTAACATCGGGGTTACAGTCATGGATTTGACAAAACGGCGAAATCCATTAGGTTCAGCGGGGCAGCCGGTACCGTCAGTCTCATTGTCCGCCTCACCCTTACTATCGTAATACTCCCAGGCTTTATCGTAAAGTGCAGGCGTGGAGGTTCCCGCATCATCCGCGCGGGCTTTTTTCACGATTCGCGTTTTCTGGGCGAGCAGATTACCGATGTCATCATAGGTTGACTCGACCACCTCCTGACGAATGGCGTCCTGGCCTGCTTTCTGCCAGGTGGTGGTGACACTGGTCGGAAGCTGATACGTGTCCGATTGCCCGTAAAGAGGTGTGTCTGCTTTAATGTCATAGGCATAATTCTTGGTCACAGTGGTCCGTACTGAGAAGTGACCATTATTAATAACCCCGGTTTCATGTGTCTCAGAGGTAATCAGATGGAAACAGTTATAGTTACGGGTGACGCGTGTCGTCTGCGTGGCGTCGCCGCTGGTATAGGTATACTCCTGGGCAGAACCGTATGAAAAACCAGTGCCTGCCGTAAAGGCGTTATCAACATTGCTGTCCCATTGTTTCACCACCGGAAATCCGAGAAAATTATTATCACCCTTAACCCGGAAATTATATGAAATAACGGAGTCATCCATACCCTTCCCGCTGACGGTAAAACTGCCGACACAAGGTAACGGCACTTCATTGGCCTCGTCAGGGAAAGAATTGCTGTCGCTGCCAATCCGACAGGTGACAGCCCCCCCCCCAGGATACGTCAGTGAGGTGGCCCAATACCGATCCCCGAGCAAGGTATCGTACCCGATGGTCCATGTCAGTGGCTCTGCACCACTCGCACTCGCACCACTCAGCCTCATATCAGCCAGCACGGAGCGCTCAATGGCTGTGGTATGGCCCATGTTGCCGATGCTGAATGTCAAAGCATGGGCCTCCGGCGAGTGAGGCAGAATATTGAGGATTGTTTTATTGGCGCTATAATAGTTGACAAACAGCAAGGTGTTTCCGTTATTGCCCGTCGAGTCAATATTACCGTTGTTATCAGTGATATCTTTAATGCTGTTCAGGCGGGGGGAGTGTTCATCGGTCCAGTCAAGAATCAGGGCATAGCCCAGAGGGGAAACTATTTTTACGGGCAATTTGATTGTGGGTAGGGCTCTTGAAGAGAGAAATTCCATGCTGCCGTCTTTATGGGTGATCTTATAGCTTCCATCTAATTCACGTTTAAAATCAAAGTTTTTTAATTTTTGTTGTTTAATTTCAAAAACACCGTCACCCTTATCGGAGACACTGAATCTTTCCCCGGTGCTCAAGCAGAGTATATTATTTTCCGGATCATAGTAAGAGAGTGAAAAATTAAATCCGATACCAAATCCGACATTATTATTTTCCAGTGGAGAGTAGCTAAGAGACAAAGGTAGTTTGGGCCCGAGCTGATTATTTGAAGTCAGCTCTCCCAGGCTGATATTTATATTGAAGAGACCAGTTCTCGGGTCAACATCGCCGTTGACGGCATCACTGAAGTTCTGCGACTGTGTAAAAAAATATGACATAACAATCATCCCATGTAATAATTGGTTGAAAAAGCAGCATTAATTAAGGATAACACTGACTATTCCTTCTCTATATTTCTTGCAAATATTGTAAAGTTATGTTCTGTGCCATTCTTATTTATGGTAGCAAGCTCAATATGAATATCACCCTGTTTCCCATTTACATCTTTTGCGATGCACATCATTATCGTTGGGCGTGTCGTGGTCTTACATGTTTTCCCGCCCCAGTAGAGTAACAGGTCCGAACCCTCATAGCCATTTTTGCCTTCTCCGTATGCAAAACTGAGAGGCATTCTATATATTGAGAATTCATTTGGATGAGCAGGATCACTAACATATGTTATATCCAGATGGCCTTTTACTGCCCAGAAAATGGTTGGATTCTTCCCGCACATATTGGAAGTCGAAATCATATGAGAACAAGAGGAGCCGGTATCATCTACACTGCCATAGAAGAGGTTATAAACATTATCGCTCCCTAAAGGCTCATCGACATATAGCTTTGGCTCGAAAAAAAATGTGCCGTCACGAGGCATGTCGCCTGTATCTAACCTGCTGGGGCCAGCACAATCTTTTTGATCCGCCGCATCTTCCTGAAAGAATGTTGCATTCGTAACATAACCGCGGGTAGAAGGAACAGCAGACTCAATAAGTTCACGGAAGTCAAAGTGGCCTTCTTGCTTGGAGCAGTGAGCCAGGGCATTTTGTGTAAAAAGAAAGAAAATGAACATAAAGAAAAACATACGATTATACATACATGGCCTCCTGTTATAAATAATACGCGCTTATGATTTACTCAGTGAAACATTCGGATTCCCGGACCCATCCTTGTTAATAAAATTAATAAAGAAGTGTCCAGAATTACCGAAGCTGTCAATAACACTTGCATTTATAGGGGTATTTTTCCCCGTATTCCATCCCTCCGGGGATAGTGTTTTTTGTAAGGTAAACTCGCCGCCTGGGATCCATAACACAAGACCAACAAGATGTGCTGATGTGCCCGCTGGCACTGTAATTGAGGAGTCGGCATTTTGCCCAATGGTATATTTATATGAAACGTCAGTAAATGTTACTCCTGGAAACTCAAAACCCGCCAACGATGACGTATTGAGGGCTGGTGTTTTACGCCAAATAAGAATTCCACCACCTCCATCATTACTGCCTGCAAACGAAATTTGCGGTGATATGGCACAGAGAAGCTCTGGAGAGCCCTCGAAAGTCAAATTTTGTGGGTCCTCTGGGGGGGAAGTTAGTGTTACATCTAAGAATTTAATGTCATCCAGAACTGTATGGTTAGGAGAGGTATACTCAGCAGGAGTAAAGGTAATGTAATTTTTACTAAAAACCCCGTTGTATTCCTGTGTTGCGCCAGTCCCGTCACGCTCACGTTTCCAGTGTATACTATTACTCACATTCTGCCACCCTGGGGTGTTTACAACCACCTGCTTTTCAGGAGCATTCGAATAATCAATCGGCTTTACAAGTTTTAGTGTCAGTGGAGTTTTGGCAGTAAATGACTCAGTATTCTTTTCAGAAAACACTATGTAAGTTCTTTTGGGTTTTTCATTTTCAGGATCATCCCCTTTATATTTAAAGGTCAGAATTACTCCAAGCCTAATTGTTTCAGATATACTGGTTGTGGTAACATAAAATGTTTTTTTATGCAATATATTCGCTCTGGGTATGGGCAACATGGCTACACGTGATGCCGAAATGACACGGGTATACAGACCATCAGATTTCTCATACTTTTTCCAGTTCGACGAAGACGTAAACAAATCATAGTCCTCTGGTTTTATTGGGCCATAACTTGGACTGTACTTAAGCAAATTTGGGTCATTAAAATCAACTAAAGTAATATCCACCTGATCCTTATTTTCAATATCAACATCAACATCTACGGGTTTACCATTGATAATGTCTGTATAATAAAGCTGCGCAGCAATAGTTACTGTCACCGCGTTGCTTCCATTAGAAAAAAATTCGACAGCAAAATTATTTTCATTCCCAGTAATCGACCCGGACTTCATAGTGACTGGACTTTTATCAGGGTCTACAGGGATTGTTTTATCATCATCTTTATTGTTCATAATTATCTTCCTCTTAGGTAATTAACTTCATTTGATTGACCACGCCAGTTCCATTCACACCATGACTGGCCTTTATCTATAAAGGCATCTTAAATATAACCTTTCTTACAAGGTTTTTTAATCCGCCAGCAGATTTCTCTCCCATTTAAAAAGCGAGCCATAAAAAACATTCATATGCCACGCCTATAAACCAAATTATCAAACTTGAAATTATTGGCATGAAAACATATTTCTTTTTATGCTAACTTATTTACTAAAAAAATAGCCGCATTCTCTCTTTATGTAAAGCCAAATTTTAGTCTATTAATAGTATCAACTGATGGGCTGGAAACTGAGTCGAAAACAGATGTGACCTGCCCCCAGTATTAGATACAACCTTCAGTTAGTAATGTCGGTTGATTTTTCTTCATGTTTCCCGTTACGCCAGCCTGCTGCAAATTCAGATGGCGTCTGGTAATTCAGCGATGAATGAGGTCTGGACTTGTTATAGTCCTGCCGCCAGTCATTAATGATTTTCCGGGCATGAAGAACATCGCTGAACCAGTGCTCATTCAGGCATTCATCCCGAAAGCGACCGTTGAAACTCTCAATAAATCCGTTCTGAGTTGGCTTGCCCGGCTGGATTGTAGTGGTCAACTAATACTGGCCACCGCATTAGACTGTAACCAGTACAGTCGCTCAGATTGGTTTGGCGTCAGACCGCCGTTATACCAGTGAGGCCGGATGGCACTGTAATAACCCGTGATGTAGCGGATTATCGCGCTTTGAGCTTCGTTGAAGCTGTCATAGCCCTTCGTCGGCACCCATTCGCTCTTCAGGCTTCGGAATAAAATGAGCACGCCTGCGACGTGAGCCGGCTGGCGCCGACGCCCTTTTCCTGTTCCCTGCCGCCCTGTAGACTCTGCACCATGTATATTCCCCGACCGGCAAAGCTGCT
>NZ_JACJFQ010000005.1:0-224701 GCF_014164835.1 Serratia sp. OS31 | reverse complement strand
TAATGCCAAGAGCCTGAGAAAGGTGCATAAAAAAGGGTTCCAGTCATGTCCTGGAACCCTTTTTACAGCAACCACCGGATCGTTCAACCGATCCTTAAACGATCGGCATTAGCCGTAAGGCGGTTTTTTTATGCGGCAGAGTCCATTCATCAACCCGCCTTGAGCACTAGCGCTAAAACGCGCTACAAGGCTCTCTGTTACGCGCTGGAGGCTACTCCAATGCCTCTATCGCTTCCTTGTAATGTTTACGACAGACGGAGACGTAGCTTTCGTTACCACCAATCACTACCTGTTCACCGGCATGCATCGCCTTCCCGTTCTCATCGAGTCGCAGCACCATATTGGCCTTGCGGCCGCAGTGGCAAATGGTTTTCAACTCCACCAACTTGTCTGCCCAGGCCAGCAAATATTGACTGCCAATAAACAGTTCACCCAGGAAGTCGGTACGCAAGCCGTAACACAGCACCGGAATATCCAACTGATCGACAACATCGCACAGTTGCTCGACCTGCTGTTTGGTCAGGAACTGGCTTTCATCCAGAAGAACGCAGTGTACAGGCTGCTGCTGATGTTCCTGCGCAATCATCGCAAAAAGCATAGAGTCATTATTATACAGCTGTGCCTGGGAGGACAGGCCGATCCGCGAGCTCACCTTACCCACACCAAAACGGTGATCTATTTCGGCGGTAAACACCAGTGTTCGCATACCACGTTCTTGATAATTATATGAAGATTGCAACAACGCGGTAGATTTCCCTGCATTCATAGCAGAGTAATAAAAATAAAGTTGAGCCATGGGCCCGCTACTCCAATGGTATAAGAAATATTCAGCGGTTGATTCAGCAGCCAAGTGTACCATAAGGCGACAACCGGCTTACACCTCCAGATTAATCAATATCCGGGCCAGACGAATACTGACTTTCAAATGAAACATTCCGTTCTGCTGCCATAGCGCTTTTACATCTATTTACAGGATGGTTCCTGTCCGTCATCACATTTAATTACTACCAATGATTAGCGCCCGACATTAATGGTTATGCCAATACCCTGAAGCAGCCCGGCAACGGCTACCGGCACGTAAGATTAAATCTATTAACCCCACCACGCGCTGCATCTGAGTATTTAATGACATAAAACAGCCCAGGGTACAGTTCTTGACGTTATCTTTACTCATATACCCCTATTGTTTACAGTGTTGGCAGACTAAAACACGTGATTTAACCCACAGAATTCAGCGTTATATTGATATAAAACACAATTATAACTTAGCCATGAATGCCTTTGTGGCACAGCAAACATACCGTTGCTGTAGAAAATTTGACTTAAAAAGGGAGGTTGTAATACTTATCTCCCCCGCCTATATTACCCAGAGAGTTCTGGTTAGGTCTTTTAAAAGGTAAATTTGAGCGTTCCTTTCAATTTGGCTATTGCAGAAAAGAAAAGAGCACTCTATTATTATCCAGACGCCCCCCACCAATATAATTTGAGACTAGGACAATGAGCGAAGCATTAAAGATTTTGAACAACATCCGTACTCTCCGCGCTCAGGCAAGAGAATGCAGCCTGGAAACGCTGGAAGAGATGCTTGAAAAACTGGAAGTTGTTGTGAACGAACGTCGCGAAGAAGACAGCCAGGCTCAAGCAGAAGTTGAAGAACGTACCCGTAAACTGCAGCAATATCGTGAAATGCTGATTGCTGACGGTATTGATCCAAATGAACTGCTGCAAACTATGGCTGCAACTAAAGCCGCTGGTAAAGCTAAACGTGCAGCACGTCCGGCTAAATACCAATATAAAGACGAAAACGGTGAACTGAAAACCTGGACTGGCCAGGGCCGTACCCCAGCAGTGATTAAGAAAGCTATCGAAGAGCAAGGTAAATCCCTGGACGATTTCCTGCTGTAATAGCATTCCAGTTACATGTTAAAAAGGCTCCCAAGGGAGCCTTTTTGTTATGCTTATTTTCACGCTTCTTAGAAATTCCGTTCGGCTTTGCGTAATTATCCTAATGGTTGGCCTCGTGTACCCGTTGACTAACGGCAGAGTCTGCGTATTTTTCCAAAGCATAAAAAAGGGGCCTGAGCCCCTTATAGCATTACCGTGCTGCTCAATTACTGAGCTTTATAAAACGATTTATACCATTCAACAAAACGTTTCACGCCTTCTTCAACGCTGGTTTCCGGTTTAAATCCAATCACGCGATAGAGCTCGGCGGTATCGGCACTGGTATCTAACACGTCGCCAGGTTGCATAGGCAGCATATTTTTGCGCGCTTCAATCCCCAACGCCTGTTCCAGTGCACTGATATATTTCATCAGCTTCACCGGGCTGCTGTTGCCGATATTATAAACATGGTAAGGGGCAGAACTGGTCGCCGGCGATCCCTGCTCTACCGTCCAGTCAGCATTTGGCTGAGGAATAACAGCCTGCAAGCGGACAATAGCCTCGGCAATATCGTCGATGTAGGTAAAGTCACGGTGCATCTCGCCGTGGTTATATACATCGATACTGTCACCCGCCAATATGGCCTTGGTGAATTTGAACAGCGCCATATCGGGACGCCCCCACGGGCCATAGACGGTAAAGAAACGCAGGCCAGTGGTTGGGAGACCATATAGGTGAGAGTAGCTGTGCGACATCAACTCGTTGGCTTTCTTGGTCGCCGCATACAATGATATAGGGTGATCGACCGAATCTTCAGTCGCAAATGGCAGCTTTCGATTCAGACCATATACCGAACTGGAAGAAGCATATAACAGATGCTCGACTTTATTGTGTCGGCAGCCTTCCAGCACGTTTAAATGCCCGATAAGATTCGAGTCCGCATACGCCAGCGGATTCTCCAGCGAATAACGCACCCCGGCTTGCGCGCCCAGATGGATCACCCGCTGAAACTGGTGCTCGGCGAACAGATTTGCCATCCCCTCTCGATCGGCCAAATCCAGCTTAATAAACTGGAAGGCAGGCTTATCTGCCAGCAGATCAAGACGGGCCATTTTCAGGCCCACATCGTAATAATCATTCAGGTTGTCGATACCGACAACCTGATGACCTGCGGCCAACAAACGCTCAGCAGTATGATAACCAATAAAGCCTGCCGCGCCTGTAACCAGGAATTTCATAGTTAACCCTTAAATAACCGGCTGAATGGACGCACCGCGACCAATCGCATAATAAGTAAAGCCTCGGTTTTCCAGACGCTCTGGATCAAACAGGTTGCGGCCATCAAAAATCACTGGCTGCTTCAGCGCGCCCTTGATCACATCGAAGTCCGGCGCACGGAAGTTTTGCCACTCGGTACAGATAACCAAAGCATCAGCGCCATGCAGTGCCGCTTCTTTGGTTCCCACCAGCTTCAGGTCATCACGTTGCCCATAAATACGTTGCACTTCATTCATCGCTTCAGGATCGTAAGCCTGAACGATAGCGCCCGCTTCCCACAGCTGCTCCATCAGCACCCGGCTGGAGGCTTCACGCATATCATCGGTATTCGGTTTGAATGCCAAGCCCCATAGCGCAAAGGTTTTGCCTTTCAGGTCTTCACCGAAATGCTGTTTGATAAATTTGGTCAGCTTATACTTCTGCTGGTAGTTAACCTGCTCTACGGCCTGCAACAGTTTTGGTTGGTAACCAATATGTTCCGCAGTGCGGATCAGCGCCTGAACGTCTTTAGGGAAGCAGGAACCGCCGTAACCACAGCCTGGATAGATAAAGTGATAACCGATACGGGAATCAGAACCGATACCCTGGCGCACTTTCTCAATATCTGCCCCCAGCATTTCGGCCAGGTTAGACATTTCGTTCATAAAGCTGATTTTGGTCGCCAGCATGCAGTTGGCGGCATATTTGGTCAACTCGGCGCTGCGAATATCCATCATGATCATGCGATCGTGATTGCGGTTAAACGGTTCGTACAATTCACGGATAGGCTCGATCACATCTTTGTTATCGGTACCGATAACGATGCGCTCAGGACGCATACAGTCTGCTACTGCCGCCCCTTCCTTCAGGAACTCCGGATTGGAAACCACATCGAAAGGCACTTTGCTGCCACGTTTTTGCAGGGTTTCTTCCATCACCTGGCGGACTTTATCTGCGGTACCGACCGGCACGGTAGATTTGTCGATCACCACTTTGTGTTCGGTCATGTGTTCCGCGATGGTGCGCGCAACGGCAGTCACATATTTCAGGTCGGCAGAACCGTCTTCATCCGGCGGCGTCCCCACCGCAATAAACTGAATGGCCCCATGCGCCACCCCGGCCTTGGCATCGGTGGTAAAATGCAGACGACCGGCTTCATAGTTCTGCTGAACCAACGGCGTTAAGCCAGGCTCAAAAATAGGGATATTCCCTTTCTTCAGGTTTTCGACTTTACGTTCGTCTATATCAATACACATAACGTCGTGGCCGACTTCAGCCAACACCGCAGCCTGCACCAGGCCAACATAGCCAATACCAAAAACTGTTACTTTCATGGGAAAATCCTAGTTTTTCAAATTAAGACGAAAGATAAATAAATTATTCTTTATCAGCGGCCAGTAACTGATTCAACCACTGCGTAAAATCTTTGCCAAGTGCAGGATGACGCATGCCGTATTCGACAAACGCCTGCATGTAACCCAGCTTATTGCCGCAGTCATGACTGATCCCTTTCAGATGATAGGCTTCAACCGTTTCTTGCTGCATCAGCATTTCAATGCTGTCAGTGAGCTGGATTTCATTGCCGGCGCCTGGAGGCGTTTTCGACAGCAGCGGCCAAATGTCGGCAGAAAGCACATAGCGTCCTACAATCGCCAGATTGGAAGGCGCTTCGTCCGGTGATGGCTTCTCGACGACGCTGACCATCGGAGCGCTTTCACCCGGCTGCAGTTCATAGCCTTTGCAGTCAGCTACGCCGTAATTACCGACATCTTTGTGCGGTACGGGTTCAACCATGATCTGGCTGATGCCGGTTTGCTCAAACCGTTGCAGCATTTCGTGCAAGTTGTCTTTTTTAAGATCGGCGCTGTACTCATCAAGGATCACGTCAGGCAAAATCACGGCCACCGCCTCGTCACCCACCAGCGGATAGGCACACATAATGGCGTGCCCCAGCCCTTTGGCGACGCCCTGACGCACCTGCATCACGGTCACGCCCTTCGGACAGATGGACTGCACTTCGTCCAGCAACTGGCGCTTAACGCGCTTTTCCAGCATCGCTTCCAATTCAAAGCTGGTATCGAAATGGTTTTCGATCGAATTCTTGGAGGAATGGGTAACCAGCACAATCTCGTTAATCCCTGCAGCAATACATTCATTAACCACGTATTGGATCAGGGGTTTGTCGACCAGCGGCAGCATTTCTTTTGGAATGGCTTTTGTCGCCGGTAACATCCGTGTTCCCAAGCCTGCAACCGGGATCACAGCCTTTCTGACTTTACGATTTACAGCAGGCATTATTTCCTCTCTTAATAGCGCTCACTTTATGAGCTTTTCGCCATATAAAAACCTTCGGAGTATACCAGCTTATGACTGTCTGGCATTAACCGCAGCACAAATAGAAAGAATTTAGGACAATTACCCAAGGGGTTAACTGAGGTAAAAATAATCACGTCAAATATCTGGATTTCAAATACTATTTTGAACGCTGGGATTATTCGGCACTGAGCATCAACCGCAGTCGCCCACCTGAGCCCCAGACCTGGCACTGCCAGGCAGCGCAGTGTTGACTGATTTGATTCATGTACGTCGCACCCAGCGTGCCAAGCGGCACGCCGTTGCTCAATTGAATTTGATTGTCGCCGGTATTTACATTGGCATGCAGACCGGCGGAGACCAGGATCAGGTTCTTATATTCGGCGTGGTAATAACCCACCAGCAGTGGGAATTGCCCTTCCAACCGGCCCTGACGTAATAATTGATTAACTTGTTTTAACAATGCGCTCATTTGCGGCAGCCTTTGACGCTGATTCGCTAAATGATCCTGCAATAATCCATTAAATAAAGCCCGCAACAGTAACGCCGCCAATACGCCATTATCCCCTGCACGCGTCACATCCAGACAATAGAAAGCCAGATCTTTATCCGACAGCGCCGCAATATCCAGCACTAGCCCGGGGTTTTCACCGGTGGTTAATTGCCGATAATTAATCCGGCAGTGGGCAACGGTCTGCTGCACCGGGGGTTGTAACTGCTTGAGCAGCTTCACCGCTTCGGAAGGGTTTTTACTCAGCGCGTCCCAGTCCTGTAACAGCTCGACTTCTTCAATCGCCGGGGAAGTGAACATATTGGGATACAGGCAACCCAGCACCGCCTCTCGCAGACGATTAAGATCGGTCACCGGCTTTAACAGCACGTCCTGCACGCCTAACCGCAGCATTTTGGCGATATCAGCCATTTTATCGGTCGCCGATATCACCAATACCGGAATTTGCACGCCCTGCAGGCGCAGATGTTCGACAAATTCTATCCCGTCCATTTCCGGCATCGCCAGATCGCACAGGATTAAATCCGGGTGAACGTCATCCACCAGGCTCAAGGCCAGCAAACCATTGGGCGCCTCACTGGTTTCTGCGCCCAACGATTTCAGATAGCCAACAAGCACCGAACGAAAAACCAGTTCGTCCTCGACCACCAAAATGCGCTTGTCAGTCAATGGTAATGCCATCTGCCGTGCCTCTTCCCTTTCCATAGTGTAATAGTGGCTCAAAAAGACCATTTATGCTTGCCGGAAATTTTTCCAACGGTGGGGTATTCTCCCGCAAACCGGCGATTATTTGTTTTTTATCAACGGTAATAGCATGTCGATCTGTTTTTCCACCGCCAGTTTGCCGGCGGCAATCGCCTCATCGGCGCGATGGAAATCCAGCGTCGAAATCTGAGGGCAATAAGGTTGAATCAACACATCAGGCGGATCGCCGGCCATGCGGTTACGTTTCAGGCGATTTTCCAGAACCTGGATCGACGTCCCCATGATCTCCATCGCCGTAGGCGTGAAGTTGGGCTTTCTGGTGGTCATTTTGCTGATGCGTTCCCTTAAGCGCCCCCGCCAGCTGCGGGCAGGAATATCTTGCGGCACCTCCACATCGTGATTGCGCACCGAGAATAAGTCCTGCTGCATTAAATGAGCATCATGCTGCAAATCGACGGCGATGACGATGTCGGCTCCCAATGCCCTGGTCAATGAAATAGGCACAGGATTCACCACTGCGCCATCCACCAGCCAATAGCCATCAAACCAGACAGGTGCCAACAGGCCCGGCATGCTGCACGACGCACGAACCGCCTGATGAATATCGCCTTCCGTCAACCACAACTCGCGTCCGGTACTGAGATTGGTTGCCACGGCGCCGAATTTGAGTGAGCACTCGGCGATATCATCGATCTTCAGCAATTGCCCCACCGCGTTGAAAACCCGTTCGCCGCGTAGCAATCCGCCCCGCTGCCAGGACAAGTCCATCAATCGGATCACGTCCCAATAGCTGAACGAACGTACCCAGGTTTCCATGGCGGGCAAACGGTGGCTGGCAAAAGCGGCCCCCACCAGGGCACCCACCGAGCAACCCGCTACTATATCGACTTCAACGCCCAATTTCTTTAGCGCATTGATCACGCCGATGTGCGCCCACCCTTTCGCCGACCCCGCCCCCAATGCCAATCCAATCTTTATTTTTCGCATACTTTCCGCCCTTTGCCCGGTGAATTGTATCAATGACGCTGTCAGCGTAGATTGTCACGATCGAATAATGTTAGGTAACATATGCGCTAAATTTCTTTTGGCATCGGCCCGTTCCTCAGGTTCCGGCCATTTTAGGAGTCACCTTGTCCGAATTATGCCCCTGCGGCGGCGGAGTGGAGTATAGCGCATGCTGCGAGCCCTACATCAACGGCAGCCAAACGCCATCAACCCCCGGACAGTTAATGCGCTCGCGCTTTAGCGCTTACGTAAAACACAACGTGGATTATCTGATTGCTACCTGGCACCCCGACTGCCACGCGGCGGAATGGCGCAACGGCATCGTCGACAGTTTCAAAGACACCGAATGGCTCGGCCTGACGGTGGTAGAAGAAAAAACGGGCCATGAGGCCAATGAAGGTTTTGTCGAATTCATTGCCCGTTTTATCGATGGCAGCACCGGCGAGCAAAGGGCAATGCACGAACGCTCGCGCTTCCTTCAGCTTGGCCAACGCTGGTATTATATTGACGGAACCAAACCTCAGCCTGGCAGAAATGCCATTTGCCCATGCGGCTCAGGAAAAAAATATAAAAAGTGCTGCGGGCGTTAGCCGGCAGTCACCGTACCCAAGAGTTTCAGGCGATGGCCTGAAAACGAAAGCGATAAAATTCTCGCCTGCGCAGACAGGACATACCGTATCAGACAGGATCCTCATCCCCATGCCACACCAAAATGTACAAAGAAAAGTTTTGCGCACCATTTGCCCGGATGCCAAAGGCCTGATCGCCAAGATCACCAATATTTGCTACAAGCATGAACTCAACATTGTTCAAAACAACGAGTTCGTCGATCACCGCACCGGTCGTTTCTTTATGCGTACCGAGTTGGAAGGCATTTTCAACGACACCACGTTGCTGGCGGATCTCGACAGCGCGCTGCCGGCAGGCTCGGTTCGTGAACTGCATAATTCCGGCCGTCGCCGCATTGTCGTGCTGGTGACCAAAGAAGCACATTGCCTGGGCGATCTGCTGATGAAAAGCGCCTACGGCGGCCTGGACGTGGAGATTGCGGCGGTTATCGGTAACCACGATACGCTGCAAACGCTGGTCGAACGTTTCGATATTCCGTTCCATCTGGTCAGCCATGAAGGCCTGACTCGCGATCAGCACGATCAGAAAATGATGGCCCAGATCGATCAATACCAACCGGACTACGTGGTACTGGCCAAATATATGCGTGTGCTGACGCCGGCGTTTGTACAGCACTACCCGAACCAGGTGATCAATATCCACCACTCCTTCCTGCCTGCCTTTATCGGCGCAAGACCTTATCATCAGGCTTACGAGCGCGGTGTGAAAATCATCGGCGCCACCGCTCACTACGTTAACGATAATCTGGATGAAGGCCCGATCATCATGCAGGACGTGATCCACGTCGATCACACCTATTCTGCCGACGACATGATGCGCGCCGGACGTGACGTTGAGAAAAATGCCCTCAGCCGTGCGCTCTACCACGTGTTGGCGCAACGGGTATTTGTGTACGGCAACCGGACGGTTATTCTGTAATTGCTCAATAAAGCGGTGCCTTTCGTTCAGGGATGCACCGCCAAGGGTAAAAAATCGGCAAACGATTCATTTTCTGCATTTCAATACTTTACACGCGCGCTTCATTTGATATGATGCGCCCCGCTTACCGAGACAGACGTTTCGCAAGCAAGGCCAGTGGTGGGGTTCCCGAGCGGCCAAAGGGAGCAGACTGTAAATCTGCCGTCACAGACTTCGAAGGTTCGAATCCTTCCCCCACCACCATCTTCTCTCTGTTGATGAGTGCACAGCGAAAGCTGAAGTCACTTAAAACACTGAGGGAGAGGATGAGAAGCTTCGCCAAGGTTCGAGTCTCACGCAGTGAGACAACGCGCTTTAGCGCGGCCCGCAGGGTGAGGAACGAAGAGACGAATAATCCTTCCCCCACCACCCTCTTCTCTCTGTAAAGAGTGAAGACGCAGTAAAGAAGCCGGCCAGGTTTCTTCCGGATAAAACCGGAACTACAATTTGTAAAACCATGAATACCATGGTGGGGTTCCCGAGCGGCCAAAGGGAGCAGACTGTAAATCTGCCGTCACAGACTTCGAAGGTTCGAATCCTTCCCCCACCACCATCCTTGTATATCCCTCAGAAACAAACCAAACCTGAAAGTCCCAATATCACTCCTTAGTGGGAAAGATGAGAAGCTTCGACCAGGTTCGAGTCTCACACAGTGAGACAACGCGCTTTAGCGCGGCCCGCAGGGTGAGTTGCGCAGCGACGAGTAATCCTTCCCCCACCACCATCCTTGTATATCCCCCAGAAACAAACCAAACCTGAAAGTCCCACTATCACTCCTTAACGGGAGGGATGAGAAGCTTCTACCAGGTTCGAGTCTCACGCAGTGAGACAACGCGCTTTAGCGCGGCCCGCAGGGTGAGTCGCACAGCGACGAGTAATCCTTCCCCCACCACCATCCTTGTCTATTCCCCAGCATCAAATCAATCCTTAGCACTCCGATATCTCATTTATCAATTTCCTTAATCTTTCTGCACGTCCTCAACTTGAACTCCGACCAACAATTCGCTATACCACTGGCTTCTTTAATGCAGTAAGGAAAAAAGTGCATGCGTAACAATATCTGCGTTTTTTGCGGCGCCAGCGAAGGCGTTAACCTTGCCTATGCCGAGAATGCACGGCAACTGGGCCAGACACTTGCCGCCCAAGGCCGACGCTTGATCTACGGCGGCGGGAAAAAAGGGTTGATGGGCATTGTGGCGGATGCCGTACTTGCCGCCGGTGGCGAAGCGGTGGGTATCATTCCTGAACGATTGGTTGAAGCTGAAACCGCGCACCGTGGCCTGACCGAGCTGGAAGTGGTCCCTGACATGCACACCCGAAAGGCGCGTATGGCGGCCCTGGCTGACGGTTTTATCGCCTTGCCGGGCGGCATAGGAACGCTGGAAGAGCTGTTTGAAATCTGGACCTGGGGTCAGATTGGCTATCACAGCAAACCGGTAGGCCTGCTCGACGTGAACGGTTTCTACCGCCCGCTAAACAATTTCCTGCAGCACGTGGCCGATCAGGGCTTTATGCGTCATGATTATCTCGGCACCATGCACATCAGCGAATCCGCACAAACCTTGCTGCAACAATTCGACGACTATCAGCCCAAAAATTACGACCGTTGGGCGAAATAACCCGGCTTGCCAGCGGCGGTCATTGCCGCTGGCCCGCGTTACATTTCCGGCCAAACTCTGCTACTATCTCAACACATTTTTCTCGCATAAACGGCACCGCTCATGAAGTTTGTCTCTTTTAATATCAATGGACTGCGCGCGCGTCCGCACCAACTGGCCGCAATTATCGAGCAGCACCAACCCGACGTGATCGGTCTGCAAGAAACAAAAGTTCACGATGATATGTTTCCGCTGGAAGACGTGAGCCAGTACGGCTATCACGTGTTCTATCACGGGCAAAAAGGCCATTACGGCGTAGCACTGCTGACCAAAGAAAAGCCGCTGGCCGTTCGCCGGGGTTTCCCTACCGATGAAGAAGACGCACAGCGCCGTATCATCATGGCCGACCTGGCAACGCCGCAAGGCACCCTGACGGTAATCAACGGCTACTTCCCACAGGGTGAAAGTCGTGACCATCCGATCAAATTCCCTGCCAAAACGCGCTTCTATCAGGATCTGCAAAACTACCTTGAGCAGCAGATGTCAGTAGACTCACCGGTACTGGTGATGGGTGACGTCAATATCAGCCCAAGCGATTACGATATCGGTATCGGTGAAGAGAACCGCAAGCGCTGGTTGCGCACCGGTAAATGCTCTTTCCTGCCGGAAGAACGTGAATGGATGGATCGCCTGCTGAACTGGGGCCTGGTGGATACCTATCGCCACGCCAACCCAGAACGCAACGATCAGTTCTCATGGTTCGACTACCGTTCGCGCGGCTTTGATGAAAACCGCGGCCTGCGTATCGATCTGCTGTTAGCCAGCACGCCACTGGCCGCGCGTTGTATCGCGACCGGCATCGATTATGAGATCCGCGGGATGGAGAAGCCTTCGGATCACGCACCGGTCTGGGCGGAGTTCTCGCTGTAATTCATCCAACCCCGGCCCTGCCGGGGTTTCTCTCTGTGGTAAAGATGAAAATTATCGATGTCGTCGCCGCCATTATCGAAAAGAATGGCAAAATTTTACTGGCACAACGCGATGCCGACAGCGATCAGGCCGGCCTGTGGGAATTTCCCGGCGGAAAAGTGGAACCCGGCGAAAGCCAGCCTCAAGCCCTGGCGCGTGAACTGGATGAAGAGTTGGGAATAGTGGCCAGCGTCGGCGATTACGTCGCCAGCAACCCGTGGCAGCAAACTGAGCGGGTGATTAGGTTACATGCCTGGCGTGTCGAGGCATTCAGTGGCGAATTGCAGAACCGCTGCCATGCCGACTTTGTTTGGGTAACGCCGGAGCAGGCGTTTGACTATCCGCTGGCTCCGGCCGACGTACCGCTGCTGGCCGCGTATATTGCCAGTTTAGCGTCAGAAGCCTGAGCCGCTGACGTTACCGCGTCACTTCTTCAGGCGGATCCAGATCAACGGATTAGTTCCCACCACGTTGGGGTCGCGCACGCACTGCAGCACTTCCCCTTCCACCTTCAGTACCGCCCCTTCAGAATAGTTTTGATCCTGATAAATGCAGCAGCGGCTGCAAGGTTGCACGGCAGGTTGAGCCGCCGCGCTTTTCGCCGCGCCCCAAATTTCCGGCGATACCGGCACCACCACGTCCACATCGCCACGGTTGGCCATGACCGCAGACGAAAACATCAGTGCGCCAGTGGTCAGCATCAGTAAGGCGTAATTCATTCGCTCTTCTCCCGCGCCTTGCCGGCGCTCTTCTTGCGTTTTTTTGCCCCGGAGGAAGGTGGCGGCGGCAACCCGCGAAACGCCATACTCGCCCGGCTCTGCTTGGCCTGATAAATCAGTTCCTGCAAAGTCCCCACCAGAGGTTGCATAAAGTCCTGATAGCGACAGGATTTCTCACTGATTTGCGTCAGCGTAGCCTCCCAGTTCGCCGTCATATCCGGACGGGCAGCAATATCCGGCAGCGAATGGATCAACGCCCGACCGGTTTCGCTGGAATGAATATAACGCCCTTTCTTATACAAAAACGCCCGCTTGAACAGCAACTCAATAATGCCTGCGCGCGTAGCCTCGGTCCCTAAACCATCGGTCGCTCGCAGGATTTTCTTTAGTGCTTTATCCTGAACAAAACGTGCAATACCGGTCATGGCGGAAAGCAGGCTGGCATCGGTGAACGGGCGCGGCGGCTGCGTCTGACGCTCAACCACTTCACCGCGTTCGCACAACAGTTCGTCATCCTTCGCCACCACCGGCAGCGGCGCCCCTTCGTTTTCTTCGTCGCGCTCTTTACTGCCCAACAGCGTGCGCCACCCTGCTTCAGCCAGGAAGCGTGCCTTGGCGATAAACTTGCCTCCGGCGATATCCAGCTCAATGACGCATTTGCGGAACATCGCATCCGGGCAAAACTGCATCAGGTACTGTCGGGCAACCAGCCCATAAACGTTCAGTTCGTCCTGACTGAGGCTGACCTTGCTGGCACGCGCGGTGGGAATAATAGCGTGGTGGGCATCCACCTTCTTGTCATCCCAGCAACGGTTACGACGATCGCTGTCGATCACCGGCTGCGGGTAAAGATCCGGTTGATGAACACTGATGGCGTTCAACACCGAATGGCGCCCGGCGAAATGCTCTTCCGGTAGATAGCGGCAATCAGAACGCGGATAAGTAATTAACTTATGGGTTTCGTACAGGCGCTGACAGACATCGAGCACCTGCTGCGCACTCAGGTTAAAACGTTTGGAAGCTTCGATCTGCAAAGTCGACAATGAAAACGGCAGCGGAGCGGTATCTGATTCCCGTTTATCATTATAGGAGGTGACCAGCGCCGGTTGGCCCTCGATGCGCTTGAGCACGTGCTCCGCCAAAGGCCGGTGCAGCAGACGCCCTTCCTCATCCTGATAGGGTTCGCAGGAGTCGCTGGGTTGCCACAGGGCGACGAATCGCTCCTCTTTCGGCGTCACGATGTGCGCTTTCACTTCGAAGAAGTCTTTCGACACGAAGTTTTCGATATCTTCGTCCCGTCGCACTACCAGCCCCAATACCGGCGTTTGTACCCGCCCGACGGACAACACGCCGTCATAACCGGCATTGCGCCCCAAAATGGTGTAGGCGCGGGTCATATTGATGCCATACAGCCAGTCGGCGCGGGAACGTGCCAGGGCGGAAACACACAGAGGAATAAAATCGCGGTTATCACGTAACCGTTCAATGGCGCGTTCCACTGCCTGCGGGTTGAGATCGTTAATCAGGCAGCGGCGTACGCTTTGGCGTTTTTCCGGCGTCAACGCCAGATAGTCGAGCACCTCGTCCACCAGCAGTTGCCCTTCGCGATCCGGGTCACCTGCGTGCACCACCTCATCGGCCTCATGCAGCAGTTTTTTGATCGCATTGAGCTGTTTGCTTACCGACGGGCGGGGCTGCAACTGCCACTTTTCAGGGATGATCGGCAAGTCCGCCAGCGACCATCGCGCATAGCGACTGTCATAGGCATCCGGTTGCGCCTGTTCCAATAAGTGGCCCACGCACCAGGTCACCACATCATTGTTACCACAGGCGATAAATCCGTCACCGCGGCGGTGCGGTTTAGGGAGTACGTCGGCAATGGCGCGCGCCAAACTCGGTTTTTCGGCAATAAACAGTCGCATTATTCACCGTTATTCTGGCTGTACGTCATCAGGAATTCTCTTACTTCAGCATAATTCCCGCGGAACACAATCCGCTGGGATTTTTTTTCCAATTGATAGTGATACATCGGATCATAGTAGTGCTGCAACAACGGCACCAGCCACTCCTGATGCGCGTCACTATTACCGCCGGCATATTGACGCTGTAACGCCCATTCCAGGCTCTGCGTCAGCTGCTGAAAACGCTCCAGGCCCAAGCGACGGCGAATGGCAAACAGGCCGTGGTGCAGATACTCATCGTATTTCTGCCAGCCCAGCTCCGCCCCCAAAGCCTGCTCAAACGCCAGACGCATGCGATCGATATATTCATGCTGCAACCGTGCCAGACGCACCTCGAAAGGATCGTCGATAACGGCCACCGGCGCCTGCTGCATGCGGGTGAAAATGGGCAGCGGCAGATTGTTGCTGCCGATAATGCGCCCTTCGTCCTCCAGCACCCAACGGCGGCAGCCACCATGCTGTTTTTTCAGCAATAACACAGCCAGACGATTCTCAAAATCAATCTGTCCGCTTTGTGCCACCAGCGTTCGGCCAAAAGATGAACCGCGATGCCGCGCCGCGCCTTCCAGATCGATACCTTCGGCCAGCTCATTGACCAACACCGTTTTGCCGCTGCCGGTATTGCCGCCGATCAGCACCATCGGCAGTTCGGCGCTTTGTTCCAACGTGGACAGCAAGAACTGCCGCAGCGCCTTGTAACCGCCCACAATGCGCGGATAGTTCACTCCAGCCTCACGCAGCCATTGCTGCACCAGTTGCGAACGCAAGCCGCCGCGAAAACAGTAGAGGTAACCTTCCGGCCATTGCGCGCATTGCGCCAACCACGCCGCCGTGCGCTCCTCGCGCAATCGGCCGTTAACCAGGCTGTGGCCCAGAGCAATCGCTGCCTGCTGCCCCTGCTGTTTGTAAC
The DNA here is from genome assembly GCF_014164835.1 of Serratia sp. OS31. Classification (NCBI taxonomy): domain Bacteria; kingdom Pseudomonadati; phylum Pseudomonadota; class Gammaproteobacteria; order Enterobacterales; family Yersiniaceae; genus Serratia; species Serratia sp. OS31. Next base: position 209,282 of record NZ_JACJFQ010000005.1, on the reverse strand, counting down.
AGGTGCCCACCGCCTGCCGTTCATCGTCGTTCATCAACGGCAGGTTTACCGCATTGGCGAAAGCGCCCTGCTGAAACTCAACCGGCGCACGCACATCAATCAGCGGGATATCCTGCAAAAAAATGCACCGATAGTCTTGGGTATCCGCCCGAGCCAACGTAACAGACACTATACAACCTCGATCAGCGGCTTGCCCGCAACGGCCGTATGCAGTTCACCGATAGCCTGAAGCTGAATGCCGTGACGTTCGGCAATTGCCTGAACCTGCTGTTCCGCTTCCGGTAATACCGCCAGCAGCAAGCCACCAGAGGTCTGCGGATCGCACAGCAATTGCCGCTGCAGGCTGGTCATTTCACCTACCAGATGGCCGTAACTTTCGAAGTTGCGCCCGGTACCGCCCGGCACGCAGCCTTCGGCAATATAGCGCTCGATGTCCGGCAATTTTGGCACCTGCTCAAACCAAACCGTCGCCTGCAACCCCGACCCCTGGCAAACCTCACTCAGGTGGCCCAGCAGGCCGAAACCGGTCACGTCGGTCATCGCCGTTACGCCTTCCACATCGGCAAAATCCGCGCCCGGTTTGTTCAGTTGGCACATAACTTCGGTCGCCAGGCCTTCATGCTCAGGGCGTAATTGACTTTTCTTCTCAGCGGTGGTCAGCACGCCGATGCCCAGGGGCTTGGTCAGGAACAGGCGGGCTCCGGCCTGGGCCGCGCTGTTCTTCTTCACCCGGTCAGTATTGACGATACCGGTAACTGCCAGGCCAAAAATAGGTTCAGGAGCATCGATAGAATGCCCGCCGGCCAACGCGATCCCCGCCTGTTGACAGGCGTAGCGCCCACCGTCGATCACCTGTTGCGCCACTTCCGGCGGCAGCTTGGCTATCGGCCAACCCAAAATGGCAATCGCCATGATCGGTTTTCCGCCCATGGCATAGACGTCGCTGATGGCATTGGTTGCCGCGATGCGGCCGAAGTCGAACGGGTTATCGACGATCGGCATAAAGAAATCGGTAGTGCTGATAATGCCAACGCCGTTGCCGATGTCATACACCGCAGCATCGTCACGGGTTTCATTACCCACCAGCAAACGCGGATCGACAAACTTCTCCCGCTCGCTGTGCAGAATAGTTTCGAGAACTTTCGGTGAGATTTTACAACCGCAGCCTGCGCCATGGCTGTACTGGGTTAAACGGATCGCTGGCGATGTCATATACCACTCCCTTCGGTTAACGGCATTCAAGATATCATAGGGTAGCGCTTGCCGAGGGGAATGGTAAGAGCAGGCTGTCGATAAGCGAACAGCCTGCTCAGAAACAACACAGAATGGCGGGATTTAACTCATTTTTGCCGCAACCCTGCGCCTGAGTTTAGAAGTAGCTGACGAAAGGCTTGCTGTCAGGGGCGACAACTTTGGTGGCGGCTTTCAACTGAGGAGTACCCAAATACAGGAAACCCACAATTTCGTCCTGCTCACGGCAGCCAAAGGCTTCGCGAACCAGAGGATGTTCGGTCCAGGCACCGGTACGCCAGATGCCGTTGAAACCTTGCGCCAGCGCGGCCATCTGCATCGCCTGCACCGCACAACCGGCAGAAACCACCTGCTCCCAGCGCGGCACCTTGGTTTCTTCGGTACAATGCGCCACCACGGTGATGATCAGCGGTGCGCGGAACGGGGCTTTTGTCGCCTTCTCAATAGCCGCTTCGTCCATTTCGTCCTGCTTTGCAGCAGCTTGTAACAATTGGCTGAAGCGCTCCAGGCCCTGGTTTTCAATCATTATAAAACGCCATGGCTGCAATGCGCCGTGGTCAGGCGCTCGCAGGCCCGCATTGATGATATTTTGACGAGCCTCATTGGTGGGCGCAGGCTCGGCGAGGCGTGAGGCCGAACGGCGGTTCAGTAAAAGATCCAGTGCATCCATCGTAAACTCCTGATAACAATTTTCATTACGATCACGTTAACATAGCTAAACGGCGAGTGACAGCGTCGGTAATACCCTCTGTGACACACGATTTAAAGCTGACATTTCCTCGGCCGCTCATTAGGATAGCGGAACATTCTCGACTCTTGCTGGAGAGCACATGCGCACATTGTGGCAAATCATTGCCGGCGTTTTCAGGTGGACATGGCGTCTGCTGAACTTTATCAGGGAACTGATCCTTAATCTGTTCCTGGTGTTGCTGATCCTGGTTGGGGTCGGTATTTATCTTTCATTCCAGAGCGCAACCACCCCTGCCGTTGCTACTCGCGGCGCGTTACTGGTGGACCTGAGCGGCGTGGTCGTTGACCAACCCTCGATGAACAACAAAGTGCGCCAATGGGGTCGTGAACTGCTGGGTGCGTCCAGTAACCGTCTGCAGGAAAACTCCCTGTTTGACGTGGTTGACAGCATCCGCAAAGCCAAGGACGACAAAAACATTACCGGCATGGTATTGCAGTTAAATGATTTTGCCGGCGCCGATCAGCCTTCGCTGCAATACATGGGCAAGGCGCTGCGGGAATTCCGCGACAGCGGGAAACCGATTTTCGCCATTGGCGACAGCTATAACCAGACGCAATACTATCTGGCCAGCTACGCCAACAAGGTTTATCTGTCGCCGCAGGGCGCCGTCGATCTGCACGGTTTCGCTACCAACAATCTTTACTACAAATCCCTGCTGGAGAAACTCAAGGTCACCACCAATATCTTCCGGGTGGGCACCTATAAATCTGCGGTAGAACCGCTGATCCGTGACGATATGTCACCGGCCGCCCGTGAGGCCGACAGCCGCTGGATTGGCGGGCTGTGGCAGAACTACCTGGATACCGTAGCCGCCAACCGTCAGATCACCGCGCAGCAACTGTTCCCGGGCGCGGCGGGCGTATTGACTGGCTTGCAGGCCGCCGGTGGCGATACCGCCAAGTATGCGCTGGACAATAAGCTGGTGGATGAGCTGGCTTCACGCACCGTGATCGAGAACCAACTGATCAAGACTTTCGGTTGGGACAAGCAGGCGAACGATTTCAACGCCACCAGCATCTATGACTATCAGCCGAAATCGGCGCCGGATCAGGGAGGCAAAATTGCCGTGATCTTCGCCAACGGCGCTATCATGGACGGCCCGCAGACGCCAGGCACCGTTGGGGGTGACACCACCGCCGCTGAACTGCGTCAGGCAAGACTGGATCCGGCGATCAAAGCGGTTATCTTCCGGGTTAACAGCCCAGGAGGCAGCGTCAGCGCTTCTGAAGTGATCCGTTCCGAACTGGCCGCAGTACGCGCCGCCGGAAAACCAGTGGTGGTTTCCATGGGCGGTATGGCGGCGTCGGGCGGTTATTGGGTCTCTACGCCGGCGGACTACATCATCGCCAGCCCGAGCACCCTCACCGGCTCTATCGGCATCTTCGGGGTGATCAACACCTACGAACAGACGCTGGACAGCATTGGCGTGCATACCGACGGTGTGGCTACCTCGCCGCTGGCAGATCTGGCGGTAACCAAGGCGCTGCCGCCAGAGTTCTCGCAGATGATGCAGCTGAACATCGAGAAAGGTTATCAAAACTTTATCGATCTGGTCGCCAAAGCCCGCAAAATGACGCCGCAGCAGGTTGATCAAATTGCTCAGGGGCACGTGTGGTTGGGCAGCGATGCCAAAACCAACGGCCTGGTCGATCAGTTGGGCGATTTTGACGACGCGGTGAAAAAAGCGGCCGAACTGGCACAGTTGAAACAATGGCAGCTTAACTGGTTTGTCGATTCGCCAAGCCTGACCGACATGGTACTCAGCCAGTTTGGCGTGTCTATTCACGCCATGCTGCCGGCAGCGATTCAGTCAATGCTGCCTGCGCCGCTGGCTTCGGTCGCCATGGCGGTGAAAGAACAGCCGGGTTTGTTCAATAACCTGAACGATCCGCAAAACCGCTATGCCATCTGTTTGACCTGCGGAGAAGTCCGCTAACAAATTAATCCTCAGCCCGGCACCCGCCGGGCTTTTTTTCTGCGCTTATCCCCCTATAATTCAGCCCATCATATTTCTGTTAAAACAATGACCATGCAAAAGAAATCGATTTACGTCGCTTACACCGGCGGTACCATCGGCATGCAACGCTCTGATCACGGCTACATTCCGGTGTCCGGTCACCTGCAGCGCCAGCTGGCCTTGATGCCTGAATTTCACCGGCCGGAAATGCCGGACTTCACCATTCATGAATATGCGCCGCTGATCGACTCCTCCGACATGACGCCGGAAGACTGGCAGCATATCGCCGACGACATCAAACAGAATTACCACCTCTATGATGGCTTCGTGATCCTGCACGGTACCGACACCATGGCCTTCACCGCTTCGGCGCTGTCGTTCATGCTGGAAAACCTGGCCAAGCCGGTGATCGTCACCGGTTCGCAAATCCCACTGGCTGAACTGCGTTCCGATGGTCAAACCAACCTGCTCAACGCGCTGTACCTGGCCGCCAACCATCCGGTGAATGAAGTCAGCCTGTTCTTCAACAACAAACTGTTCCGCGGCAACCGCACCACCAAGGCGCACGCTGACGGTTTCGACGCTTTTGCCTCGCCTAACCTGCCGCCGCTGCTGGAAGCCGGGATCCACATCCGTCGCCAGAACGGTATCGACAGCCCGGTCTGCAACGGTGAGCTGAAAGTGCATGACATCACTCCCCAGCCGATCGGTGTGGTGACGATTTACCCAGGGATTTCCGGCGCGGTGGTGCGCAACTTTTTGCTGCAACCGGTGAAAGCCCTGATCCTGCGTTCTTACGGCGTGGGCAACGCACCGCAAAAAGCGGAGTTGGTTGATGAATTGCGCGACGCTTCCGAACGCGGCATTGTGGTCGTGAACCTGACCCAGTGCATATCCGGTCGGGTGAATATGGAAGGCTACGCCACCGGCAACGCGCTGGCCCATGCCGGGGTCATCAGCGGGTTCGACATGACGGTCGAGGCCGCCTTGACCAAGCTGCATTATCTGCTGAGCCAACCGCTGACGCCGGCGCAAATCCGCAGCCAGATGCAGCTAGATCTGCGCGGCGAACTGAGCATCAGCGGTTAACCCAACCCTTACAACGGAGTCGCGATGAAAACAGCCCTGCTGCTAATCGATTTGCAAAACGATTTTTGCCCCAACGGCGCATTGGCGGTAACAGACGGTGACGCCGTGATCGCCGTAGCCAATCGGGCAATAGAGGCCTGCAACGCGCGGGGCGAGCCCGTGGTCGCCAGCCAGGACTGGCATCCTGCCAATCACCGTAGCTTTGCGGTAAACGCCAACGCACAGGTAGGTACGCTGGGTGAACTGGAGGGGTTGCCGCAGGTGTGGTGGCCGGTGCACTGCGTTCAGGAAAGCCAAGGTGCCGAGTTTCATCCGCAACTAAACCAGCGGGATATCGTCGCCGTATTCCGCAAAGGTCAAAATACGGATATCGACAGCTACAGCGCCTTCTTCGACAACGGGCATCGCTCGCGTACCGAGTTGGACCGCTGGTTGAAAGCTCATGACGTGAGCCATTTGGCCGTGATGGGGCTGGCAACCGACTACTGCGTCAAGTTCAGCGTCCTGGATGCCCTCGCGCTGGGGTATCAGACTTCGGTAATTACCGACGGCTGTCGCGGCGTTAATTTGCAACCTGGCGACAGTCAGAAAGCCCTTCAGGCCATGCAGCAGGCTGGTGCAGAGCTCGTTACCCTGTCACAATTCATCGAACGATAATGCGTCGGGTGCTGATGGCACCCACCCATTCCCCCACCGACAAATCTCGACATCGCTCACATTCCGACCATTCTCCTGTGATGACATCTTGTTCGCGCGAAGCACATTTGCTGTTATGACCGCTGATGCCTTGGCATCAATCAGTTATACGCATCCGGGGCCCATTGAGCCCGGCTTTATGTTACCGCCTGAGGCGGTTTCGGGTCGGCCTTGCCGACCAAAGGAGATAACATGGTTTTCACCCGTAAACTGCTGCCTTTGCTGGTCGCGGTGCAGTTTGGTATGGCTGGTGCCGGCATGGCACACGCCGCCTCTTACCTCTCCGTCGGCTATTTCAACGGCGGGGGTGACGTTACCGCCGGTCCAGGCGGCGATATCAACAAGCTGGACGTCACGCAAATCACTCACCTCAATTACTCCTTCGGCCTGATCTACAACGATGAGAAAGAGGAATCCAATCCGGCGCTAAAAGACCCGGCTCGCCTGCACCAGATTTATCTGTCACCCAAGGTGATGGCCGATCTGAAGCTGCTGCCGGTGTTGCGTAGACAGAATCCTGAGTTGAAAGTGCTGCTGTCCGTCGGCGGTTGGGGGGCTCGCGGTTTTTCTGGTGCGGCGGCAACGCCAGAGAGCCGGAGCGTGTTTATCCGTTCGGTGCTGGACGTCATCAAGCAGTACCAACTGGACGGCATCGATCTCGACTGGGAGTATCCGGTTAACGGTGCCTGGGGGCTGGTCGAAAGCCAACCGGCGGATCGGGCCAACTTCACCGTGCTGCTGAAAGAACTGCATAGCGCCCTGAATAAAAATAAATTGCTGACCATCGCCGTAGGCGCCAACGTTAAAAGTCCGCAGGAATGGGTGGACGTCAAAGGTATTGCGCCCTACCTCGATTATATCAATCTGATGACCTACGACATGGCGTACGGCACGCAATATTTCAACTCCAATCTGTATGATTCCAAACAGTGGCCAACCGTCGCGGCGGCCGATCGTTACAGTGCCAATTTTGTCGTGGATAATTATTTGGCTGCCGGATTAAAACCGGCGCAGCTAAATCTGGGCATCGGTTTTTATGGTCGGGTCCCCAAACGCGCCACTGAGCCCGGCATCGACTGGGACAAAGCCGACGCGGCGAAAAACCCTGTCACCCAGCCCTATTTCACCGCTCGCGAAACCGCCGTCTTCAAATCACTGGGGTTGGATCTGACCAAGGACAGCTATTTCAAATATAACGATATCGTCAGCAAGCTGTTAAACGATCCACAACGGCGCTTCAGCGCCCATTGGGACAGTGACGCCCAGGTTCCTTATCTGACGATGAAATCCGCCGTGGGCAAGCCTTTATTTGCCATTTCGTACGAGAACCCGCGCTCGGTTGAGCTGAAGGCTGATTACATCAAGAGCAAGGGATTGGGGGGCGCGATGTTCTGGGAATATGGCGCAGACGACAATAACCGACTCGCGCATCAACTGGCGGAATCGCTGGGGATCAACGGCGGGAAAGGCTAAACCCACGGGGCGATGTCAGTATCGCCCCGTTATTCGATTTACTGCGGTTTCAGCTTGGCAAGGGGTTCAGCCATAAACTGCTGTTTCAGCTCTTGCTTGCTCTTCATCACAATCTGGCCGTCGGTGCCGATGCTCATATGTTGCGGATCGGCATTGTGCAACGACTGCCATAACATGACCGCCTGCAGGCTGTTTTCTTTCTGTTCCGGAGTCAGCGCTACGCCATCCGGCCATTTGCCCAGCTCAACGGCCAATACCAGCCGTTGATAGATTTCCGGCGTCATGGCGGCAATCAGGTCTTTCACATCCATCAGGGCCTTTCCTCACTCGTGCAAGAATAATTAGCTGAATCGTTTTTTCTAACTCAACGCCGGGTTTAGCCTGCGGTTTTCTCACCGTTCTCACCGTCGGTAAAACTGAGTGACGCCGAGTTAACGCAAAAACGCTCGCCGGTCGGCTGCGGACCGTCGGGGAAGACGTGGCCCAAATGCGCGTCGCAGTGGCCACAGCGGATCTCAACGCGATGCATATTATGTGAATTATCATCAAGATAACGAATAGCATCGTCGGATACCGGCTGATAGAAGCTAGGCCAGCCGCACCCGGAGTCATACTTGCTGTCGGAGTAGAACAGCGGGTGGTTGCAGCACAGGCAATGGTACACGCCCTCGCGTTTGTTGTGCAGCAATTTGCCGGAATACGGCGCCTCGGTACCACGTTCCTGAGTCACATAACGTTGGATTTCATTCAGTTCCGTGGCCGGATGGTCAGGGGTTGTCTCTTTAGCCATTTGTGCGATTCTCTGAATGTGGATAATGTCAACGAAAACAATGAGTAATAATAACAAAAAATTAACAACACTGCAGCGCTTTTTGGCCTAAACTGTAGCCCATAAAGGTCACGTCGCGGCAATATGTGATACCGATCACATATCTTATATGGACTGACTTTATACTTGGCGGTTTGACCCCATATTACGGATGAGGCCGAACGCAAACGGAACGTGCAATAAGCGCTCAAACCAGGCTGCGAGGTTTGATTTGCAGCAAGTATTGACACGATTCCGCTTGACGCTTGGTAAGGTTTTTGTAATTTTACAGGCAACCTTTTATTCACTAACAAATAGCTGGTGGAATATATGACTATCAAAGTAGGTATCAACGGTTTTGGCCGTATCGGTCGCATTGTTTTTCGTGCTGCTCAAGAACGTTCTGACATCGAAATCGTTGCAATCAACGACCTGTTAGACGCAGAGTACATGGCTTACATGCTGAAATATGACTCTACTCACGGCCGCTTCAACGGCACTGTAGAAGTTAAGGACGGCCACCTGGTTGTTAACGGCAAAACCATCCGTTGTACCTCAGAAAGAGATCCGGCTAACCTGAAGTGGAACGAAGTCAACGTTGACGTCGTTGCTGAAGCAACTGGCCTGTTCCTGACTGACGAAACTGCACGTAAACACATCGCTGCAGGCGCTAAGAAAGTTGTTCTGACTGGCCCATCCAAAGACGACACCCCAATGTTCGTTATGGGTGTTAACCACAAATCTTACGCCGGTCAGGAAATCGTTTCTAACGCTTCTTGTACCACCAACTGCCTGGCACCACTGGCTAAAGTTATCAACGACAAGTTCGGCATCGTTGAAGCACTGATGACCACCGTGCATGCCACTACCGCAACTCAGAAAACCGTTGATGGCCCGTCTCACAAAGACTGGCGCGGCGGCCGCGGCGCATCTCAGAACATCATCCCTTCTTCTACTGGTGCAGCTAAAGCTGTAGGTAAAGTTATCCCAGAACTGAACGGCAAACTGACCGGTATGGCGTTCCGCGTTCCTACTCCGAACGTGTCTGTGGTTGACCTGACTGCCCGTCTGGCAAAACCAGCTTCTTACAAAGAAATCTGTGCGGCTATCAAAGCGGCATCTGAAGGCGAGCTGAAAGGCGTGCTGGGCTACACCGAAGACGAAGTGGTTTCTACCGATTTCAACGGCGAAACTCTGACTTCCGTATTCGATGCCAAAGCCGGTATCGCACTGAGCGACACCTTCGTGAAACTGGTTTCTTGGTACGATAACGAAACTGGTTACTCCAACAAGGTTCTGGATCTGATCGCTCACATCTCCAAATAATGGATTGATGCCAAGCTGATGATGAGGGCGACATTTTTGTCGCCCTTTTTTTGTTTCTACGGCGAACAAAAGGCCAACCGATGAACGAAAAAATTTTCACCCTACCCGTTACTCAGCAAATTTCTCCTTATATCAGCCAACGTCAGCTCGAAGAACTGCCTGTGGTGGTGGTTTCCCACCCGAAAGTACGCGCGGCTATCACACTGCAGGGCGCACATCTGCTGGCCTGGCAACCCAGCGGTGAAAAGCCGGTCATTTGGCTGAGCAATAACACACCCTTTAAAAAAGGCAATGCTATCCGCGGCGGCGTCCCTATTTGCTGGCCCTGGTTTGGTCCGGTGGCTAAGCCGTCGCACGGTTTCGCCCGTAATCAGCCCTGGAGCCTGACGGCGCATGATGAAGATGATAACGGCGTCATTCTGACCTTCACGCTGAAAGACAATGAGCAAACCCGTAGCCTATGGCCACACGCCTTTACGCTGATTGCCCGCTTCAAGCTAGGCGAAGAGTGCGAGATAGAGCTGGAGTCCCACGGTGATTATCAGGCCACTGCGGCGCTGCATAGCTACTTCCAGATCGGGGACATTGAACAGGTTAAGGTCGCCGGGCTCGGCGTGCCTTATATCGATAAAGTCGCTGGGGGCACCGAAGCCAAACAGACGGGTGACGTGACTTTCGTCGGCCAAACCGATCGGGTGTATACCCAGCCGGAGGCCTTTAGCCTGATCAAAGACGCAGCCCTTCAACGCACCATTGAGGTTCATCACCATCATATGAGTGATGTAATTGCCTGGAACCCTGGCGTAGAACTTTCTTGCAGCATGGCGGACATGCCTAACGACGGCTATAAAACCATGGTTTGCGTGGAAACCGGCCGAGTCAGCAAACCGCTGATCGCAGCAGGGGAACAACCGGCACGGCTGGCAGTGACCTTCCGCACCCGCAAGAACGCATGATCGCACCAGGGGCGGTGGAAACTGCCGCTCTGCGTTATCGCACTATAGATGTGCAAAAGGGGCGCCAGCGCCCCTTTATGATGCGTGCCTTGCACTATTTTCGTGCATTCGCTTTTAGAAGCTGTAGCTCACACCCGTCATCAACAACCCGGTGTATGATTTATCCACCATCGGGCTGTCTTTCACTTCATCAGACAGTTTGATATAACGGCCTACAAAGAAGGCATTCCAGTCTTTGTTGATCTGGTAGTTGGCGCTCAGCTCAGCGTAAGGTGCCCAGCTGTCGCTTGGCGTGTAGCTGTCCAGACCGCTGCGGCGAGATTCGTTATCGTTAACGCCGAAGTAGTATTTATTCTGGTTTTTGCTGCTCCACATCACACCTACGCCAGGGACCAGGGTGAAGGCATCCAGCTCAAATTTGTACAGGTAGGCAACGTCACCGACCATACCGTTGCTGTAATTGAGCGTATCACCGGTAAAGGTGGTGCGCAGGCTGCCCCACTCGGCGTTGTGCGTATAGGCCAGACCGGCCATCAGCGTGCCACGGCGCTTGTTCAACTTCTTCATGCGGTCGTCGTCGCTGTCACCCGGACGGTAGCCCAACGGAGAGTAGTAACCCATCAGGCTCAGTTGGTTTTCCTGATCTTTCCACAGGTAATAACCGGCGGTCAGGGTACGGAAGTAGAAGTCATCCCCTTCATAGTTGATGACGGGTACCGGATATACGCGGTCCTGATAGCCACGATACGGATCCGGGCTAACCAGCGCGGAAGCACCGAGTGACCAGGTTCCAGCCTGAGCACTTTGCGCACAAACCATTGCGGAAGCGATAATTGCTAGCGTTTTGAGTTGAAAAATCTTCACTGGTTCTTTTTCCATAAATAACAGAGTTAATAGCCGGCTTAGTTTATGTGAAATTGTCGTTACGCGCCTAATCTTTACAATAGAAAACAACCAAGATCGAATAACTTAGAATAGAAATATGAATTAATCATGGCGGAACAGTGACGTTTTTTGCCGCAGGCCGCGCCAGACAAGGCATTTGGCTATCCCTGTCATAACTGAGTCATTGATATGACTTAAAAAAAGCTTTTTACCACGCAGGAAATTTTCTGGTATGCAAACTAAGCTTAAATCAGAAGGTGAATGAATCCTGAGCCCAGTGGCAATACAGCGCAACTCGCGATAATAAGCGCACCAAGTTGGCATACGGGTTGCTGTACTCAAGGATAACTTCTTCTTTCGGGGGCCAAAACACAATCATCAGCTCCCTTTAACCTGTGCTAATAACGAAAGGACGGGCATCGCCATGAACATATTTGACCACTATCGCCAGCGCTACGAAGCTGCCAAGGACGAAGAGTTCACACTGCAGGAATTTCTTACCATCTGCCGGCAAGATCGCAGTGCATATGCCAATGCGGCAGAACGTCTACTCATGGCTATCGGTGAACCAGTTATGGTGGATACCGCGCTTGAGTCGCGTATGTCTCGCCTGTTCTCCAACCGCGTGATCGCACGCTATCCGGCATTCGAAGAGTTCTACGGTATGGAAGAAGCTATCGAACAGATAGTCTCTTACCTGAAACATGCCGCTCAGGGCCTCGAAGAGAAGAAACAAATCCTTTATCTGCTGGGCCCCGTCGGCGGCGGTAAATCATCGCTGGCAGAACGCCTGAAAGCGCTGATGCAACGCGTGCCCATTTATACCCTGAGCGCCAACGGCGAACGCAGCCCGGTAAACGACCACCCACTGTGCCTGTTCAATCCGCAGGAAGATGCCACTATTCTGGAAAAAGAATATAACATCCCGAATCGTTACCTCGGCACCATCATGTCCCCGTGGGCGGCAAAACGCCTGCATGAATTTGGCGGCGACATCACCAAATTCAAAGTGGTCAAGGTACGCCCTTCCATCCTGGAACAGATAGCCATCGCCAAAACGGAACCGGGTGACGAAAACAACCAGGATATCTCCGCGCTGGTCGGCAAGGTCGATATTCGCAAACTGGAAAACCACGCGCAAAACGATCCGGATGCCTATGGCTATTCCGGCGCCCTGTGCCGTGCCAACCAGGGGATTATGGAATTCGTGGAGATGTTCAAAGCGCCAATCAAGGTGCTGCATCCTCTGCTGACCGCCACCCAGGAAGGTAACTACAACGGTACCGAAGGGATCTCCGCCCTGCCGTTCAGCGGCATTATTCTGGCGCACTCCAACGAATCCGAATGGGTGACCTTCCGTAACAACAAAAACAACGAGGCCTTCCTCGACCGCGTTTACATCGTCAAGGTGCCTTACTGCCTGCGGGTTTCGGAAGAGATAAAAATCTACGACAAACTCCTGGATCACAGCGAACTGACCCATGCGCCGTGCGCCCCTGGCACGCTGGAAACCTTAGCGCGCTTTACCGTACTCTCCCGCATGAAAGAGCCGGAAAACTCGAGCATCTACTCGAAGATGCGCGTCTATGACGGCGAAAGCCTGAAGGATACCGATCCGAAAGCCAAGTCGTACCAGGAATACCGCGACTACGCCGGGGTCGATGAAGGCATGAACGGCCTGTCTACCCGTTTCGCATTTAAAATTCTGTCGCGGGTGTTCAACTTTGATCACGCAGAGGTCGCCGCTAACCCGGTTCACCTGTTCTACGTTCTGGAACAGCAGATCGAGCGTGAGCAATTCCCGCAAGATCTGGCAGAGAAATACCTGGAGCACCTGAAAGGCTATCTGATCCCGAAATACGCCGAGTTTATCGGCAAAGAGATCCAGACGGCCTACCTGGAATCTTATTCGGAATACGGTCAAAACATTTTTGACCGCTACGTGACCTATGCAGACTTCTGGATCCAGGATCAAGAGTACCGTGATCCGGATACCGGTCAGCTGTTCGATCGCGAGTCGCTGAACGCCGAACTGGAGAAAATCGAGAAACCGGCCGGCATCAGTAACCCGAAAGATTTCCGCAACGAAATAGTCAACTTCGTGCTGCGCGCCCGTGCTAACAATAGTGGCCGTAACCCTAACTGGACCAGCTATGAGAAGCTGCGTACCGTGATCGAGAAGAAAATGTTCTCGAACACCGAAGAGTTACTGCCGGTGATTTCCTTTAACGCAAAAACCTCAACGGACGAGCAGAAAAAACACGACGACTTCGTCGATCGCATGATGGAGAAAGGCTACACCCGCAAACAGGTTCGTCTGCTGTGTGAATGGTATCTGCGGGTCAGAAAGTCTTCGTAACGTCTAATGAGAATTAGCGTCATGGAGATGGCGTAGAAAGTTGGCAACGTCGTTTGGGGGAAGTATGGCCTATTTCATTGACCGACGGCTTAACGGCAAAAACAAGAGCATGGTTAACCGCCAACGCTTCTTGCGCCGCTACAAGTCGCAAATCAAACAGTCGATTGCCGAAGCCATCAACAAGCGTTCGGTCACCGACGTAGACAGTGGGGAGTCCGTCTCGATCCCCGCTGGCGACATCAACGAACCTATGTTTCATCAGGGTCGCGGTGGCACACGCCACCGCGTTCATCCGGGTAATGACCACTTTGTGCAAAATGACCGTGTCGAACGCCCTCAGGGCAGCGGCGGCGGTGGCAGCGGTCAGGGAAATGCCAGCCAGGATGGTGAAGGTGAAGACGAGTTTGTTTTCCAGATATCCAAGGACGAATACCTGGACCTGCTGTTTGAAGATCTGGCGCTGCCGAACCTGAAAAAGAATCAGTATAAGCAGCTCACCGAGTACAAAACCCATCGGGCCGGTTACACCGCCAACGGCGTACCGGCCAACATCAGCGTGGTGCGTTCGTTGCAAAACTCGCTGGCACGGCGCACTGCCATGACCGCAGGAAAACGTCGCGCCTTGCATGAGTTGGAAGACGAACTCACCCAGATGGAAAACACCGAACCCGTGCAGTTGCTGGAAGAAGAACGGCTGCGCAAGGAAATAGCCGAACTGAGAAAGAAAATCGAAAGCGTGCCGTTTATCGACACCTTTGATTTACGCTATAAGAACTATGAGCGCCGACCGGAACCCTCCAGCCAGGCGGTGATGTTCTGCCTGATGGACGTTTCCGGCTCCATGGACCAGGCCACCAAGGACATGGCCAAGCGTTTCTATATTCTGCTCTATCTGTTCCTGAGCCGAACCTATAAAAACGTCGAAGTGGTGTATATTCGCCACCATACCCAGGCGAAGGAAGTGGATGAGCAGGAGTTCTTCTACTCGCAGGAGACTGGCGGCACCATAGTGTCCAGCGCGCTGAAACTGATGAATGAAGTGGTTGAGGAACGTTACGATCCGGCGCAATGGAACATCTACGCCGCACAGGCGTCGGATGGTGACAACTGGGCCGATGACTCGCCGCTGTGTCACGAACTGCTGGCGAAAAAGCTGCTGCCGATGGTTCGCTACTACAGCTACATTGAAATCACTCGCCGTGCTCACCAGACACTGTGGCGCGAATACGAAGACCTGCAGGCAAAATTCGAGAACTTTGCCATGCAACATATCCGCGAACCGGACGATATTTACCCGGTATTCCGCGAACTTTTCCACAAGCAGACCGTGTAGACCCCATCAAATCAGCCGGTTAACCCTGTGTTCGCCGGCTGTTTATTTTACCGGGAAAAAGAAAACCACTTCCGGATCCTGCTCATCAAGGTTATCAATACGGCCACTCTCAATAAATCCGGCCTTCGACAGTAGCTTTATCATAGGTAAATTCGAGCGATTGGTTGAGGTGAAAAGTTTCGGACGCATACAGATCTTTTTAAAATATTCGATAAATTTTAACCCCACTTTTTTACGCCTCATCAAGCTGCCAACCATAAGAATTTCTATAAATCCACTGTCGTAAAAGTGATAGTGTAATACGCCGTAAGCCGCGACCACGCCCTCGATTTCAGCGACGTGGCAGACGCCAGCCTCGCACCACTCGCCGATCTGTGCATGGCGACGCAGATCCTGTGATGCCAAGGTATCAAGGTCAATCAATAGGTTAGCATCCGTTACTGTTGCCAGGCGAAAAATCAATTTCGGCTCCCCGTTATTTTTGTGGTTAACGCACATCATTCGCTGAGGTAATTCCTAATTACGTTTTTACCCATTGCGCCAATTAGGAATATTCCTATTTAATGAATGGCCAAATTGCCATCTCAGGTGAATGCTATGGAAATACTTCCCTTTGCAATCATCGTCGTTTTGATCGCAGTTGTCGTATTTTCCTTTGTCATGTATTTACGACAAAGAAGAGTAAGTACTTTCAACGCCAAGCGGAAACGACGTTAGGACGCCTCTCCACAAGGAAGTGGTTAACAGCACCACTCCGCCTCATTCTTTTCAACGCCCACGCTGGTTTTCCATCACGCGCGTGCTTCATACTTTTCTGAGGATATTCTGATACCTGCACCATTGCGGATTTTCTGCTTGTCGCTGAAATTCAGGTGCGTTACTGTCGCCATCTGGAGACACACACCATCACATAACCAGAACAACATCCAGTTTGTCGCTATCATCCCTTAATCCCGCCGCTGCGCGGGATTTTTTTATGCCGTACAGAACCGCTCAACGAAATGAGGCACCGATATCCCTGCTGCCAGAAACTGACAGTGGCTGCCATTACACTCGCCATGCCCGCAGGACGAAACCTTCCTGCCCTTTATCAGCCATACAAGGAAATCGCCGCCAATGACGCGTATTGTGACCATTCTTACCGATAATTTCTCTGATTGGGAAACTGCCCTGATCAACTCCACTTGCCGCGGGTATTATGGGTTCGAGACTCGCTTTGCCTCCCCCAATGGCATTCCTGTCATTTCCTCCGGCGGCATGCACGTGACCCCAAATATGGCGATCGAAGCTATCCAATTGAGCGAGATAGATCTGTTGATCCTATGCGGAGGCACGGTATGGCGAACCGATCAGGCCCCGGATATCGCTGGCATGGTAGCGGAGGCCCACAGCAAAAATATCATCGTCGCCGGCATTTGCGACGGAACCCGCGTTTTGGCGCAGGCGGGCGTACTTGATCATCTTCGTCACACCTCCAATTCGGCTGAGAACTTATCGCAGCTTAACTATGGCGGGGCTGAATATTATCAGGATGTGCCCTACGCCGTAGCCGACCAGCGCGTTGTAACCGCGCCCGGCAGCGCACCGGTGAGTTTTATGGCGGAGATCCTGAACCTGTTGGGGGTTAGCGATGATAACCTTAAGGCCTACCTGGCCATGCACGCGGCTGAACACAGCAAACCGTTTGATAGCGCAGTTATTGGCTTTTAACGCGATGCCAATTGGCCACTGTAGAGGACGGGCCCCGTAGGTTGTCCGGTTGGTGAACCGCCTGCAGGTTCCAAACTGATAGCGATAGTCATATCCGCTGCCCATTTTAGGTTCCCCAACGAGACTCTGGTGAGGTGTTGTGCTGTAACCAGCCCCAGCGATATCGGTTTTTCTCCGCTGGGGATAGCCCATAACTGCAGGCTGTTTACCGCCGCCACAGGTTTGAGGTTAACCGGCGTCAGTTGCAGATTCCGCGCCTCCCTATCCAGGCTCACTATCCATTGTCCACTGCTGTTTGGGCTACCGTTAAGCACCGCCGTAGGGGTGAACCCCTGAGGCTGCTCAATAATACGAGGGATCAGTACCACTGCGAATAAGCAGGCCGCCAATGCCCAGACCAAAGAGTCCCAACGCCAGCGAGGCTGACGCGCCCTTGGCGGCAGGTTAAGCTGTATTTTTTTCCACACCCTGCCAGGAGGAGCTACCGGCGCCAGAGCATCATCCAAATGCGCCAATAATCTCTGCCAATGGGCAACTTGTTCCGCCAACGCAGGCTCTCGGCGGATCCGCTGTTCCAGCCTGAATCTCGCCGGTCCCCGCAGGGTTCCCAGCGCATATTCCGCGGCCAAAGCTGAGTCGTACTCCCCCCTGTCTTTCATAATCCCACGCACTCTTTCAAATGTTCGAGCGCTCGGCGAATCCAACTTTTGATGGTGCCAAGCGGTTGCTGGAGATAATCAGACACCTCGCCGTGCGACATCCCCTGATAATAGGCCAGTACAATGCTTTGCCGTTGATCGGCAGGCAAGTGATCTAAACACCTGGCCAGCTTTTTTCCTTCCTGGGTACGTTGCAGCGCTTCACCAGGTTCAGCAAAACTTGTGCTGTCAGTTTCAACAAACTCGTCCTCTTGCGCTGCGAGCTTGCCACCCGTGCTGCGCAACCAGTCAATGGCGCGGTTACGCACAATATGGGTGAGCCAGGTTAAAGGAGAACTGAGTGAGGGATCGTAACTGGCGGCCTTACTCCAGGCACTGATAAAGCTCTCATGCAGCACTTCTTCCGCCCAGGATTGCCGCCTGAGCATGCACAAGGCTACCGCAAATAAGCGCGGCGACGTCTGACGATAGAGCTGCTCAAAAGCCTGACGATCGCCACGACTTATGGCCTTCATCAACGCCTTATCTCGTTCCTGTTCCGATGCCGATGTCGTCATGTCTTATCCTGATGAAGGTGCGGTTGTTCAGACCAACCGCACCAAGTATAGCCACAATTTATTTAGGCATCAGGACAGTATCAATAACATCAATCACACCATTCTTCTGGTACACATCATAAGTACTGATATTAGCGACGTTGCCCTTTCCATCTTTGAGCTGGATATTATGTGGCCCATTATTCATGATCCACAGAGATTGCCCATTCACCGTTTTCAGTTCCGCCGAACCGTTCCCCTCGTGGATTTTCTTTTCCAGCTGTTTCATGTCGTATCTGCCAGCGACTACGTGGTAAGTCAGTACGCTGGTCAACACGGCCTTATTTTCAGGTTTCAGCAAATTATCGACGGTGCCGGCGGGTAATTTTGCGAAAGCGGCGTTGGTTGGCGCGAACACGGTGAAGGGACCTTTCCCTTGTAGAGTATCCACCAGCCCAGCGGCCTTGACCGCCGCCACCAGCGTTGAATGGTCTTTGGAATTAAGGGCGTTCTCAATGATATTTTTGCTCGGATACATGGCGGCCCCGCCTACCATGACCTGATCGGACATCATGGCGGCCGCGGATGCGCCGCTGAACAGGACTGATGCACATAATGCAGTGTAGATGAGCTTTTTCATGATCATTTCCTCAAAGATAAAAGAAGTGAAGTTTTGCCTCACATTCGGATATACGTAAGAGGAGATACTTTTGGATGCAGCAGATGAAAAATATTTAACGCCGCGCGTAAGTAAACTGAAATAAAAAAGCCCCGTTGTTGCATACGGGGCGCAATCTGCTGGCTTAAGAGGCGTTGGCTGCCTCATCTATTAAAGCGGCTATTTCTTTCGGGTGCGAAGCAAGAGAAGCGTGGCTGGCATCCAGCGTAATCACGTTTCTGGCCTTCAAACGCGCAGACATTCGCTGCTGGTTTTCGGGCGCTATCATCCGGTCATTGCTGGAGATTTGGTACCAGGAAGGTTTGTGTTTCCACGCCGGCTCAGCGATCGCATTGCCGAAGGTGCTGGCCAACGGTGCCTTTTGCGTTACCGCCATCACCAATGCCTCATCAGCAGGCAGATCCTGGCAGAAGCTTTCGTGGAACTTGTCTGTCTTAATCCATAAATAACCGTCGCTGTCCGGCGCCAGATTCGCTGCCGCTATTGGCGGATGTTGCTGGGTGATGCCACCGGGACTTTCGCCGGCGTCCGGTGCGAAGGCGGCGATGTAAACCAAACCCACCACGTTGGGTTGATTGCCCATTTCACTGAGCACCGCGCCACCATAAGAGTGGCCGACCAACAGCACCGGCCCCTGCTGCTGCGCCACCATCTTGCGGGTGCGTTCAGCATCGTCTGCCAGCGACGTCAGCGGCATTTCTACAGCTTGAATCGAGTGATATCCCTTGTGCGATAATTCGGTAATGACTTTGCTCCAGTGCGCTGCACCGCCCCAAAATCCATGGACCAGGACTACGGTAGGTTTTGCCTTCATTACTGATTCCCTCTTTAACATGGAGGCGCTACGCCAGGCTTGAACATCCGCACTGTGGTGTTTTCAGCGCCATTGCCTCAAGCCCAAACGCCTTGAAATACCCTCTTGTATATAGTTCAGAACAAGAGTTTCCAGCAATAGCTACGAATAGTTAATCCGAAATCTTACCTCACCTGTCTTGCCTTCCAACGCGGGTAATTTCCTTAATTTCAGTCGCCATAGACTCACCGAGCGGCCTTACAACAAGATTAAAACTAGGATTTATACCTATAACGATCTAAAATCCCATGAAAAAACAAAGAGAAGTATTTTTATCAAAATCAATAGGGAATTTTTACGTGAAGGAAATGCTCTCCATTCTTTTTATCGTAAGCCTGCTGGCGATGCTTTTTTCGTGGTTATTCGTCTATAGCCTCAATATTCATTAACGCCCTGCGATAATAAAAAACCCCGGCATGCATCGATGCCAGGGTTTTTAAAGCTGTGCTGCAGCCGTTCCGGTGAGGAAACCGGGCGACTACTGTTTCGTCTGGATCCAGAAGGCGTGGATCAGGCCCGGGAAGTAGCCAAATAAGGTGAGGATAATATTGAGGATAAACGCGCCGCCTATACCTTTATCCAGCAGTACGCCCAGCGGGGGCAGGATGATGGTAAATACGATTCTCCAAAAACTCATAATAGCGCCTCATTTTGTTCTACAAGGCACCAACATATTATATTTGCTTAACATTTTCAAATGGCGTCCTGTAAAACGCTGTTCAACATGGCATGAAAAATGCGTATAGCCATAGTGATTGTGCTGATATCTGCCAATATTGAATAAACAATTAATAAGCATTGATTATGTAGGGTCAAGCCCTTAAAATTTGTAACTTAACACTACAACTGGGTAAGGTTTCATGTCGTCGCTGTGGGTTGCAACACAATACTTTTATTTAATTGGCTTGGTAGTTTCTATGATTTTCACCTACCTGGTCAGCCGGGACACCATAAAGATTCGTTTTCTCAGTGCCTTAACGATTGGTTTGACCTGGCCCCTGAGCCTACCGGTAGTGTTGATGTTCTCCTTGTTCTGACGCTGCAGAAACCAACCCCGTCACACGCTGACGGGGTGATAGCACCGCCTCCTGAATCAGAAATCGTATCCCACCGTCGCCACCACGGAGCGTTCCGCGCCCCAGTAGCAATAGCCGGTCCCATAGCAGGCCGCGACATATTTCCGGTCGGTCAGATTATTCACATTCAGTTGCACATAGGCGCCTTTCAACGACGGATTCACCCTGTCCAGATTCATCCGCACCGAGGCATCCAACAGCGTCACGGAAGGAATTCGCAACGTATTCTCATTATCGGCCCACTGCTTGCCGATATAACGTACGCCGGCACCAAGATCCACGCCGTAAGCGGTGGCGTATTTGCCCCACAGTGAAGCCATTTGCTCCGGTGCGAGATACGGTGTATTGCCATCGTTGCCATCAATGGCATCTTTGAATTTCACTTTATTGTAGGTATAGCCGGCGATCAGATCGAAATGTTCAGTTACCTTGCTGCGGGCCTCCAGCTCAATCCCCTGAGAATGCACCTTGCCGGCCGGCAGGTAATAGCTTTGTTGCACCACTCGGTTAGCCACATCTTTCTGTGTCAGGTCATACAGCGCCACGCTGTATATCGAGGTACTGCCTGGTGGCTGGTACTTCAGGCCCACCTCATACTGCTCGCTGGTGCTCGGTTTGAGCATATGCCCGCTTTGATCGGGCAGCGCCTCCGGGGTAACCGCCGTGCTGTAGCTGGCATAAGGCGAGAAACCATTATCGAAGCGATACAACAGCGAAGCGCGGCCGCTAAAATTGTCGTCGGTACGAGCATCGCTGGCGCCGGTATTAAGCACCGTATTTTTAGACTCGATACGGTCGAAACGCCCGGAGAGATTCAGATACCAATTCTGTAGGCTGATTTCATCCTGCAGATAAACCCCGGTTTGCTCATAGTGACGTCGGGAATCGGTATGTATCAGGTTGGTTAATGCGTCGCCGCCGGACACGCCGGTATAAGGATTAAGCTGCGAAGCTGCCGCAGACTCATCCCACAGATTATTACGCAGGCGCTGGTAATCCAGACCCAGCATCACCTTGTGATCCAACGGCCCGGTAGCAAAATCGGCTTCCAGCTGGTTATCGACGGCGAATGCATCCAGCGAGGTGGCTGAACCGCTGTAATAGCGATTCAACAGGCTGTGATCGTCATTCCAGCCAATCTGGTACACCTGCTGTAATTCAACATTGGAATGGGTGTAACTGGCATTCTGGCGGAATGACCAAACGTCGTTAAAGCTGTGCGAAAAAGCGTAGCTGTAAATCTGCTCCCAACGTTTGAACACATTGCGGCTGCTTTCACCATCAAAGAAGCCACGCCCCAGCTTGTCACCGGTGCTGGAATAGAGGCTGCCATCTGCCGGTACCGCACTGTGATAACCGCCGGACGGATCTTTTTGCAGGTAAGCTTTCAGCAGCAGCGAGGTATTTTCATCCGGCTGCCACAGCAATGAAGGTGAAATGGCATATCTTTCCTCACGCTGATGGTCATACATGGTTTCGCTGCTGCGCGTAATCCCGGTCAATCGATAAGCCCACTGTTCCGACAGCGGGCCGGTCACATCGAAAGCGCCCCCCTGGGTGCTGTTATTGCCTGCCATCAGGTTAACGTGCCCTTCCGTGGCAAACTGAGGTCGCTTGGAGGTCAAAGCGACCAAGCCGCCCGGAATGCTTTGCCCGTACATGACCGATGAAGGCCCTTTGATAACGTCGATGCGTTCCAGGAACCAGGGATCAACCTGCAGGGCATTATAGGTGCCGCCGTCACTCAATAACCGCAAACCATCAAGGAAGGTGTTATTAACGTCGCCACCGTGAAAACCACGTAACGCAATGGTGTCATAGCGCGTGGCACCACCGGAAAAGTTGGTGAAAACACCCGGGGCATATTTCAGGGCATCGTTAACCGTTTGGGTATTCTGATCCGTCATTTGTTGGCGCGTCACCACCGAAACGGACTGTGCAGTCAGAATCAACGGTTTATCGGTTTTGGTCGCCCCCTGGCTGGTCGCGGCCTGATAGCCATGGGTTGCTGCCTCCGCCGTATCGGCAGGTTTAGCGGTAACGACCAGGGTATCCTCAGCGAGAGACGCCAGTGGCAGGAACATTGCGAACGCGCATAAAACCCGTGACCGTTTGACAGGAAAAATCATCGGCATACCTGTAATCCCCAGTAAAAATCATTAAATGACACCCAAAGGCTCCCCTGTCAGCAGCGCTGGCTGACAACTTGCTCAGAGGTTCAATCGGTGTGTTGAATGTAAACAAAGTGAAATATTAATGATAATTATTATCTTTATCGATAGTAAATTTCAAGCATCAGGCAACTTTTAATAAGCAAGCGAAGCATCCTGTTCAGATCGATAGCACCTGATCCAGAAAGCACTTATGCATCTGAAAAAAATATAAAAAAAAAGCCAGCTCCAGGCTGGCAAGAAAACGGGATGTCATATGAACCCTGTCAGGCCAGACGAGCGGAGCGCATAAGGAGACAACCCTTCACCTCTCAACTGGCAATCAATAATGATAACGACTATCATTATCCTTTAGGAATGAATTTCTACCTACAACTTTCTGACGTTACGTCTCGATAGGGGTCAACGAGATCGTTTAATGAACCAGGCATGCAAGCGCCCCGCCACCAGCAAAATGCCACCAAGCAGAACATTCGCCACAACCCACAGCGTTAATATGTATATAAAAGTCTGGTAGAGTGGAATTCCCCGAGCGGCGGAAAAGGGATTAATGTGCCAAACGCGAATAATAAAGAAGGGATTTAGGTTAAACCATTGGCAAAATAAAGCGACCAACAGCGGCGGCAGGAAAAAATAAAATCCCAGCGTAGCTATCA
Organism: Serratia sp. OS31; assembly: GCF_014164835.1. Taxonomy (NCBI): domain Bacteria; kingdom Pseudomonadati; phylum Pseudomonadota; class Gammaproteobacteria; order Enterobacterales; family Yersiniaceae; genus Serratia; species Serratia sp. OS31. The sequence continues at coordinate 186,058 of NZ_JACJFQ010000005.1, read as the reverse complement.
GCAAGTACATCGCGAAGCGCTCGTTTTTATACTCTTTCATATCAATGAATTACCATTATAATTCAGCCAAAACAAGCTTGGGCATGACGTTTTGAACAGACCGGATAGACCCCGAATAGTTCCCGCTTTAAGGTAAAATAAAGCCTGTCTGGCGTTTAAATTCCATTTAGTTTTTGGGTGTTATAACGCTAGTCAGCTCAGGAGGCTCCAATGATACCGGACGATCGCCCTATCCCGCCAAACCGCAAAAAACTTAAAATCATCTTTGGTTGGTATATATATACCGTTTACGCGTTGCTGATCTTTAATATCTATCTGGCAGTATATAACGGCTGTGTCAGACACCCGATTGAAGCGCCACTGATCTCAGCATGCCACAGTGTTTTCATCGCATTCATGCTTTACCACGTGTTGAAAAAACGCACCTATTTCGCCTGGGTCATGTTGGCTTACTATATCCTGATGCGCTTGTATTACGCCAACCTGCTGCATATCGAGTTTACCCTCTGGAGCCGCGGGCTGGTGTTCGTTCTGCTGACGCTGCTGCTGGCGGGTACGGTTTCTGTCGGCCAGCTTGCGACGCCGCCGCTGCGCCAAGATTGGCTGGCTCATCTGGGGTGGAGACAGTGGGCTATGTTAGCCAGTTTGTCAGCGTTACTGACGCCGTTAATTACCACCGACTATTTAGGCTGACAGCCGGTATCTAACGGGGGATGTGGGGTTCCGAGATATCAACCAGACGGCAGACCTTGGTGTAGTTATTGGATTTCTCACATATTTTATCAGTGACGAATACGCCAAGGTAGCTCAGCACCAGCAGATAACCGGCCATGCATAAAATGAAAATAAGCGTTCTCACCGATAGGACCAACCTGACAACAAAACCCTGACTATCATACCTTGGTTATCCCTCTTTAGACCATTTCAAAGTATTTCATTAATCCGCTGGTCATTTCAGAAGCTGAAATGTTATGTTATCACATATCAAAACAACCCAGCACAGATGCATTAATGGAAAGCCAAACCCCGCCGTTACTTACCGTAGAACACCTGACGCTCTCACTGAACGCAGAGGTCAAGATCCACGATCTCAGCTTCACTTTGCATGCAGGTGAACGTTTATGCCTGCTGGGCGCATCGGGTTCCGGAAAATCACTGACCGCCGCCGCCATTCTGGGAACGCTGCCGGTCGGAGCAACGGTTAGCGGTTCGATTCGACTGCAAGGGCGAGAAGTTAATGGCCTGCGTTTACAACGGCGTAAAAACACTGAGTTGGCGGCCATTTTTCAGGATCCTTTTACCAGCCTCAATCCCCTGACCAGCGTGGGCCAGCAACTGATCCTGGCGCTACGCAGCCAAAGTGCCCTGACGAAACCTCAGGCTCAGCATTACGCTGCGGAATTGCTGACAGCATTGGGAATGTCGCCGGATAACGTCATGCCACGTTACCCCAATCAACTGTCCGGGGGTCAATGTCAGCGAATATGCGCAGCACTGGCCTTGCTCGGTGAAAAAAGCCTGCTGATCGCAGATGAACCCACCACCGCTCTGGACATGGTCAGTCAGCATCAGCTGATTAATATCCTGAAAAGCTACACCGAACGCCCCAGCGCGCCAGCGTTACTGTTTATTACTCACGATCTCGCCGTTGCCGCCAGCCTGTGCCAACGTGCCATCGTGCTGGTTAACGGGGAAATAGTCGAGCAGGGTTCCTTCGCGCGGTTGTTACAGTCCCCCACGCATCCCTACACCCAACGGCTGGTGGCCAGTGCTCAACGCCCGGCATTTAACCAGACCCCATCACTGAGCCTGGCAGGGTAACGACATGAATAATCTGCCCGTGAGCGGGGAAATGCCCTTTATCAGCCTGCAGCAGGTTTACCGACAATATTCATCAGGGGCCGGAGGGCTACAACCTACCGATCTGAATCTGTACTCCGCAGAACGCGTTGGATTAGTGGGCTGCTCCGGGGCAGGGAAATCAACGCTGCTTAAGCTATTGCTGGCGCTCGAAGCGGCGGACGCCGGTCATATTCTGTGTCAGGGCGAGGAAATTCGCCCCGCCCCGGTTCATAGATTGCGCTGGTATCGGCGGTTAGTGCAGTACGTACCGCAGGATGCCCATGCTTCGCTGAACCCTCGCCACAGGGTAGCGGAACTAATTACCGCTCCCTTGCGCCAACTTGGTCCACGTCAGGATTGGGGTATCGCAGCCGAACGGGCTTTGCGACAGGTCGAATTGGATGAAAGCCTGCTGTATGTGCGAGCCGGGCAACTTTCCGGCGGGCAGGCGCAACGGGTAGCCCTGGCGCGTGCTATTGCGCTGAAACCCCGTTTTTTACTGGCCGATGAACCGGTCAGCGGCCTGGACTTGCCGCTGCGTCAGCAGATCATCGCCCTGCTCGACCAGGTTGCCCGTCAGCAAAATATGGGCATGTTGCTTGTCTCCCACGATATTTCACTGGTCGCTGCCTTATGTCAGCGCACGCTGGTGATGGCATCTGGCGTCATCGTGGAAGACCGCCCCACCCACGAACTGCTTCACACCCCGAGGCATTCCGCTACCCGCCGCTTGATCGACGCCATTCCGCTGTTACCGCCCCTTTTTCAGCCCTAAAATTTTGAGGAGTTTTGCATGTTCAACCCGCGCTTTATTGGCCCAACCGGCTGCCTGCTCGCCGGCAGTTTGCTGCTTGTCGGCTGCTTTGACCCTGCGGACCCCAGAGAAAGCACCGGCGACGAACGGCGCATCCGACTGGCCATGCTGCAGCCCCCACGCTCCGGGCTCACGCCATTGAGCGATGACGCGTTTAAACTTTCGCGCTGGAGCACCGCCGAAACACTGGTGGTGCTGAACGCCGACGGCGATGCCAAGCCGGCGCTGGCAACCGAATGGCAACAGCTGGACCAACACCGCTGGCGCTTCGTATTGCGATCGGGTGTCAGTTTCCACGACGGCACCGTAATGACGCCGGAAAGCGTGGTGCGTTCGCTTTCGGCAGCGATGAAGGCCACACCTAAACCGCGCATTCTTGACGGGGTCGAATTAGCGATCGCTGCAGAAGGCGAGCAGGCCGTCGTTATCTCTACCGCCGTGCCCGATCCGCTCCTCCCGCAGCGGTTGTCCAGCCCGCAATTGGCGATCCTCGCAGAACGAGCCTACGCCGCCAACGGCGTGGTTAATCCCTTACAGGCCGGAACCGGCGCCTTTGTACTGACGGAAGTCAACGGCACCAGCAGCGCACGCTTAAACCGTTTCGACGGCTATTGGGGCGAGAAAGCGGCCGCCCCAGGGATCGACGTCAGCTTTGTCCCGGACAGCGCCGCTCGCGCTGCCGCGCTACGCACCGGCAACGTCGACTTGGTAGAGGCGCTGCCGGTCTCGCAGTTGCCGTTAATTGCGGCTGAATTGATCCACGAAGTGCCCATGCCACGCACCAATACGCTGTATCTGAACACCCGGGTCGGTGCTTTCCGCGATCCGGCCATTCGCGCCGCCGCCGCCGCGGCGATCAAACGTCGCCCGTTGGTGGACAACGTCTACGAAGGCCGCGCCGATATTGCCTTCGGGCTGCTGGGTCCCGCCCTGCCTTGGGCCGCACCATTGCGCCAGCCGCAACCGACTCTGCCGACAACTACTGTTGAAGGCAAAACCATCACCCTGGCCACTTTCAGCGATCGTGCCGAGCTACCCGAAGTGGCGGTGTATCTGGCGCAGCAACTCAGCGCCGCCGGTTTTGTGGTGAAGCAGGAAGTGCGGGAATACGCGCACATTGAAGCCGACGCGCTGGCGGGTAAATTCGACGCCTTTATCTTGTCGCGAGCCACGGTGCTGGACTCTGGCGATCCGCTGGCCTACATGTACAGTGACTTCGCCTGCCGGGGTTCTTTCAACATTGCTCAACTGTGCGATCCACAGGTAGACGAAGCCTTGACTCAGGCCGCCGCCATCCCTGCCGGGCCACAACGACGCCAGGCGATCATCGCGGCAGAAAGCCGCATTCTGGCCACCCATGCGGCGATACCCTTGCTGCATGAACGCGTGATCCAGGGGGAAGCTGCCGTAATGAGGAGCGCAGAGCGCGATCCGCGTGAACGTCTGCTGGTGACGCCTCGCAGCTTCATCGCCCCAGAGCAACCTTGATGGTAAAAGCGCAACGGCTATTGCCACTCGCCTCACGCCTGTTCTCGCTGCTGGGGATGATCGTCCTGATTGGGCTGATGCCCTGGCTGTCCGGGCGCGATCCGGCGCTCAGCTTGCTGCGGGCGCGTTCGGGTGAACAAGAAGCAACCCCTGAAGCCCTGAATGCCATTCGTCGGCAGTATGGCCTGGACGACGGGCCGTTACTGCTGCTTGGCCGCTGGTTTCACGGCGTGCTGCGGGGGGATGCCGGCAACTCGTGGATATCCGGTCGCCCGGTGCTGGAAGGCATGTTGCAGGCCACAGGGGTTTCTCTGACGCTGATGGGCTACGCACTGGCGATAGCGATGCTGGTCGCGATGTTGCTGGCACTGCCAACCCTGTGGCGCGGCCTGCATGGCGAGAACCGCCGTCCCGCAGGCGTGTTAGCAGTATCCCTGACCGCACTGCCCGAATTTTTGCTGGCAGCGCTGCTGTTGATCGTTGGCGCCGTCTGGCTGCAGTGGTTTCCTCCCTACGGCTGGCAAAGCCTGCAGCATGCCGTTCTGCCGGCGTTGGCCCTGGGCTTACCGGCCGGCGGCCTGCTGGCCCTGTTGCTCAATGACGGCCTGGCCGCAACCTTCTCCGAACGCTGGTTGCTGACCTGGAACCTGGCCGGTATCGCTCGGCGGCATTGCCTGCTGGCAGTTCTGCGCCGCACGCTGCCTGCGCTGCTGCCGCAGATCGGTTTAGTGCTGATCGGACTGACCGGTGGCGCGATCGCCGTCGAGAAAGTGTTCGCCATTCCGGGACTGGGCCGGGCAACATTGGGGGCCGCCATCGCTCAGGATCTGCCCGCCTTGCAATGCGGTATCCTGATCTTGTTGCTGCTGGCCTTCGGCACCGGTTTTCTGATGCAAGGAGCCCATTACCTGCTGTTGGGCCGAATAGCCGCCGCATTGCCCAATTCAACGCCGCCACAGCACAGCAGCCGGGCGAGCTATATTTTCGCCGCCGTCGCTGCCCTGTCGCTGTGCCTGTTAGTCCTGAGCGGGATCATCCGCGATCCCTTTTCGTCACTGCATATTCGTCTGCAGCCACCCAGTCTGGATCTGCCCTTTGGCGCGGACGCCACCGGCCGGGATATTCTGGCTCGTGTCGCCTACGGTGCACTGAATACCAGCCTGTTGGCGCTGGCAGTCAGCTTCGCTTCGCTGTTCCTGGGGATAGTGTTCGGGTTGATGCCTCGCCTGATGTGCGGGGTCATTGAGTTGGCCAACGCTACACCGCCGATAGTCGCGGGGCTGTTGGTCACCGCAGTCACCGGGCCTTCCCCCTTCGGTGCCGCCTGCGCGGTAATGCTGGTCAGTTGGGCACCGCTGTCCGCTCACTGCGCCTCGTTGTTGGCTGAGGCCCGCACTCAACCCTATATCCGCATGTTGCCGGTGCTGGGGATCGGCCGCTGGCGTACGCTGACGCACTATCTGTTGCCGGCGCTGTGGGTTCCCCTGCTGCGCCACGCCATGCTGCGTCTGCCGGGCATTACGCTGGCGCTGGCGGCATTGGGGTTCCTTGGCCTGGGGCCACAGCCTCCCAGTGCGGAGTGGGGACTGGTACTGGCCGAGGGCATGCCCTATATCGAACGGGCGCCGTGGGGCGTTCTGGCGCCAGCGATCGCTCTGGTGCTGTTGGCGGTGCTTGCGGTAACGCTGGCAAATACCGCCGGCAATCGCCGACGCTGACGGCGCATCCTGACCCGGTTTGTAGTAACATTATTTGTACCTCTACCAGCCGGGAGTCCCCATGCACCATCTGATGTTAGACATAGAAACGCTGGACATAAAACCGAGCGCGGTGATCCTGGTGGTGGCCGCCGTATTTTTCGATCCCCAAACCGGCCAGCTCGGTGCCGAATTTGAAAATGCCGTCAGCAGCCAAAAAGATCAGCCTGGCAGAACCATCAGCCTGGACACCGTCGCCTGGTGGGCAAAACAGTCGGACGAAGCACGCAAGTTGGCTTTCGGCGGTACGGAAAGCCTCAAGCGTACGCTGACCAACCTGAGCCGATTTATCCATATGAACAGCACTGACCAGGTTAAAGTCTGGGGCAACGGCAAGGAGTTCGACTGCACCATCCTTGAGCATGCCTTTCAGCAACTGGACATGCCCTGCCCGTGGAAATTTTGGGACACGCAGGATGTGCGTACGGTGATCACTCTGGCCGAATTGCTGGGCTTTAATCCCAAGAAAGAGCGGGCATTCGAAGGCACGCCCCATCGTGCACTCGACGATGCCAAACATCAGGCGCGCTACGTGGCGGATACCATTTCCGCACTTTATTATCGCAAAGCCGCAGCGTCGTGAATCGAGCTAGTTAAACGTACCGAAAGCAGGCGGGTATTTTGCCCCTTTCCATTTATCGCCAGAGTCACTACTCTAGCCCCCTTTGTCACTCGGATGTGCTGTTTTTGTTATGCAAAAATTTCTGTTTCTGCTTCTTAGCCTGGTGCTGCTCGGCCCGCTGGGTATCGATCTCTATCTGCCGACGATTCCGGCCATCGCTGCCGGCCTTAACAGCAGTGAAGCGCTGATCCAGTCCACCATTTCACTGTTCATTCTGGTGCTGGGTCTCGGGCAGATTATTGCCGGACCGCTGGTGGATAACTATGGCCGCAAGCCCGTGGCGCTGGCCGGCATTGTCATCTATATGATTGGTGCGGCCATGGCGGCGCTGGCCACGACGCCGACGCTGTTCGTCGTTTCACGCTTGCTGCAGGGCGTAGCGGTCTGCTGTACCGCCGTTGTGGCATTTAGCGGCGTGCGCGATCGTATGAACGGCGACGACGCGGCTCGCGCCTTCGGCTTCCTCAACGGCACGCTTAACATTATTCCCGCGCTGGCCCCGCTGCTGGGTGGGTTACTGGCGGAAGCCTTTGGCTGGCGTGCGCCGTTCTGGTTCCTGGTGTGTTATGCCCTGGCCGTACTGGTGTTGATCGCGCTGCGCCTGCCGGAAACCCGCCCGGCAGACACGGTGCGTGTTAAAGGTTTACCGGTACGCCAATATGCTCGCATCCTCAAAGATCGCCGTTTTCTGTCCTTCGCCGTGGTCAACTCCGGCGCGATGGGCATGGCGTTGACCTACGTCTCGCTGGCACCCAATGTGCTGATGGGCACCGCCGGGCTGACGCCATTGCAATTCTCTCTGGTGTTCGGTGCCAACGGCTTTTGGATCATGCTGGTGAGTTTTTTCGCCAACCGCATCATTCACAAAGTGGGACGCCCGGTATGCCTGGCTACCGGGGGAATTCTGATGGGTATCGGGTGCGTAGGCCTGCTGCTCGGGGTTAGCTGGCTCTCCGGCCCGGCGCAAACCCATTGGCTGGCCTATATGTTGCCCGTCGCAAGCGCCTGTGCGGGCTTGGCCTTCGTGATGGGGCCGGCGACCAGCTACGCGCTGGAGCCCTACTCCAACGAGGCCGGTGTCGCCTCTGCGTTGGTGGGTTTCGTGCAGATGGCCGGTGGCGCAGGCCTGGGTCTGTTGGCGATGGCGCTGCCGTTGCAACCCAAGCTGTCGCTGGCGCTGGTGATGCTGGTAGGTTGCCTGCTGGCGCTGCACGCAAGGCAGCGCAGCAAGCAAATCAAGGGGCAACTGAAGAAAATTGCCTGAGGCTCAGGCCTCGGTCACTATCGGGACTCTGGCGGCTAACGCCGTCAGCAATTCATAGCCCAGCGTGCCTGCCGCGGCGGCGACATCGTCAACCGGCAGGCGCCGCCCCCACAACTCCACTTCTGCACCGATTTCGGCGTGCGGACAGGGCGTCAGATCGACGACCAGCATATCCATCGACACCGTACCCAGCGTTCGCGTCAGCACGCCGTCCACCCAGACCGGCGTACCGGTCTGCGCATGGCGCGGATAACCGTCGGCATAGCCACAGGCGACCACTCCGATGCGTTGTGCCCCCTCGGCGCGATAACGCCAGCCATAACCGACCTGGTCGTTCTTTTTCAGCGTTTGAATCCCAATGATTTCGCTGCTCAGCGTCATCGTCGGCTTCAGTCCGCTGTCGGCAATATCTCTCGATTGGCCGCTTGGGGAGGCGCCGTAAAGCACAATACCCGGTCGCACCCAACTGCCGTGGGTTTCCGGATGCCACAAAGTGGCGGCGGAGTTGGCCAGACAGCGCGGCGAAGTGATACCTGCTGCAGCCTCTTCAATGGTCTCCATCTGTTCGACTACCCCCTGCGGGCCGTCGGCGGTGGCGAAATGGCTCATTAGCGTCAGGCTGGCAATATTGCTTATCTGCTGAGCTTTCAACCAAACGGCGTGCAACCGGTCCGGGGCAAATCCCAGACGATTCATGCCGCTATTCACTTTCAGGTAAACATCCAGCGGTGCCGATAATTTGGCTTCGGCTATCGCCGCCAGTTGCCAATCGCTGTGCACCGACGTCGTTAAACGATAGCGATCCAGCAGAGCTAAATCCTGCGCTTTGAAAAAGCCTTCCAACAGCAAGATCGGCCCTTGCCAGCCGGACTCGCGCAGCATAATCGCTTCGGCGAGATCCAACAGAGCAAAGCCGTCGGTTTGTGCCAAACTGCGCCAAACATGTTTAATGCCGTGGCCATAGGCATTGGCTTTGACCACTGACCAGACTTTGGCGCTGGGGGCAAACCGACGAACCACCTGCAGGTTATTTTCAAAGGCGCCAAGGTGCAATCTGGCGGTAATCGGGCGAGGCATGGGAACTCCTACGGGCCTGCGAATGCCGTCACGAGCCAACGCCCGTGACGACAACATGATAGTTAAGGTTTTTTAACGCGCGGGATGCACATCGTTCAAGGGCGCAGTGTAGGCGCTGCGAAATCCGGCGCTGTAGCGCGCCACCGCCAGATCGTCTGAAGGAATGGCCGGCGTGATGCCGGAAATCAGATCGGAAAGCAATTGCCCGGAGCCACAGGCCATTGTCCAACCCAACGTGCCATGCCCGGTATTCAGGAACAGGTTTTTCAGCGAAGTCTTGCCGACAATCGGCGTACCGTCCGGCGTCATCGGACGCAAACCGGTCCAGAAGGTAGCTTCCTCCACCCGTCCACCATTAGGGTAAAGATCGCGTACCACCATCTCCAGCGTCTCGCGGCGTTTTTGCTCGAGCTGAGTATTAAAACCGACAATTTCCGCCATGCCACCGACGCGAATACGCTGGTCGAAACGGGTGATGGCGATTTTATAAGTTTCATCCAAAACGGTCGAGAATGGTGCCGCGGCCTCATCCGTAATCGGAATGGTCAGCGAGTAGCCTTTCAACGGATAAACAGGGATCGAGACCAGATCGCGCAGCAGCGCGGTGGAGTAAGAGCCAAAGGCCACCACGTAACTGTCGGCCTTGAAGATTTCTCCGCCGCATTGCACGCCGCTGATTTTGTCCCCTTCCACCAGCAGGCGATCGACGCTGCGGTTATACAGGAAAGTAACGCCCGCTTGCTGGGCCAGTTTGGCCAACTGCTGGGTAAATAGTTGGCAATCGCCGGTTTCGTCGTTTGGCAGTTGCAGACCGCCGGTTAACTTATGCGCCACCTGCGCCAGCGCAGGTTCGACGGTGGCCAGTTGACTGGCTTCCAACAGTTTGTAAGGCACGCCCGCGTCTTCCAGCACCGCGATGTCTTTGGAGGCGCTTTCAAACTGTTGCTGAGTGCGAAACAGTTGCAGCGTGCCGCCCTGACGGCCTTCGTACTGAATGCCGGTTTCCTGGCGCAACGCTTTGATGCAATCGCGGCTGTATTCCGCCAACCGCACCATGCGACCCTTGTTGGTCATGTAGTGTTCGGTGTTGCAGTTTTTCAACATCTGCCACATCCAGCTCAGCTGGAAACGGCTGCCGTCCAAACGAACTGCCAGCGGCGCATGGCGCTGGAACATCCATTTGATTGCCTTCAACGGCACGCCAGGCGCAGCCCAAGGCGCCGCATAGCCCGGTGAGATCTGCCCTGCATTTGCCGCGCTGGTTTCCATTGCCGGGCCAGGCTGACGATCGATTACCGTCACCTCATGCCCCGCCTTCGCCAAATACCAGGCACTGGCAACGCCCACCACCCCACTACCTAAAATTACCACTCGCATCGCTGACTCCAGCTCAAGGCTTCACAAAGCATAATCTTCTGCTCACAGGAAATTAACTCAGTGGAAAAATCCGTCCAACATCTTCATCATCAAACGTGACAGCATTCACAATTAATTTATCGTTCATGGCCGGTTCTTTTGCAATAGCTCCCTATAAATAGCGATAAGATGTTGTGAAAGGCAGATTTAAGAGCGAAACGGCCCCCATTATGCTGTCATTGACAGCATTGAAAGCATCATGAAAAGCTACGACGTGCAACAAGGTTTTAACAGAATATAAAAATGAAACAGGCCCACAAGAACAGAACAAAAAACCAATAAAGAGCCATTCCATCGAGATAACATTTCATACGCATCCGCAATCGCTTCAGCAGAAAAAACTCGCCGCAAAATGCCCCTGTCGTCTCCTGAGGCAGGACAGTGACGTCAGATCGTTGAATTTTTAAGCTTTATATCATTATTACCTCTGCCCAGATTGAGCTACGATTGATCTAGGGTCTGCCGTTCGAGCAAGGTCCGTAATAACGAGGGTGCGCTGATGACTACTTCAACACATGAAAAGGTCAAGGAAGATAAACGTCTGAGCGATGGACCGGACTGGACGTTCGAGCTGCTGCAGGTGTATCTGGAGCACATCGATCGCGTAGCCAAACATTACAAGCTCGATACCTACCCGCATCAGATAGAGGTGATTACCTCAGAGCAGATGATGGACGCCTATTCGAGCGTCGGCATGCCGATTAACTATACCCATTGGTCATTCGGTAAAAAATTCATTGAGACCGAGCAGCGCTACAAACACGGGCAGCAGGGGCTGGCCTACGAAATCGTCATCAACTCCAACCCTTGCATTGCCTATCTGATGGAAGAAAACACCATCACCATGCAAGCGCTGGTCATGGCGCACGCCTGCTACGGCCACAACTCGTTTTTCAAAAATAATTACCTGTTCCGCAGTTGGACCGACGCCAGTTCGATCGTCGATTATCTGTTGTTCGCCCGCCACTACATCAGCCAGTGCGAAGAACGCTACGGCGTTGAAGAAGTGGAGAAGCTGCTCGATTCCTGCCATGCGTTGATGAATTACGGCGTGGACCGCTATAAACGCCCGCAGAAGATTTCCCTGGTCGAAGAAAAAGCCCGCCAGAAGAGCCGCGAGGAGTACCTGCAAAGCCAGGTCAATACGCTGTGGAAAACCCTGCCACGGGTAGAACGCGAAGAAGCGCCTGAACAAGCGCGTCGCTATCCAAGTGAGCCGCAGGAAAACATCCTCTACTTTATGGAGAAAAATGCACCGCTGCTGGAACCCTGGCAGCGTGAGGTGCTGCGCATCGTGCGCAAAGTGAGCCAGTATTTTTATCCGCAGAAACAAACGCAGGTGATGAACGAAGGCTGGGCGACATTCTGGCACTACACCATCCTCAACCATCTTTACGATGAAGGCCGGGTAACCGAACGCTTTATGCTGGAGTTTTTGCACAGCCACACCAACGTGGTGTATCAGCCGCCTTACAATAGCCCTTATTATAACGGGATTAACCCTTACGCGCTGGGCTTTGCCATGTTCCAGGACATCAAGCGCATCTGCCAGTCGCCGACCGAAGAAGACCGCTACTGGTTCCCGGATATTGCCGGTAAAGACTGGCTGGAAACGCTGCACTTTGCCATGCGTGATTTTAAGGACGAAAGTTTTATCAGCCAGTTCCTGTCGCCGAAAATCATGCGTGACTTCCGGCTGTTCACCGTGCTCGATGACGATCGCAATAACTACCTGGAGATTGCGGCGATCCATAATGAGGCGGGTTATCGGGCGATCCGTCAGGAGCTGTCGGCGCAATATAACCTGAGCGACCACGAGCCGAACATTCAGATCTGGAATGTGGATTTGCGCGGCGATCGCTCATTGACGTTGCGTTATATTCCACAAGACCGTGCGCCGCTGGACAAGAGCCGGCGAGAGGTGATGAAACACCTGCACCGCCTGTGGGGCTTCGACATTATTCTGGAGCAGCTCAACGAGGATGGCAGCGTCGAGCTGCTGGAACGTTGTCCGCCGCGCCCGACTCCGCTGTAAGATCAGACAATGACAAAGGGGCGCCACTGGCGCCCCTTTGACTGCTGACAAACATATAATGTTTGGCGGCAGGCGCTAAAGGTTTTGAAAATAAACCAGGAAAATCAATTTATTGATTTTCGCCTGATAATACAAAAGGGGAAAAACCACGTTTTTATCCCCCTTTGTCAATAACCTAAGGGGCGCCACTGGCGCCCCTTTTGCGTAATGCGAGATGTGATACTAACAGCGGGCTTCGGTCAGATCGCTCGGCATGGTGCCTTGCATGCTCTGCCAGATGGCCCCGCTGTCTTTACCGTAATTACGCACGCAATCCATCACCTGATCGTACGACTTCTCATGGCACAGCGTCGACAGCTTGCTGTAGAAAGTCAGCGCCAGCTTGCGGGACTCCGGATTTGAGAAGTAGTAACGACCGACACGGGTATACAGACCTTTGAGGCCGTTGAAGATCAGGCCGTAAATCGGGTTGCCGGAAGCGAATGCCAGACCGCGGAAAATTTCGTAGTCCAACAGGTTGAAAGCGTCCGCCTGATCTTCCACCTGGGTCGCTTTCGCCAACACTTCCTGAGCAGCCTCAGGATGATTACGCACTGCTGCGCGAATAAAGATCGCGGCAATATTGGTACGAACCGACAGCAGGTTGTCGATCAACTGTGGAACACTTTTGTGATCGAGGCGTGCCACCGTCTCAAGAATATTAAGGCCGGATGTTTCCCAGAAATTATTTACTTTGGTCGGTTTGCCATGCTGAATGGTCAGCCAGCCATCACGGGCCAGGCGTTGTAAAACTTCGCGTAACGTGGTGCGCGTAACACCAATCAGTTCTGAAAGCTCACGCTCCGCGGGCAAAATAGAGCCAGGAGGGAAGCGATTATTCCAGATACTCTCGATAATGTATTCTTCCGCGAAACCGGCAGGACTCTGCGCCTTTATGACCATGTGTTTGACGTTCCGTAGCGACGATAATCAGTAATAGTAGTCGGCTGATCATACCAGATCGCCTTGGCATGACATAGCGTGAGCGAAAAACATTAAACGAAAGTGTGCATAAAGTGGCAAAAAACGTGCAAAAACACCGCGTCAGAGAAATTTCACGGCGTAAAGCAAGCCCGTATTGCTTCTGCCCCTGCGGCATTGTTAGGGTAATATGTGACAACTTATTTTCAGGACGTGTAACGCATAATGGAAACGACTTTACGCAGTGCCCTGGTGAAAAACTTCCTCGGGCAATCACCTGACTGGTACAAACTGGCCATCCTCATCTTCTTGTTGGTCAATCCGCTGGTTTTCTTCCTGGTCGATCCCTTCATTGCGGGTTGGCTGCTGGTCATCGAATTTATCTTCACGCTGGCGATGGCGCTGAAGTGCTATCCCCTGCTGCCGGGCGGCCTGCTGGCCATTGAGGCGGTGTTGATCGGCATGACCAGCCCCGATCGGGTGGGCGAAGAGATTGCCCATAATCTGGAAGTCCTGCTGTTGCTGATCTTTATGGTGGCCGGTATCTACTTTATGAAGCAGCTACTGCTGTTCGTCTTCACCAAGCTGCTGCTCAATATTCGCTCTAAAATACTGCTGTCTTTAGCCTTCTGTTTTGCGGCGGCATTTTTGTCCGCCTTCCTTGATGCGTTGACGGTGGTTGCGGTGGTCATCAGCGTCGCAACCGGGTTCTATTCGATTTACCACAACGTGGTGTCAAACCCTTCCGGCGGCAATGCCGACGTCAACGACGACAGCAACCTGGTAAGCGACGATAACAAACAGACGCTGGAGCAGTTCCGCGCCTTTTTGCGCAGTCTGCTGATGCATGCTGGTGTCGGTACCGCTCTGGGCGGCGTGATGACCATGGTGGGCGAACCACAAAACCTGATCATCGCCAAAAGCGCCGACTGGGGGTTTGTCGACTTCTTCCTGCGCATGGCACCGGTCACCTTACCGGTGTTGGTCTGTGGTCTGCTGGTCTGCCTGCTGCTTGAGCGGTTCGGCGTCTTCGGCTACGGAGCAAAACTGCCGGAGCGCGTGCGCGAAGTGCTGACGGAGTTTGACCGCCAGGCGACTGCCGGGCGCAGTAAGCAAGAGCAGGTCAAATTGGTGGTTCAGGCACTTATCGGCGTTTGGCTGATTGTCGCTCTGGCCTTCCATCTGGCGGAGGTTGGCCTGATTGGCCTGTCGGTGATTATCCTCGCCACTTCCCTGTGTGGCGTAACCGATGAGCATGCCATCGGCAAAGCCTTCCAGGAGGCCTTGCCCTTCACCGCCCTGCTGACGGTATTTTTCACCGTGGTGGCTGTGATCATTGAACAACACCTGTTTACACCGGTGATTCAATTTGTTCTGCAGGCGGAACCCTCTTCTCAACTTTCGCTGTTTTATCTGTTCAATGGCTTGCTGTCCTCCGTATCCGACAATGTGTTCGTCGGCACGGTTTACATTAATGAAGCGCGCGCCGCGTTTGAAAATGGCGCCATTTCCCTGAAGCAGTTCGAAATGTTAGCGGTCGCCATTAACACCGGGACCAATTTGCCGTCGGTCGCCACGCCGAATGGCCAGGCCGCCTTCCTGTTCTTGCTGACCTCGGCACTGGCCCCTCTGGTACGTTTATCCTATGGGCGAATGGTATGGATGGCATTGCCCTATACTGTGGTATTAACCTTGGTCGGTCTGCTGTGCGTACAGTTTACTCTGGCGCCCGTGACCGATCTGCTGACCCAGTGGCATTGGCTGACGCTACCGTCAATCGAAGCCGCGGCACACTAACCCTGTAAACCCGCTCCGCTGTCAGCGACTATTTTTGTGCTGAATCCGGCTCAGGTGGCTGGCAGCGGGGTTGAATTGGTTTACACTGCCAGTTCAATTGCTTACTGCATGGAAGAATAAATATATGTTGCAATTCTTTAACCGCTGCTCACAGGGGCGCGGTGCTTGGCTGTTGATGGCCCTGACTGCGCTGGCGCTGGAATTAGTCGCACTCTACTTTCAGCACGTAATGCTGCTGCAACCCTGTGTCATGTGCATTTACGAACGCTGCGCGCTGTTTGGCATTCTGGGCGCCTCACTGCTGGGCGCCATTGCGCCGAAAACGCCACTGCGTTATGCCGCTATTGCGCTGTGGATTTACAGTGCCTGGGAAGGCCTGCAGCTGGCGTGGAAACACACCATGATCCAACTGCATCCCTCGCCGTTTAATACCTGTGATTTCTTCGTTAGCTTCCCGTCCTGGCTGCCGCTGGACAAATGGTTGCCGGCGGTGTTCCACGCATCAGGTGACTGTTCGGTACGCCAATGGGAATTCTTGACGCTGGAAATGCCACAGTGGCTGGTTGGCATCTTCGCGGCTTATTTGTTGATTGCTATCGTTGTGCTGCTCGCACAATTTGTCCGCCCACGCCGCCGCGATCTGTTTGGCCGCTGAGCATGACAGCATGAAAAACGGCGCCTCAGGGCGCCGTTAGTCTAATGACAAACACCCGAAAAACGTGGTTTTCGGATGTTTGGGGTAAATCAGAAGGCATAATCCTTTGTTTTCATTAGTCACCAGAACAGAACTTTTAACTGCAAAGGACTTTGTCAACAATCTGACGGCGCCTCAAGGCGCCGTTTTTCATGGAATCGCTTATGATCTTCAGAGGTAATGCGAGATTAGGTATGTGTAAGGTAATAAACGAGCACTATCAGTGCTCCAGCTATGGCAAACAGGCGTATCATTTTCATTATTTTACTCTCGGAACTTAGCGTGAGAGCGCTCAAACTACCGAACCTTACGTTTAAAAAGAAGCGTCTGGGCAGGATTATGGACGTAATTTACATAACATTAAGTTAGAAGAGTAAAAAGCCCGATCTTCGAAAGCCATACGGCACTTTTTCGACCTTATCTCACAAAAGCACGGGGCAATGATTCCCCCTTAAATCACTTCATACAAAAAAATTCATCATAGCGATGCATTATTGCATCGATATTTTGATGAAGTTTTATCAGAGAATCCCTATAATATCCGCAAGTTAATATTTAACGATTTCCCTGGTGTTGTTGTGTGTCTTGCCCCTCATCTTTGCAGGGGCTTTTTTCCTTATCTCGCCCAGCTCGGTTTGTTCAGGATGTGATCCTGCCAGTCCACCACTTCACTTTCCCGCACCGCAATATGTCGTACCGTAATACGCTCCCCGTGCATCGCAGCTTTAGAACCGCTGACCAGCGGATGCCAGGCAAACAGCGGCTTGCCCTCGCCGATCAAACGGTATGCGCAGGTCGGCGGCAGCCAATCAAAGGTCGTGAGGTTTTCACGCGTCAGTTTGATGCAGTCCTCTTCCAGCTCAAAGCGACGCTCATAGTTGCGGCACTGGCACGACTTAATATTCAGCTGGTTACAGGCTACGTTGGTGAAATAAATCTCGTCGGTATCTTCGTCGATCAGCTTATTCAGACAGCATTGCCCACAACCGTCGCAAAGCGATTCCCACTCTTGTTCTGACATTTCAGCCAGCGATTTTTGTTGCCAAAAAGGGGTTTGTGACATGTTCGCGTCCGGTATAGGTAAATGAATAGATAACCTGCTTGCAGGTTTTGAGGGTGCACTATATAGATATCCCAGCCAAATGGAAAGGCTGAAAACACAATATAATCATAGCGATAACAATATGTTCGCTTAAAAAAAACGCTATTTAAAACAACGGTATTCAACATTTTCGGCCAGCATTATCAGGCCGTTACCCTTGATACTGAAAGGGATAAAACACACCAAGTTTATCGTCTAATTATACGTACAAAAATCAGGTCTATCATCCTTTCGTTTTCCTCCTCTCCCGTATCCCTGTTCATCATTATTCACGGGTAAGATTCATCTCATAAAGCACATTTTGCCGCCAAGAGTCGCATAACCCTGCTATGTTTAATGTTCGCCTTTTGAATGAAGCTAAGGAGCCAAGTATGTTTGGGAAAGCAGAAGATAAAGTCAATGAAGCTGCCGGCGCCGTCGAAGAAGCCTTTGGTAAGGCAACGGATTCACCGGATCATCAAATCAAAGGCGCGGCCCGTAAATATGCCTCTCAGGCCAGCTATGCGGCCAGAGACGCTGCCGATACGGTGCGAACTCAGGTTGAATCCAACCCGCTTGCCGGCGTAGCTATCGCCGCCGCCGTGGGGATTGTTTTCGGTTTCTTGCTGGGCCGTAAATAAGCTTTTTGATCTGACTGCACTGAAAAAAGGCCCTGTGGGGCCTTTTTTTATTGTTTTTTATCCGGTTTCAAATCACGCGTGTCGTCAATGACTTGCCGTTGAGAGTCACTTTCAGCATATCGCCAGAGCTCATCGGGCCGACGCCCTGCGGCGTACCGGTAAGGATAATATCGCCTGCGCGCAACGTGAAAAAGCGGCTCATATAGCTGATCAGCGGCAGGATCGGCGTGATCATATCGCGAGTATTGCCTTGTTGGCGCACCTGATCATTGACCGTCAGGGACAGATCAGCATTTTGCGGATCGCCAAACTCTGCCACCGGTATAAAGCCGGAAATCGGGCAAGAACCGTCGAATCCCTTGGCTTTTTCCCAGGGTTGTCCTGCCTTCTTGAAGCCCGCCTGCAGTTCCCGCAGCGTCAGATCAAGCGCAACACCGTATCCGGCGATAGCACGCGCCACGCGATCTTCATTAGCCTGCTTTAGCGGCGTGCCGATCAGCACAGCCAGCTCCACTTCATGATGTACCGAACCAAACTCTTTGGGGATCGCCACCGGCTGGCGAATATCGCACAGCGCCGTTTCAGGCTTGATAAACACTACCGGCTCTGCCGAGGTTGCACTGCCCATTTCCTTGATGTGATCGGCGTAGTTGCTGCCAACGCAGACCACTTTATTTACCGGAAAATCAAGTAATGAACCCTGCCAATCTCTATGTTGATACATACCGCCTCTCCCTACAATCATGTAGGGGCTTAGCATGCTAAGCCCGTTATTCCACGCGCTGGTGGAGGCACCGTAGCCTTTTGCCTATTGCCCGATACCGTCAGCCATCATACCCACACCGATCGCAAAATAGTAAGAGCGATTCCAGTGCATAATCGTGCGAAAATTATCATAAACCAGGAATGCACGGCCTTGCATATCATCCGGTGTGATCAGCCAACTGCGCAGGCTGGAATGCGGCAGCGCTGAACCATCCGGACGCCGCACTCCACGCTTTTGCCATTCATTGACGCTGTGCGCCTGGCTATCTTTCAGCCCCAGGGCCTCGGCGCTGAACCCGGCAGGCAGTCTGACCTCTCTGCCCCAGCCAATACCACGCTGCCAGCCTTCGCTCGACAGATAGTGGGCCGTAGAGGCAAAGACATCGTCAACGTTGTTCCAGATATCAATGCGGCCGTCACCGTCGCCGTCCGCAGCATAATTCAGGAACGAGGTCGGCATAAACTGGCACTGTCCCATGGCACCGGCCCAGGAGCCTTTCAACTGTTCGCGACTGACATGCCCCTGCTCGAGAATTTGCAGCGCTGCCATCAGCTGTTGACTGAAGAACGCCTCGCGCCGCCCTTCAAAAGCCAAAGTGGCGAGCGCAGAAATCACATCTTCACGCCCCTGGATTTTGCCGAAGGCGCTTTCCATGCCCCACAGTGCCACAACATAACGTCCCGGCACGCCATAGCGTGCGGTGAGCCGCGAAAGCTGCGGGTGATACTGCCGATACAGTCCTCGGCCTTGCGCGATCTTGGCCGGTGGCAATACGCGTTTGAGGTAGTCGTCCAGCGTGATTTTCTTTTCCGGCTGATTACGGTCCGCCTTGATCACCCGATCGACAAAATGCACGTCGGCGAAGGCGCTTTCGACAATGGTCGGTTTAATGCCCTGTGCCAGCGCCTGACGTTTTAGCTGTTCAACATAGGCCGGGAACTGTGCAGGATCCCGACCCGTTTCAGAAAGCCGGCTCTGCGTTGCAGGAGTAGCGGTAGCCGACGCCGGTGTGGCAACCTGCGCCCTGGCCTGCGGACCCACGCCGTATCCCAGCGCCAACAGAGTCGACAGCACGGTTATCGCTGAAAATCTCATCACGCGGCTCCTTTATCACTCTGCTGAGGGCCGCCGTTCCAGCGTCACCCTGTACGCCTGAGTAGGTTATTTTTTGTCAGCAGACAGATGCTGATTTAATAAATTTTCCAGCGGCGGCGGAACCTGCAGATAAAACCCTTCGTCTTTCAGGGCCTCTTTCACTTTTTCAATATCCGCCGAGGCTAACTTTTCCCGCCCTTCCAGAGAAAGCGTCATTGCCAATTGCGGCGTGCCGAAACTTTTCATCAGATCTTCCGGTACTCGGGAGAAATCGTCTTTTTTTTCGACATAAAGATAAGTTTGATCGCGTTTAGGGCTTCTATAGATCACACAAAGCATGTTTTTAACTCTATTTAATTGGGGCAGCGTCTTGCCTGGATATAACTCTGACTATAACATGCTTATAGTACTTCGGAATATCGCACCCCGATTGGTATTCCGGGGATTTAAAGTTGCTGAGACTGAGTCAGGATAGATGTCACAATCGCCAATTGAGCTAAAAGGCAGCAGTTTTACCCTATCGGTTGTTCATTTGCATAATTCGGAACCCGAGGTAATTCGTCAGGCGTTACTGGAAAAAGTAGAGCAAGCGCCCGCTTTTTTGAAAAACGCCCCTGTTGTTATCAACGTTGCAACGCTGAACGGCGACGCAAACTGGAAAGAACTTCAACAGGCTGTCACGGCAGCAGGTCTGCGCGTTGTGGGTATCAGCGGTTGCAGAGATGAGCGGCAGAAACGCGCAATAACCCGTGCCGGGCTGCCGTTACTGAACGAAGGCAAAGGCCAAAAGATGGCTGCCCCGGAACCGGCGCCCGCGCCAGCCCCGGTGGTGGATCCCAACGCCCCCGCCAAGACGCGCATCATCAGTACCCCTGTCCGTTCTGGCCAACAAATTTATGCCCGCAACAGCGATCTGATCGTGACCAGCAGCGTCAGCGCCGGCGCTGAATTAATTGCCGATGGCAACATTCACGTCTACGGCATGATGCGTGGTCGTGCGCTGGCCGGTGCATCAGGTGATACACAGTGCCAGATTTTTTGCACGCACCTGGGTGCTGAGCTAGTCTCTATCGCAGGGCAGTACTGGTTGAGCGACCAAATCCCGTCCGACTATGTCGGGCAGGCAGTACGACTCAGCCTGTTGGATAACGCTTTAACCATACAACCTTTAAATTAAGCCCTTTTGACAAGGAATCCATTTCATGGCACGCATTATTGTTGTTACATCGGGTAAAGGGGGCGTTGGCAAGACCACTTCAAGCGCGGCCATCGCTACCGGTTTAGCCCAAAAAGGAAAGAAAACCGTAGTGATCGATTTTGATATCGGCCTGCGTAATCTGGACCTGATCATGGGCTGCGAACGCCGGGTTGTTTACGATTTCGTTAACGTTATTCAGGGTGATGCCACGCTGAATCAGGCGTTGATCAAAGACAAGCGCACTGAAAATCTGTTTATCCTGCCAGCTTCGCAAACGCGTGACAAAGACGCACTGACCCGCGAAGGCGTTGAGAAGATCCTTAACGACCTGGGCGAAATGGATTTTGATTTTGTGGTTTGTGACTCTCCGGCAGGCATCGAAACCGGCGCGCTGATGGCGTTGTACTTTGCTGATGAAGCCATCATCACCACCAACCCGGAAGTTTCCTCGGTACGTGACTCTGACCGTATCCTGGGCATTTTGTCTTCCAAATCTCGCCGTGCCGAGAGAGGCGAATCGCCAATCAAGGAACATCTGCTGCTGACCCGCTACAACCCAGGTCGCGTCAGCCGTGGCGACATGCTGAGCATGGAAGACGTGCTGGAAATTCTGCGCATTCCATTGGTCGGCGTAATCCCGGAAGACCAATCCGTACTGCGTGCATCCAACCAGGGTGAACCGGTGATCCTCGACGCTGAGTCGGATGCCGGCAAAGCCTACGACGATACCGTGAGCCGCTTGTTAGGGGAAGAACGCCCCTTCCGCTTCATTGAAGAAGAGAAGAAGGGTTTCCTGAAACGCCTTTTTGGGGGATAAACCATGGCATTACTAGACTTCTTTCTGTCCCGCAAAAAGCAGACAGCCAATATAGCCAAGGAACGGCTGCAGATTATCGTCGCAGAGCGTCGTCGCGGGGACAGTGAGCCCCCGTATCTGCCTGATTTGAAACGCGATATTCTGGCGGTAATTTGCAAATATATTCAAATCGACCCTGAAATGCTGCACGTGCAGTTTGAGCAGAAAGGGGATGATATTTCGGTTCTTGAACTCAACGTGACATTACCGGAATCGGAAGAAGTAACTAAATGAGTGTGACGCACTAATTACCCCCTGTATATTTTCTTGCAGGGGGTAACTGTATGCATAACCAGTTATTGAGATAAAAAGCGCCTAATAATCGTTTTTACCCTTTGGGATTAATCTCAATTAATCTTGCGTCACCGTTGTTTAAAGTAAATGCTGTCGGTAAGTGTTGCTATGATTATTTCTAATAAATAATCGGAGCAGCGTTTCCTTACCCTGCCCCAAGTTTTACCGCTCGATTAATAATCCTTCAAAATAGCCTGCAGCGGCGACGCCAATAAATCACCGCGCCAACCGCTGATTAATTCTGGCAGGCTGTCAGCGCCTTTCAACTTCCAATGCCAATTCAGCAGTTGGTTAATCTGTCGGCGCGATGCCAGTAATTCGCTGCTCAACCCGCTTTGCTCACTGACGATGACGATCGCCGCCTTGATATCCTTGAACACTTTCTTGTAGCCCGGCTGATCGATCAGGTTCGACAACGGTGCAGGCAGTGCAGCCTCATCGAGCTCGCTGGCCTCTGCCACCAGTGCCAACAGCGTTTTACCGTGATAACGAATTTCCGGGCCACTGAGACCCAGCGAGTCCAATTCCCCCAGCGATGTCGGCATATGCCGCGCCACCTGCCAGAGGTTTTCCTCGCGCACCACAAAGTTCACCGCCAGATCGCGCTCACGCGCCTGACGCAGGCGCCATTCAGCCAGTTTCTGCAAGCAGCCCAACTGGCGCGGACGCAGTTGCCAGGCATTGGTGATTTCACGGTAGGCCAATTCCGGCGCCAGCGTCTCGCTACGGCGCTGGCACAACAACAGGCACTCGTTGTTGGCTGCGGCGGTCCAACCGGCTTCTTCCGTCTCCTGAACCAGGCGTTTGGCCATCGGCAGCAGATAGAACACGTCCGCAGCCGCATAAACGCACTGTTTTTCCGTCAGCGGTCGCGCCAGCCAGTCGGTACGGGCTTCACTTTTATCCAGTTCCACCTGCATATACTCCGCCACCAGGGTCGCAAACCCGCAAGACAGCGGCCGACCGGTGAAAGCCGCCAGGATCTGGGTGTCTACCATTGGCGTCGGCAAGGTTTTAAAGGCGTTGAGGAAAACTTCCAGGTCCTCACTGCCGGCATGCAGGAACTTAACAATCTGGGTGTTGCTCAGCAGCTCGATAAACGGCTGCCATTGCTTGATTGGCAAGGGGTCAATCAGAGAGAGTTGTTCACCGTCGTATAACTGAATCAGGCCTAACTGCGGATAGTAGGTGCGCGTTCTGACAAATTCGGTGTCCAGCGCTATCTGGGCATGCTTTTTCGCCTGCTCGCAGACCTGCTGCAATCCGGCATCGGTAGTGATCAACTGATAGTTCAAAACGTCATTCTCTTGGTCGCTTTCATGATTCAAACACAACAACGCCGGCATTCACCGGCGTTGTTGATCTGCAGGGCGTGGATGATAACCTAGGCGGCATCGGCCGCCGCAGGTTTTTTCTGCTCATCACGCAGTTCTCGCCGCAAAATTTTGCCGACGTTAGACTTCGGCAACTCGTCACGGAACTCAACAATTTTAGGCACTTTATACCCGGTCAACTGCCGGCGGCAGTGGGTCAACAACTCTTCTTTGGTCAGCGAAGCGTCTTTCTTCACCACACAAATTTTGACCGTTTCACCGGTGACCTCATTCGGCACGCCAATCGCCGCGCATTCCAACACTTTCGGATGCTGACTGACTACGTCTTCTATCTCGTTCGGGTATACGTTAAACCCGGAAACCAGGATCATGTCTTTCTTACGGTCGACGACGCGGACAAAACCCATCTCGTCCACTGTAACGATATCCCCGGTCGCGAGCCAGCCCTCTTTCAATACTTCATCGGTGGCATCCGGCCGCTGCCAGTAGCCTAACATAACTTGCGGCCCTTTGACCCACAGTTCGCCCGGCTCGCCGATCGGCACATCCTGACCGTTGTCGTCCACCAGACGAATGTCCGTCGACGGCACCGGCAAGCCGATACTGCCGCTGTAGTGTTTCAGATCGTAAGGGTTCCCTGCCACCAGCGGTGCGCACTCCGTCAGGCCGTATCCCTCCAGCAGGTGCTTACCAGTGGTTTTCTCCCACTTGTCCGCCACCGATTTCTGTACCGACATGCCGCCGCCGACGGAAAAACGCAGCGTGGAGAAATCCAGCTTGTGGAAGTCCTCGTTGTTCAATAGCGCATTGAACAGGGTGTTCACCCCGCTCATGGCGGTGAACGGATATTTACCCAGTTCTTTCACCATCCCCGGAATATCACGCGGGTTGGTGATCAGCAAATTGCGCCCACCCAAATCGATAAACAGCAGGCAGTTCACCGTCAGCGCAAAAATGTGATACAGCGGCAGCGCCGTGACCACCAGCTCCTGCCCTT
This sequence comes from Serratia sp. OS31, assembly GCF_014164835.1. Classification (NCBI taxonomy): domain Bacteria; kingdom Pseudomonadati; phylum Pseudomonadota; class Gammaproteobacteria; order Enterobacterales; family Yersiniaceae; genus Serratia; species Serratia sp. OS31. The sequence goes on along the minus strand of NZ_JACJFQ010000005.1, from coordinate 162,030 downwards.
CACGAAACAGCGGCAAATAGGCAGCTTTGGCCTGCTCCAGGTTGGCCTGCATGTTGCGGTGCGTCAGCATCGCGCCCTTTGCGACGCCGGTAGTCCCGCCGGTATATTGCAGGAACGCCAGATCGGTGTTGATAATATCGGGTTTAACATACTGTTGGCGACGCCCGCGCTGGAGCGCACTGCGAAAAGAAACGGCAGCCGGCAAATGGTATTTCGGTACCAGCCGTTTGATGTATTTCACTACGAAATTAACCAGCGTGCCTTTGGCAGCGGAGAGCTGGTCGCCCATGCGCGTCAGGATCACGTGCTTTATCTGCGTGTTGAACACCACTTTTTCCAGCGTGTGGGCAAAGTTTGACACGATCACAATGGCACTTGCGCCACTGTCGTTCAATTGATGTTCCAGTTCACGCGGCGTATACAGCGGGTTAACGTTCACCACCACCATACCCGCACGTAAAATGCCAAACAGCGCGATGGGATACTGCAACAGATTCGGCATCATCAGAGCAACGCGATCGCCTTTCTGCAGCCCCAGCTCATTTTGCAGGTAAGCCGCGAAAGCCCGACTACGTTCTTCCAGCTTGCGGTAGGTCATCACCTCGCCCATGTTAATGAAAGCCGGTTGATCCGCGTAGCGCTGAACCGCATTTTCAAACATTTCGACCAAAGATGAATAACGATCGGCGTCGATCTCTGCCGGAACATCCGCCGGGTAACGTTTTAACCAGACCTTATCCAAGGTATTACTCCTGAAATCATTATTCATTATCATCATCGCAGCCCCCAAATATGCAGCTAAACCATAACAATATTTTAACTCAGCAGACCAGTTTGAGTTTTAAACAATATTCAGGTTGCGATGTACGTCACTAATTGGCGGTCTTTCCCTACGCCAAAAGAATAAGGCGGCCGGAGCCGCCCTAGTAAAATTGTTAACATCCTACGAGCATTATTCGGTAACGATAGTTTGCACCTGTGCCGGGCCAGGATTATACCAGCCGTACCCCACGCCCCAACCGGGGCCCCAGGTACCGCTACGCCAGCCCCAAGGGCCCATTGGCGCCGGTGGCATCATCACCTGCTGAGCCAGATGCCAGCGTTTGTAGCCGGTGGCATTCATGGTAACAAACTTGTACGGGGTCATGCCGATCTTGCCGTCTTTCACGCCGGTGATTGGCCCTACTACCGTTACTAACTGGCCCTTGAAATCAACCGGTTCCAGGAAGCCATTAATCGAGGCTATCAGACGCCCCCGTGACGGCTCACCCAATATCGGCCGGGCGCCGGAATCGAGCGGCACAGCGGCAATTTCCAACAGCGTGCGCCCCTGCTCATTGGCAACGTTCACTACCGTACCGCCAAAGCGAGCTTCAGCCCCGACAAACAGGTTCGGCGCATTCTGTACCGAAGACAACTGCTGGACCGGCGTTGCCGTGCTGCCTTTAATCGCGTCAGGCACGGTGACACACCCTGACAACGCCAGCACGCTGCCGGCAATGGCCAGCAGCGACATTTTTTTACAAACAGTGCGGGTTAACATCATCGCAATCTCCTGAAATGGCTGTAACTTTGACATCAATTCACAGAGCAAGTTGCAGATCATTCCTCTCCCGATGGCCGCCACAGCACAAATCGGTGGCGACTATTCGCGGCCCGGTAATTTCTTCCAGGTGACCTCATTGCGCAAATAGGTCGGCTCGGCATTTTCTACCGCCACCGCCAACCCCTGTTGCCAGGCATGCAGCGCCAAAGGCAGCATATCTTCTGCCTGCGGCAACAACATTTGCCCATCGCTCAGGGTTAACGTAGAACCGGCAACCAAATCCGGGTAGGTTTGCCAGCCGGTGCCGACATGCGCCCAGTGGCCTTGCAGACCTTGCGCACGCACCAGCGCCTGCGCCGGGGTCAGTACCGCTTCACCTTCACTTTCAAGCCAGTTACCGTCCTGCTGACGTTCAAACTGCCCCCAGTAGACTTCCCCCATACGCGCATCTATCGCCGACAGCACGCGGTCAGCCCCGGTGAGTCGCCAGGCGCCCTGCGCCATGGTTTGCAGCGTGGAGACGCCCAGCAAGGGTAAGTCGGCGCCCAGCGCCAGCCCCTGAGCAATGCCGATGCCGATACGCACGCCGGTAAAGCTGCCCGGCCCACGGCCAAAAGCCAGCGCATCGAGCTGGCCAAGGGTGACCCCGGATTCCGCCAGCACCTGCTGCACCATAGGTAAAATACGTTGCGTATGCTCACGTGGGCACAGCTCAAACAGGGCGTGGATTTCGCCTTGACTCCAGATAGCAACGGAACAGGCTTCCGTCGCTGTATCGATCGCTAAAATTCGCGTGGACATGCCAACCTCAGGCGGGAAAAAAACAGGGTTTTTCATACAGGGCGCGCATTGTAGCACAGCCCCGGGGTCGCGCCTATCCGCTAGCGTTCCGCCTGCAGGAAGGCAATCGCCTGGGCGATGTCGCGGGTACGCGGCGTCGGCGGCAGGCTGTTAAGAAACACTTCGCCATAGGGGCGCATCACCAGCCGATTGTCGCAAATCACCAGCACGCCGCGATCGTCGGTATCGCGGATCAGGCGTCCAACTCCCTGTTTCAGGGTAATGACCGCATCCGGCAGTTGCACATCGTTGAATGGGTCGCCGCCGCGCAACCGGCAGTCTTCAATCCGAGCTTTCAGCAACGGATCGTCAGGCGAGGTGAACGGCAGTTTGTCGATAATCACGCAAGACAATGCATCGCCGCGGACATCTACGCCCTCCCAGAAACTGCTGGTCGCCACCAACAGCGCATTACCGGCCTCAACAAACTGTGCCAACAGCTGGCCCTTGCTGGTTTCTCCCTGCAGCAGCACCGGCAACGTCATGGTAGCGCGGAACTCCTCCGCCAGCTCACGCATCATCTGGTGCGAAGTACAAAGGAAGAAGCAGCGGCCGTTATTGGCTTCAATCAGCGGCCGTAGCATGCGTGCCAATTGTCTTGCGCCGCCGGGTTGATTTGGTGAAGGCAAAAAACGCGGCACGCACAACAAGGCCTGTTTGGCGTAGTCGAATGGGCTGGCCAGCAGCAGCGTTTTGGCCTTGTTCAGGCCCAGGCGCTCGGTAAAGTGCCCCATTTGCTCATTAACCGACAGGGTTGCCGAGGTAAAAATCCAGCTGCCCGGCTTTTCATCCAGCAGCTCGCGAAAACGATCGGCCACCGTCAGCGGGGTCAGCGCCAACACAAAATGGCGTGAGTTGCACTCATACCAATAGCTGAAACCGGGTTCGTTGACCTCTTTCAAGCGTTTGAGTCGGGCCCGGTACAGCGTAGCACGCTCAAAGGCGGCATCCAGCAGGGCCGAACGGCCAAGGGAAAGTTTGACCACGTCATAACACAGCTCCAGCGCGTCATCGAGCAGCAGCAAAGCACGCTGCACATTGGGCTGGCTGAGCACTTCGCGCAGGTTGCCGCGAAATCCCGGCTCCCCCAGCATCAAACGAAAATCCTGCGTGCTTTGGCTGAGGCGGTCGGCGCTTTTTTGCAGCTGTGCGGCATCGCGCACTTCGGTGCGGTAGGCAATGGAGATGTCTTTCGCCAGGTCCAGCAGTTGGCGGCTGGTCAGCTGCTTACCGAAATACTGGCTGGCGATATCCGGGATCTGATGCGCTTCATCGAAGATCATCACATCGGCCTCAGGGATCAGTTCGGCAAAGCCGCCCTCTTTCACCACCATATCGGCCAGGAACAGATGGTGGTTCACCACCACCACATCAGCATCCATGGCACGACGACGCGCCTTGACCACAAAGCAATCTTTATACAAGGGGCAATCGCTGCCCAGACAGTTGTCGTTAGTGCTGGTCACCAGCGGCCAAACGAAGCTGTCTTCCGCCACGTCGCTGCAACTGCTGATGTCGCCCTCTTTGGTCATCGACGACCATTTGCGCAGATGGACCAGATCGATCAGCGTTTGCCCGGCCAGTTCGCCGCCGGCCATCGACTGTTGCTCCAGACGTTCCAGACACAGGTAATTGGAGCGCCCTTTCAGCAGCGCCATCTTGCCTTTGTACTTCAGTGCTTTGGCCACAGTGGGCAAATCGCGTGCATAAAGCTGATCCTGCAACGCTTTTGATCCGGTGGAAATAATCACTTTGCGATCGGCCCGCAGTGCCGGCACCAGGTAGGCGTAGGTTTTGCCGGTCCCGGTGCCCGCTTCGACCACCAGTTCCTGCTTGAAGTTAATGGCTTCGGTGACCGCTTCCGCCATCTGCCGCTGTGCTTCACGCGGTTTGAAACCCTTGATTGCCTGCGCCAGGGCGCCGTCTGTTGCGAAATCGTCTGCCACGCTATCTCTCTGCCGATGTAATTCAGCGCTAATTATGCCTATCCTGCCGCGCGGCTACCACCGACTTTATCGTCGCACATTTCTGCCGATGGCTGTGTTACCCTTAACGCGATGATGATATGGAGATAATTGCATGAATATCGAACGCATTGACCCGGACCAACGTTGGTCCGAAGCCGTAGTTCATAACGACACCGTTTATTACACCAGCGTGCCGGAAAACCTGGATGATGACGCTACCGCCCAGACCGCAAATGCCCTGGCGGCGATTGACGTGATCCTGGCGCGCGTGGGCTCCGACAAAAGTCGGGTGCTGGACGCCACTATCTTTCTGGCCGACGGCGCCGATTTTGCTGCCATGAACGCAGCCTGGGATGCCTGGGTGGTTGCCGGCAGCGCGCCGGTGCGTTGCACCGTGCAGGCCAAATTGATGAACCCGAAGTACAAGGTTGAAATCAAAATCATTGCTGCGCTGTAAAACAAAAAACCGCAGACGCTGACGCCTGCGGTTTCATTTTTCGTACTCTTGCGCTGATTAAGCCAGTTTGATGATCACCATACCGGTCAGCAGCAGCACCAGGCCAATCCAGCCTTTGGCATTCAGGCGCTGACCGAACAGGATCCAACCTGCGGCAATCGTCGCGGCGATACCGAAACCACCCCACAACGCATAGGCCACCGACAGATCAATCCCCTTCACCGCCTGCGCCAGGGCACTGAATGCCCCCAGCACCGACAGCAACGACAGCAGGCCTAACCAAATTTTACGGAAACCGTCTGACATCTTCAGGAAGATGTTGGCAACAATTTCCAACACAATCGCCAGTCCCAAAAACCCAATGTGGTACAACTCAAGCTGTTGCATGGTTGTCACCTCGCGGGCTGGCCTGTTTTCGTGGTTTGCGGGTACCGGACTTCACCAGCAGGATACCGGCGATCAATGTCACCAGACCCAGGACCTTCAAAGCCGAGATTGGCTCGTCGAACCACAGTACGCTGAACAGGGTAATAAACAGGATACCGATCCCTTCCCACAGCGCATAAGCAACGCCCAGAGCGACGCGTTTTATCGCCAACGACAGCATGACGTACGACGCAGTGATCATCACATACATCACAATATGACCGGTCATGCCGCCGCTGACGCTGGCGTATTTCATGGACAGGGTACCGATAATTTCGGCCACGATGGCCAAGCCTAAAAAGATCCAATAAATCATAATTTCTCTCCCAAACGGCGAATAACGCACGCTAAGGCATATTTATCCCGATTTATCTCGTCAGACAGGCGCAACGAGGCGCTGACGACGCAGAGATCCCTGGGGATAAACTGACCCAAACGTAATAAAGAAGTTTGCCCGGCTACGCGGAATGACGGAGGACTGAGCCTGTCACCAGCACCGGTTAAGGGAGAAAGACGCTATAGCTCGCTGCACCAGTGATGCTCACTGGCAAGGATGGCAGACAGGAAAAGCTGGCAAGTAGAGGTTCTGAGGGTAATTCCATTAGTTGTCATCATAATTATTCTCTATTCTCAGCCGCACATTATCTTGTTACACGGAGTGCGATTTGCCCAATATCCTCATCAAGTAAAATTTTCAACTGCGATAGTTGTACCATAGCCAAAAAAAGAAAGCAAACCGCCGTTTTCACAAAAACGATTAAAAAAAAGTTTAAAAATAAGAAAGTTAAGTAATTTAAAAATAAAAAAAGGCTCAACATGTTGTTGAACCTCGGTTTAAATCGGCACGGCCAAATATTCGCCTGCCCCAGGCCCGGCGCGGGTTAGACCGCAGCGCCGCTGACGGCGGTACGCGCCAGTTCGGTGATGCGAGCGTAGTCGCCATTTTCCAGCGCATCGGCCGGTACCAACCAAGAGCCGCCGATACACAACACGCTTTTCAGAGCCAGGTAATCACGGTAGTTGTTGGGCGTGATGCCCCCGGTCGGACAGAAACGCACCTGCGGGAATGGGCCGCCGATCGCCTGCAATGCCTTCACGCCACCGTTGGCTTCCGCCGGGAAGAATTTGAACTCACGCAGCCCGTGATCCATACCCAGCATCAGCTCTGAAACGGTGCTGATGCCCGGAATTAACGGGATAGCCCCTGCGGTAGCGGCCTTCAGCAGCGCGTCCGTCAGGCCGGGGCTGATAGCGAATTGCGCGCCTGCCTCGGTCACTGCCTGCAGCTGCTGCGGATTAATCACCGTACCTGCACCGATGATCGCCTCCGGTACCTCTGCCGCGATAGCGCGGATCGCCTCCATGGCGCAGTCGGTGCGCAATGTGACTTCCAGCACGCGCACGCCACCGGCTACCAGCGCCCTGGCCAGCGGTACCGCATGCTCCAGCTTATTGATCACAATGACCGGTACTACCGGGCCTGCGGTCAGGATCTGTTCTGCGCTGGTTTCCCAGTTTTTCATCGTTACTTCTCCATTACTTACGGGTTATCAATGGCACGCCCCTGCCACAGGGCCCCACGCGTTAAAGCGCGGGCGTCCGGCCGTACCCCAAGTGATGTTGCGCCCCGGTACTGCGGGCAAAAAAATGCCGGCAGATAAGCTGCCGGCAGGGTGATTACTCGAACTCGTTCCAGGAACGGCCATCACGGGTGATCATCGCCACTGAAGCGACCGGGCCCCAGGTGCCGGATTGGTACGGCTTCGGTGCCTCGTTATCCGCTTTCCACGCGTCCATAATGGAGTCAACCCACTTCCAGGCTTCTTCCACTTCGTCACGGCGTACAAACAGCGCTTGAATGCCACGCATGGTTTCCAGCAACAGGCGCTCATAGGCGTCAGCCACATGCTCCTGGTTAAAGGTTTCGGAGAAACTCAGATCCAGCTTGGTGGTTTGCAGGCGGTGCTTGTGATCCAGGCCCGGCACCTTGTTCAACACCTGAATTTCGATGCCTTCATCCGGCTGCAGGCGAATGGTCAGTTTGTTCTGCGGCAACTGCTGGTAAGAATCGCTGAACAGGTTCAACGGCGGGTTCTTGAAGTAGACGACCACTTCAGAACATTTGGTCGGCAGACGCTTACCGGTACGCAGGTAGAACGGCACGCCGGCCCACTGCCAGTTGTCGATATCAACGCGGATTGAGACGAAGGTTTCAGTGTTGCTGCTTTTATTCGCCCCTTCTTCTTCCAGATAACCCGGTACCTTTTTGCCCTGCACGAAGCCGGCGGTGTACTGACCACGCACTGTGGTTTCACGTACATTGGTCTGATCGATGCGGCGTAGTGAACGCAGTACCTTCACTTTCTCGTCGCGAATGCGGTCAGTCGTCAGGTCCGCCGGTGGCGACATGGCAATCATGGTCAGGATTTGCAACAGGTGGTTCTGGATCATGTCGCGCATCTGACCGGCCTGGTCAAAGTAGCCCCAGCGCCCTTCAATACCCACCTCTTCCGCTACGGTGATCTGTACGGAATCGATGGTGCGGTTATCCCAGTTGGAGGCGAACAACGAGTTGGCGAAACGCAGCGCCAGCAGGTTCAGTACCGTCTCTTTACCGAGATAATGGTCGATACGATAAACCTGGCTCTCGTTGAAGTATTCCGCCACCTGATCGTTGATCACGCGTGAAGAAGCGAGATCGGTGCCCAGCGGTTTTTCCATCACCACGCGTGCCGGCTCGTGGTTCAACTTGGCTTCACCCAAGCCTTTGCAAATCGCGCCGAAGGTGCTTGGCGGCATGGCAAAGTAGTTAATGGTGGTGCGATGTTTCTGGTCCAGCATTTTACCCAATTTGGTAAAGTTCTTGCTGTCGTTCACATCCAGGTTGCAGAAATCCAGGCGCGCGCTCAGCGTTGCCCAGAGTTCGTCATCCAGTTTTTCTTTCATAAAGGTGCCAAGCGCTTCCTTGACCACCTTGATATAGGCTTCTTTATCCCACTCGGCACGGCCGACGCCGATGATGCGGGTATCCGGATGGATATGACCGGCTTTCTCTAACTGGTACAGGGAAGGCAACAGCTTACGACGCGCCAAATCGCCTTTCGCGCCGAAAATAACCAGGTCACACGCCTGGGCTGTAGAGGTTACCGCCATGTTCATCTCCTCGTTGCAGGATATTTGTAATTTTCTTACATTACTAATGTACTCTCTTTGACTACGGCCAGTAAACCCGGATCAAAAGTAGAAAAAAAGCCCCAGAAAATGCAGTGTTAAGTGCTACCGGCTCTAAACGTAGGAGCCCGAGCCAAAAACTGTAATTTTCTGTCTTTTTTGATGCTCTTTTACCATTATGAAAGTTAGACACAGGTCATGTTCTGATGAAAAAAGCCTGCATACCCTCTGTCGACACTGCCAACGGTTACCAGCACGTAGTATATTTCCACTAAACCGGCATTGATTTCTCCTTTGATTGAAATCGACATACCCTATGGATTTCAAGTTATAGCCAGTGCGATCGCCCCCGCTGTAGCTTGAAATGCGACGGGTATAAACCATGAGTGACCCTCGTTATATGAATACGCTGGAAAAAATCCAGAGTCATCTGGAGCTGCTGAGCAAATCTGAACGGAAAGTCGCTGAGGTGATCCTGGCCTCCCCACAGACCGCCATCCACTCCAGTATCGCGACGCTGGCCAGAATGGCAGACGTCAGCGAACCCACCGTCAACCGCTTTTGTCGCCGTCTAGATACCAAAGGCTTCCCTGATTTTAAACTGCATCTTGCCCAAAGCCTGGCCAATGGCACTCCGTACGTAAACCGTAACGTAGAGGAAGATGACAGCGTCGATGCCTATACCGGTAAAATATTCGAATCGGTAATGGCCAGTCTGGATACAGTAAAGGCAAATTTGGATATTGCCGCAATCAATCGTGCGGTTGATCTGCTTACCCAGGCAAAAAAAATCTCTTTCTTCGGTCTGGGGGCCTCAGCGGCCGTCGCTCACGACGCGATGAACAAATTTTTTCGCTTTAATATCCCGGTGGTCTACTTCGACGACATCGTCATGCAACGTATGGGATGCATGAATTCCAGCGAGGGAGACGTAGTGGTGTTAATCTCCCACACCGGCCGTACCAAAAACCTGGTGGAAATGGCGCAGCTGGCGCGTGAAAACGACGCCACGGTTATCGCCATCACCTCACGCGATACCCCTCTGGCGCACGAGGCAACCCTGGCGTTGCTGCTTGATGTTCCCGAAGATACCGACGTTTATATGCCGATGGTGTCACGAATTGCTCAATTAACGCTCATAGACGTGCTCGCCACCGGATTTACCTTGCGCAGAGGGGCCAAATTCAGAGATAACTTGAAGCGGGTCAAGGAAGCGTTGAAAGAATCGCGCTTTGATATGGGTGTCGTTATCCCCAACAATTTCGACTCGTAACCGATGTGAAAAAACCTGTCGTTCAAGATCATCTGAACGGCGGCATTAGAGGCAGTACCCTGTTACAACGCTCATGCGGGTAACCCAAGTGAAACATCAGTGTAGTAAAATTACATTTCACTCCAGGTTTCGTTATCCGACGTTATCGCAACACCAATAATTTGCTTCACCAGTCAACGGAGTAATACATGTCCAGACGGCTCAGAAGAACCAAAATTGTTACCACCCTGGGTCCGGCTACTGACCGCGACAATAATCTGGAAAAGATCATTGCCGCAGGCGCTAACGTAGTTCGGCTTAACTTTTCCCACGGCACGGCAGAAGATCATCAGGCTCGCGCCGACAAAGTGCGCGAAATCGCTGCCAAGTTGGGACGTCACGTCGCTATTCTGGGTGACCTGCAAGGGCCGAAAATTCGTGTTTCCACCTTTAAGGAAGGCAAAATCTTCCTTAACATCGGTGATAAATTCCTGCTCGATGCCAACATGTCCAAGGGCGAAGGCGATAAAGAAAAAGTCGGTATCGACTATAAAGGCCTGCCTGCCGACGTGGTGCCGGGCGACGTACTGCTGCTGGACGACGGCCGCGTACAGTTGAAGGTGCTCGAAGTTCAGGGCATGAAAGTCTTTACCGAAGTGACCGTTGGCGGCCCGCTGTCCAACAACAAGGGCATTAACAAACTGGGTGGCGGCCTGTCCGCAGAGGCCCTGACCGAGAAAGACAAGGCCGATATCGTCACCGCAGCCAAAATCGGCGTCGATTACCTGGCGGTTTCCTTCCCGCGCACCGGCGAAGACCTGAACTATGCCCGCCGTCTGGCGCGCGATGCTGGCTGCCACGCAAAGATCGTGTCCAAGGTTGAGCGTGCCGAAGCCGTCTGCAGTGACGAAGCCATGGATGACATCATTCTGGCCTCCGACGTAGTGATGGTTGCCCGTGGCGATCTGGGCGTCGAAATCGGCGATCCTGAGCTGGTCGGCATCCAGAAAAAGCTGATCCGCCGTGCCCGCACCCTGAACCGTGCCGTGATCACCGCGACCCAGATGATGGAGTCGATGATCACCAACCCAATGCCGACCCGCGCCGAAGTGATGGACGTGGCGAACGCCGTGCTGGACGGTACCGACGCCGTGATGCTATCTGCCGAAACCGCTGCTGGCCAATACCCGGCAGAAACCGTGGCGGCCATGGCGCGCGTTTGCCTCGGTGCTGAGAAGATCCCAAGCATCAATGTCTCCAAGCACCGCCTGGACGTACAGTTCGACAACATTGAAGAGGCTATCGCCATGTCTTCAATGTACGCGGCCAACCACCTGAAAGGGGTTACCGCGCTGATCGCCATGACCGAATCTGGCCGCACCGCGCTGATGATGTCGCGCATCAGCTCCGGCCTGCCGATCTTCGCCATGTCGCGCCATGAACACACGCTGAACCTGACCGCGTTGTATCGTGGCGTTACCCCTGTGTACTTCGACAGCCACGAAGATGGCGTCATCGCCGCTAATGACGCGGTTAATCGTCTGCGTGATAAAGGCTTCCTGGTCTCAGGCGACCTGGTGATCGTCACCCAGGGTGACGTGATGGAAACCGTTGGCACCACCAACACCAGCCGCATTCTGCGCGTCGAGTAATCTGTCCTGCTGCCGGCCGTTAACGCGGCCGGCATTTTTTCCCGCACCGCCCTTTCCCCCTGTTAAACTCGTCTCCTGTCGCCGCCATGGCAAACGGAGAGCCTTCGATGCTTCATCAACACCCACAGCAAAACCGCACGGCACAAAGTCTGGATCTGGACGATCAGGGGCTGGAAAACCTGGACGATGCCTGCCTACAAGGCAACTCACTGCTGAAAATCAGTCTTTACAACAATCGGCTTCGTCAATTCCCACGGCAGATTTTGCAGCATGCCGATCTGCAGGTGTTGAACATCTCTTGCAACCAACTCAGCGAACTGCCCACTGAAATAGGCCTGTTGAAACAGCTGGCCATGCTCGATTGCGGTCACAACCAGGCCAACCAGGTACCCGCCGGGATCGGTGAGCTGCGGGAACTGACTTATTTATACCTCAGCGATAACACCTTTCGCGATCTGCCCGTCGAACTGGGGCGATTACATAAACTGCGGTATTTGAATGCGACGGATAATCAGCTCAGTGAAATGCCTACGGCCATTATGCAACTCGGTGCGCTGCAGGAACTGCGGCTTTACAATAACCAGATTGCCTCGTTGCCTGAGACGTTCGGGCAGTTGAGCGCTCTTCGGGAACTGCACCTGATGAACAATCGTCTGGTTGCCCTGCCAGAGCAAATAGCCCAGCTCTCTGCGCTCAGGGTGCTGGATGTGGAAAATAACGCTATCGGCCAGCTACCCACCACTTTTGGGCGGCTGGTCAACCTGACTCACCTCAACCTCAGAACCAACCGCTTGCAACAGCTACCGGCGTCCTTTGGGCAGCTTAAGGCACTGACCACGTTGGATCTGCGCGCTAACCGCCTAAGCGCCCTGCCCGACAGCCTGGCCGAATTGACCCAGCTACAACGATTGGATCTGCGCTGGAACAACTTTGCCGAAATGCCTGCCGTACTGGACCCGCTGATTGCCCAAGGTTGCCTGGTGCATATTTAAGGCCCTTAAAGCACCAAGGGGCAGCCACCCGAAGATGACTGCCCCTTGCCTGACGCCAAAACTGAGCTTAGCGGTATAAATCGTCGCGTGAATAGGGTTCGATTTCCCCTTCTTTGCGCGTTTTCAGCAGTTTGAGGATCCAGGTGTACTGTTCCGGGTTAGGACCGACCAGATTCTCTACTTCTTCATTCATCCGGCGGGCAATGGTGTGATCGTCGGCCGTAGCCAGGTCGTCCATCGGCGGTCGTATATAGATATCGAGCATGCTGGTTTTACCGTCATACACCGGGAACAACGGCACAATGGCCGCACGACAGACCTTCATCAGACGCCCGACCGCAGGCAACGTAGCTTTATAAGTCGCAAAGAAATCCACGAATTCGCTGTGCTCTGCTCCGTGATCCTGATCCGGCAGATAATAGCCCCAATACCCCTGGCGTACTGAACTGATAAACGGCTTGATACCGTCATTGCGCGCATGCATGCGACCGCCAAACTTGCGACGTACGGTGTTCCACAGATAATCGACCAGCGGGTTGCTTTGGTTATGGAACATCGCTGCCATCGGCTGACCACGTGCGGCCATCAGCATCGCCGGAACATCCACCGCCCACCCGTGCGGTACCAGGAAAATCACGTTACGCCCTTCTTCACGGATTTTATCCAGCACCTCTTCACCGTGCCAGCGAACGCGCCTCAATACTTTCTCTGGTTGGGTACAGGCCAGCTCCGCCATCAGGATCATCGATTGCGGCGCGGTGGCAAACATCTCGTCGATGATATGTTCGCGCTCGTTTTCCGGCAGCTCAGGCAGGCAGTACAACAGGTTGATGCGTGCACGACGTCGAGCGCCTTTTGCCACCTTGCCGGCCAACTTGCCCACGGCGCCGAGCACCGGATCGCGCAGGCGTGCAGGCACCAGTGAAATACCGGCCATTAACCCGGTTCCCAGCCAAACGCCCCAGTAGCGCGGATGGTAAAAGGCTTTCTGAAATTGCGGGATGAACTCTGAGTTCGATTTTTTCTCGTTTTGCATGCACAAGCTCTTAACATAGCGGTTCGGCTAATCATAATTGCAAAGGGTGATTTTGCAATTCACAACGGCGAAGCACCAATATAAAACAACATCGGCCCGTAATCAGGCCGATGGAATCACTGGCGCGGTAACGCGCCGGGGCAAAGGGATCAATCCAGCTGCAGCTGAGGCACCACTTCTTTCACCTGCGCCAGATAATCGCTGCGATCTTTGCCGCTCAGCCCTTCTGAACGCGGCAGTTTCGCCGTCAGCGGGTTGACCGCCTGTTGGTTGGTCCACATTTCGAAGTGCAGGTGCGGGCCGGTAGAGCGTCCGGTGTTGCCGGATAGCGCAATACGGTCACCCCGTTTCACCTTCTGCCCAGGCTTAACCAGCAGCTTTTTCAGATGCATATAACGCGTGGTGTACTGGCGACCATGGCGGATCGCCACGTAGTTGCCTGCGGCACCGCTGCGTTTGGCGATCAACACTTCACCGTCACCCACAGCAAGCACCGGGGTGCCCACCGGCATCGCGAAGTCGACGCCTTTGTGCGGCGCAATGCGCCCGGTGACCGGATTCACCCGACGCGGGTTGAAGTTTGAAGAGATGCGGAACTGCTTCATGGTAGGGAAACGCATAAAGCCGCGCGCCAGGCCCGAGCCCTGACGATCGTAGAATTTACCGTCCTCGGCACGGATGGCGTAATAGTCTTTGCCGCCGGTGCGCATACGCACCCCCAACAGCTGGCTTTGTGCGCTCTTGCCGTCAAAGTGTTCGCGGGACATCAATACCGAGAACTGATCGCCCTTGCGCAGTTTACGGAAATCCAGCTGCCACTGCAGCGCTTTGATCACCGCATTGATTTCTGTACGGCTCAAACCGGCATCGCCGGCGCTGCTGACGAAGCTGCCGTTCAGCCGACCGCTGATCACGTTGTTGCGCCATTCGCCCTGCTGCGATTCCTGAGTTTCTTTGAAGTTGTTACCGACACGGTCGTAGGTGCGGGTTTCACGCCGGGAAACTTCCCAGGTCAAACGCTGCAAATCGCCGGCATCGTTCACCGTCCATGACAGCTGTTGGCCAATTTTCAGATTACGCAGATCGCGGTTTTGCGATGCCAACAGCGTGACATCCGACATATCTATGCCGTATTGGGTCAGAATACTGCCCAGCGTATCACCGGTAGAAACGACATATTCATGCACGCCATCCTCGCCGGCGACCTTCTGGTCCAGCTCATCCTGTGGGATGTCATCATCGGGGGTGGCTTGGTCGAGATCGATCGGTTCGCTGGCTTCTGGCAGCAAGGAACGTAACTGGCTGGATTCTAACTCAATGCTTTTAACGATGGGGTTATGTTCTGGGTGATAAACAAAAGGCCGCCAGACGGCAACGGCCAATGTAACCACTGTCAGCGACCCCAGCATGACGCGGTGGGGCCGTGGCAGATTGTTATACGCCAGAGCGATAGTTCGGACTATCTGCTGCACTCGATTTTATCCTCATAATCTTTACTTCAGGCAGCTCACGTACTGGTTCGACAGCTGAGTCAGGAAGTTCCCGTAGCTGTCTTTCCCCAGTGCGATGCCGGTGCCCAACGGGTCCAGCGTTCCAGAACGCACTTTGGTCCCCTTGGCAACGGCATTGATTACGGCCGGCCTGAATTGTGGCTCAGCAAAAACGCAGACTGCTTTCTGCTCAACCAACTGTGTTCGAATTTGGTGTAAGCGCTGTGCTCCAGGTTGGATTTCGGGATTCACGGTGAAATGGCCCAGCGGGCTCAAACCGAAATGTTTCTCAAAATAGCCGTAAGCATCATGAAAAACAAAATATCCTTTGCCTTGCACAGGCTTGAGCATGTTACCAACATTTTTGTCAGTTTGCGTCAGTAGATTCTCGAACTGGCGCAGGTTTGCGTCTAATTTGTCCTTATTCTGCGGCATAAGTTCCAATAACCTGTCGTGAATCGCGATCGCGGTCACTTTTGCCACTTCCGGAGACAGCCAAACGTGCATGTTATGCTCGCCATGATGGTGGCCATCGCCCTCATCATGAACGGCATGATTATGCGCATCTGTTGCATGATCATGGTCGTGTTCATGCTCGTGGTCGTCGTCTTCTCCCTTCATCAACAGCGGTTTTACTCCGCTCAGTTCGCTGATGGCCAATTGACGATTTGCCGATACCGGCGTGAGGGATTTGGTCAGAAAAGCTTCCATGTCCGGGCCTACCCACACCACCAGATCGGCGGCGCGCAGGCGTTGGATATCGGAAGGTCGCAAAGCGAAATCGTGCGGCGAGGCGCCATCCGGCAACAGCACCTCGGTCGGCGTTACGCCGTCGGCGATGGCGGATGCAATAAAGCCCAGTGGGCGAATGGAGGTCACAACCGCCGCAGAGGCGCTGCTCAGCGGTCCGGCCATCATCAGTGCAGTAGCCAGCAACGTGCGCTGCAGCCATTTATTTTTATGTGCCATTATCAGTAATCCCGTCGTTTTCATCAGCGAGGCGTGATATTATAACATTCGGTTAGTTCTGCAAAATGTAATCATGAGATGTCCACACTGACAACGCTAAAAAATATCTCCGTCTCCTTTGGTAACCGCAAGGTGCTGTCGAATATTTCGCTCAGCCTGCAGCCGGGCCGTATTCTGACGCTGCTCGGTCCAAACGGCGCGGGCAAATCCACGCTGGTCCGCGTGGTGCTCGGGCTGGTTGCGCCAACGGAAGGTACGCTTGAACGCGAACCGGGCCTGCGCATCGGTTATGTGCCACAAAAACTGCACCTCGATGCCACCCTGCCGCTCACCGTCAGCCGCTTTATGCGCCTGAAACCCGGCGTCAGGAAAGCCGATATTCTGCCCGCGCTCCAACGCGTGCAGGCAGCGCACCTGCTCGATCAACCGATGCAAAAACTCTCCGGCGGCGAGAATCAGCGCGTACTGCTCGCGCGGGCGCTGCTGAACAAGCCGCAACTGCTGGTGCTGGATGAGCCAACGCAAGGGGTTGACGTCAACGGCCAACTGGCGCTGTACGATCTCATCGACCAACTGCGCAAAGAACTGGGCTGCGCGGTCCTGATGGTTTCCCATGATCTGCACCTGGTCATGGCGAAAACCGATGAAGTGCTGTGCCTCAACCAACACATCTGCTGTTCCGGCGCGCCGGAAGTGGTCTCGATGCATCCTGAGTTTATCGCCATGTTCGGCAACCGCGGTGCGGAGCAATTGGCGGTCTATCGTCACCACCATAATCACCGTCACGACCTGCAAGGACGAATTGTGTTGAAGAAAACCGGGGGCCGTGAGGCATGATCGAACTGTTATTACCCGGCTGGCTGGCCGGGGTGTTGTTGGCCGCCGCTGCCGGTCCATTAGGCTCCTTTGTGGTCTGGCGCCGGATGTCTTATTTCGGCGATACCCTGGCGCACGCATCTTTGCTGGGTGTGGCCTTCGGGCTGCTGCTGGACGTGAATCCTTTCTATGCGGTGATTGCCGTGACGCTGGTGCTGGCGTTGGTGCTGGTGTGGCTGGAGCGTCGTCCGCAACTATCCGTTGATACTCTGCTCGGCATTATGGCACACAGCGCGCTGTCGTTGGGTTTGGTGGTGGTGGCGCTGATGTCCAACGTGCGGGTCGATCTGATGGCCTATCTGTTTGGCGATCTGCTGTCGGTCACCCTCACCGATATCTGGATGATTGCCATTGGGGTTAGCGTTGTCCTGTTGATCCTGTGGTGGCAGTGGCGCAACCTGCTGTCGATGACCGTCAGCCCAGAACTGGCCCACGTCGACGGCGTCAATCTGGTTCGTGCGCGCACCGTACTGATGCTGGTTACCGCTCTGACCATTGGCCTGGCGATGAAATTCGTCGGCGCGCTGATCATTACCTCTCTGCTGATTATTCCGGCCGCGACCGCACGACGCTTCGCCAGGACCCCTGAACAAATGGCCGCCTACGCGGTGTTGGTGGGTGTGCTGGCAGTAACCGGCGGATTGGCCTTCTCGGCCTTTTACGATACTCCGGCCGGCCCATCGGTGGTGCTGAGCGCGGCGGTGCTGTTCGTCCTGAGCTTGTCCAGGAAGCAGCAAGCCTGACCTTCCTCTTACAGATAGCACAAGGGCCGCAACTAGCGGCCCTTTTTAATATGGATTACGGAGCAATATTTACTCTTCGCGCACCATGCCAAAGTGCTTATAGGCATGATTGGTGGCCATGCGCCCGCGCGGCGTGCGCTGGATGAAACCTTGCTGGATCAGAAACGGCTCGATCACGTCCTCGATAGTTTCCCTTTCCTCGCCGATCGCTGCCGCCAGGTTATCCAGGCCCACAGGGCCGCCGGTGAACTTGTCGATTATCGCCAGCAACAGTTTACGGTCCATGTAATCGAAGCCTTCGGCGTCAACGTTCAACATATCCAGCGCCTGCATCGCCACCTCGCAATTGATCACGCCATTGGCGCGGACTTCGGCAAAATCGCGTACTCGACGCAGTAACCGGTTGGCGATACGCGGTGTACCGCGCGCACGGCGAGCCACTTCATGTGCGCCCTCGTCCGATAGATCCAGCCCCAGACAGTTAGCGCTGCGTGAAACGATGTGCTGCAGATCGGCAACCTGATAAAACTCCAGACGCTGCACAATGCCGAAGCGATCGCGCAGTGGCGAAGTCAGGGAACCAGCGCGGGTAGTTGCCCCCACCAGCGTGAACGGCGGCAAATCGAGTTTGATCGAGCGTGCGGCCGGGCCTTCACCGATCATGATATCCAGTTGGTAATCTTCCATCGCCGGATACAGCACTTCTTCCACTACCGGAGACAGACGGTGGATTTCATCGATAAAAAGAACGTCGTGCGGTTCCAGGTTGGTCAGCATCGCCGCCAGATCGCCCGCCTTTTCCAGCACCGGCCCGGAGGTGGTGCGCAGGTTAACGCCCATTTCATTGGCAACGATGTTGGCCAGCGTGGTTTTCCCCAACCCGGGCGGGCCGAAGATCAGCAAATGGTCCAGAGCGTCGCCACGCTGCTTGGCAGCCTGAATAAAGATTTCCATCTGCTCGCGGACATGCGGCTGACCGACATACTCCGTCAGCAGCTTCGGCCGGATGGCGCGATCAAGAATTTCTTCTTCATTGATCGGCTCGGCAGAAATCAGGCGATCGGCTTCAATCATTCTCTACCCCTTATCAGCGCTTACAGCGCGGCACGCAGCGCGTCGCGGATCAGGGTTTCGCAATCTGCACCCGGCTTGGCGATTTTACTGACCATGCGACTGGCCTCCTGCGGTTTGTAGCCCAGCGCCACCAGCGCAGAGGCCGCTTCGGCTTCCGCATCCAGTTCGGCAGCTTTCGCCGCCGTGGCAGGAAGCGTGATTTCGCTGCTGCTGTTAAACAGATCGCCATTAAGCCCTTTGAAGCGGTCTTTCATTTCGACCACCAGGCGCTCTGCGGTTTTCTTGCCTACGCCCGGCAATTTGATCAGCGAAGTGATCTCCTCGCGCTCAACCGCACTGACAAACTGCTGCGCCGACATGCCGGACAGAATGGCCAGCGCCAGCTTAGGGCCTACGCCGTTCACTTTGATCAACTCGCGAAACAGCGCACGCTCTTGTTTATCGTTGAAGCCATACAGCAGTTGGGCATCTTCGCGCACCACAAATTGGGTAAACACGATAGCCTCCTGCCCCAGTTCGGGCAGTTCATAAAAGCAGGTCATCGGCATATGCACTTCATAGCCCACGCCATTTGCCTCCAGTAACACCAGTGGCGGCTGCTTTTCCAGAATATAACCTCTGAGACGACCTATCATTTACCCTCCTGCTGAATTCCTGAGCATGACCTTCTGCCATGCCGTGCTGCTAAAGCTTATAACATAAAAAAGGCTGGATGAATATCCAGCCTCAGAACTGATTAAGCGCTACTTTAAACGTCCACGCGCCAGGTTCAATCGCCCTTCGCTCATCCGCAGCACGTTTTGGCTGAGGTGACAGTGGGTAATGGCGATCGCCAGCGCATCGGCGGCATCGGCCTGGGGATTGGCCGACAGTTTAAGCAGCGAACGCACCATATGCTGTACCTGCGCCTTTTCTGCCGCGCCGGTACCGACCACCGTTTGCTTTACCTGGCGTGCCGCATATTCAAACACTTCCAAATCCTGGTTCACCGCAGCGACAATCGCCACGCCGCGCGCCTGCCCAAGCTTGAGCGCCGAATCCGGGTTTTTCGCCATAAACACCTGCTCAATGGCGAAAAAATCCGGTTTAAACTGGGTAATGATTTCACTGACGCCGGCATAAATCAGCTTTAAGCGCGTCGGCATGTCGTCCACCACGGTGCGAATGCAACCGCTGGCAATATAGCTCAACTGGCGACCCTGCTGACGAACCAGGCCGTAACCGGTGACGCGCGATCCGGGATCGATACCGAGTATGATCGTCATCCCTACACCCACCTTGCGTTAAGCATTAACTTCGCCAGGCGCTGCCACAAGGCAGCGCCGTACTTCAACCCCATTACAGCGTCGCAGCAACCTCGTCGGAGATCTCACCGTTGTGGTAAACCTCCTGCACGTCATCGCAGTCTTCCAGCATGTCGATCAGGCGCAACAGCTTAGGCGCGGTTTCCTCATCCATATCGGCCTTGGTCGATGGGATCATGGAAACTTCTGCCGAATCGGCGGTGAAGCCGGCTGCGGTCAGCGCATCTTTCACTTCGCCGAGGTTTTCCCAGGCGGTGAAGACGTCGATAGCGCCATCGTCGTAGCTGACGATATCTTCAGCGCCGGCTTCCAGCGCCGCTTCCATCACCACGTCTTCGTCCAGGCCCGGTGCGTAAGTGATCACGCCCTTTTTGGTGAACAGATAAGCCACGGAGCCGTCGGTGCCGAGGTTACCGCCACACTTGGTGAAGGCATGACGCACTTCGGCAACAGTACGGTTGCGGTTGTCACTCAGGCACTCGATCATGACGGCAGTGCCGCCCGGGCCGTAGCCTTCATAAATGATGGTTTCCATATTGGTATCATCATCACCGCCTACACCACGCGCGATGGCACGGTTGAGGGTGTCGCGCGTCATGTTGTTGGACAGCGCCTTGTCGATCGCCGCACGCAGACGCGGGTTAGCCCCCGGATCGCCACCGCCCAGTTTCGCGGCGGTCACCAGCTCGCGAATAATTTTGGTGAAAATTTTACCGCGCTTGGAATCCTGCGCTGCTTTACGGTGCTTTGTGTTGGCCCACTTACTATGACCTGCCATAAAAAATCTCCGAAAAAAATTACTGGACTGAATTAATCACAAACTCTTCAATCGCCTGCTGATTGCTCCAGGACTTGGTCAACTTCACGGCTTCCGCCGCCTCAAGCCACTGGTAGGCGTGATGCTCGGTGATTACCGGATCGCGCTCTTCAGGCAAAGCCAGACAGAACCAGTGCTCTTTATTGCGCGTGGTTCCCGGGGCATAGCGATGTCGCAAATGGACAAAGAGTTCAAACTCCACACAGCGCTGGCAATCGAACAACGGCAGTTTCTCTGCTTCGATATCGATGCCGACTTCTTCCATGACCTCACGCCGCGCGGCATGCGGCGGCGACTCATCTTCCTCCAGGCTGCCGGTCACCGACTGCCAGAATTCGGTATCATCGCGCCGCTGTAACATCAGCACCCGACCACTGGATTTGGCATAAATCACTACCAGAATAGACTCGGGACGCTTGTAGTTCATTACTGGTTCTCTACATTTGAATCGTCAGTCGCTTTCTTTACCACGCTGATTGCCAGCTCCTGCAACGACGCAGGGTTCGCGAAGCTTGGCGCTTCGGTCATCAAGCAGGCCGCGGCGGTGGTTTTCGGGAAGGCGATCACGTCACGAATGTTGTCGGTGCCGGTCAGCAGCATCACCAGACGATCCAGGCCAAACGCCAAACCGGCGTGCGGCGGTGTGCCGTACTTCAACGCGTCCAGCAGGAAGCCAAACTTCTCGCGCTGTTCGTGTTCATTAATCCCCAGAATGCCGAACACCGTCTGCTGCATTTCGCTACGGTGAATACGCACGGAACCGCCACCCACTTCGTAGCCGTTAATCACCATGTCGTAGGCATTGGCGATAGCGTTAATTGGCGTGCTGGCCAGCTCTTCCGGGCTCATGTCGCGCGGCGCGGTGAACGGATGGTGCATCGCTGACAAACCGCCTTCGCCGTCTTCTTCGAACATCGGGAAGTCCACAACCCACAGCGGTGCCCAGCTGTCCAGCTTGGTCAGTTCCAGATCGCGGCCCAGCTTCAGACGCAGCGCGCCCATTGCATCGGTCACAATCTTGAAGCTGTCGGCGCCGAAGAACAGAATGTCGCCGCTCTGCGCGTTGGTACGCGCCAGAATCGCTTCCAGCACTTCTGCGCTGAGGAATTTAGCAATCGGGCTTTGCACGCCTTCCATGCCGGCGGCGCGGTCATTGACCTTCAGCCAGGCCAGGCCTTTGGCACCATAGATGTTAACGAAAGCGCCGTACTCGTCGATCAGCTTACGGGTCAGCTGCGCGCCGCCTGGGACACAGATCGCGGCAACGCGGCCTTTGGCATCGTTAGCCGGGCCGGAGAACACCTTGAATTCCACATCCTTCACCAGATCGGCAACGTCCACCAGCTCCAGCGGGTTACGCAGATCCGGCTTGTCCGAGCCATAGCGACGCATGGCTTCTTCGAAGGTCATCACCGGGAAGTCGCCCAGGTCTACGCCCTTCACGTCCAGCCACAGCTCACGCGCCAGTTTCTCCATCACTTCACGCACCTGATCGGCGGTCATGAAGGAAGTTTCCACGTCGATCTGGGTAAATTCAGGCTGACGGTCGGCACGCAGGTCTTCGTCGCGGAAGCATTTGACGATTTGGTAGTAGCGATCAAAACCGGACATCATCAACAGCTGTTTGAACAGCTGAGGCGACTGCGGCAACGCATAGAATTTGCCTTTATGTACGCGGCTCGGGACCAGATAGTCACGGGCGCCTTCCGGCGTGGCTTTGGTCAGCATCGGGGTTTCGATGTCGAGGAAGCCGTGGCTGTCCATAAAGCGGCGAACAAAGCTGGTAATTTTGGCGCGGGTTTTCAGGCGGTCTGCCATTTCCGGGCGACGCAGATCCAGGTAGCGGTATTTCAGGCGCGCTTCTTCGGTATTGACCTGGTTGGAGTCCAACGGCAGTGGCTCGGAGCGGTTGATAATCTCCAGAGCATGGGCGAACACTTCCACTTCGCCGGTGGCCATATCTTTATTGATTTGGCTGTCCGGACGGGCACGCACGGTGCCGACGATCTGGATGCAGAATTCATTGCGCAGGTCGTACGCCTTGTCGAACGCGGCCTTCTGGTCCGGATCGAAGAACACCTGCACGATGCCTTCGCGGTCGCGCATATCAATAAAGATCAGGCCGCCCAGATCGCGACGACGGTTGACCCAACCACACAGAGTGACTTCCTGGCCCACGTGGGACAGATTCAACTGCCCGCAATATTCAGTACGCATACGCTATCCTTTTGGCTTAAGCCGATGCCGCGCGGGCTTTTGGCGCCTGCCACGCGGCTGTTTTCTGATGAACTCTACTTATTACCCGGTTTGAAGTCGGTTGCATACCAACCGGTACCCTTTAACTGGAAACCGGTGGAAGAAATCAGCTTGGTTAACGCGGGCTGCCTACACGCCGGACAATCCGTCAGCGGCGCATCGGAAAATTTTTGCAACTTCTCTAACCGGTGGCTGCAAGCACCGCATGCATATTCATAAATCGGCATAGGTCGTTGGAGTAAAGTGAGTTGAAAAAAGGCGATCATTATAAAGGAAATTCATGCGCCAGATAAGTGCGAACACAGCTTTGTTGCAGCACTAAATGACGTGTTTTTCACCGAAGTAACACATTGATTAACAAATTTCCCATTAACCGGTGATGCTTTTTTCACGTAGCCTGAATCGATGCTTGTTTAGCGCGCTATCTAAGCTGCGCGTATTTCATCCACCTTGTCACGAGATATTTCCATGTTGAAACTTGATGCTCAAACCACCGCCCTGGTGTTAATCGATTTGCAAAACGGCATCCTGCCCTTCGCCGGTGGCCCACACAGCGCCGCCAGCGTGGTGGCCAATGGCGCGCAGTTGGCGGCACATTTCCGTTCGCTGGGAGCGCCGGTGATCCTGGTACGCGTCGGCTGGTCCGACTCCTTCGCCGAAGCGCTGAAACAGCCGGTGGACAAGCCGTCTCCCGCCCCTGCCGGCGGCTTGCCTGCCAACTGGTGGGAATTCCCGGAATCCCTGGCGGTGAGCGACCGCGACATTCTGGTGACCAAGCGCCAATGGGGTGCGTTTTACGGCACCGATCTTGACTTGCAACTGCGTCGCCGCGGCATTAAATCGGTGGTGTTGGGCGGTATCTCCACCAACATTGGCGTGGAATCCACGGCTCGCGCCGCCTGGGAACACGGCTACGAATTAGTGATAGCCGAAGATTTGTGCAGTGCGCAAAATGCGGAAATGCACCAGTTTGCTTTCGACAATATCTTCCCGCGGCTGGCACGTGTTCGCAGCACCAGTGAAATTGTTGCCGCACTCGACCAGTAACGCTAACTTGTAGGGGCGCCGTATGCTGCGCCCACCTTTGACTGGCAGGGAAAATTAATTAAGGAAGATGCAAGCTTGATGTATATCGGACTCCCACAGTGGCAACACCCGGCCTGGAATCGTATCGGCCTGCGCGATCTGGCGGATTACAGCCGCTATTTTAACTGCGTGGAAGGCAATACCACCTTCTACGCGTTGCCCAAACTGGAAATAGTCCAGCGCTGGCGCGATATGACCACCGATGATTTTCGCTTCTGTTTCAAGTTCCCCGCCACCATCAGCCATCAGGCCGCGCTGCGTAACTGCGCCGCCGACCTGCAGGCATTTTACCACTGCCTGGGCCCGGTGCATCAGCGCATAGGCCAGCTGTGGCTGCAATTACCGGCGGCGTTCGGCCCGGCGGAATTACCGGCGATGTGGCAGTTTTTCGACGCTTTGCCGAAAGAATTCACCTACGGCGTAGAGGTGCGGCATCCGGCGTTTTTCGATAAGGGTGAAGAAGAGCGGCTGCTGAATCAGGGGTTACATCAACGGGGTATCAACCGGGTTATCCTCGACAGCCGGCCGGTGCATCACGCCCTTCCCAACAGCGCCGCCGTGCGCGATGCCCAGCAGAAAAAACCCAAGCTGCCGGTGCATGCTCTGGTCACCGCCAACAACCCGCTGGTGCGTTTCATCGGCGGCGATGTGCTGCAAGATAACCTGCGCTGGTTCGACGCCTGGCAGCAGAAACTGCCCCTTTGGCAGCAAAAACACTGCCCTTATCTGTTTATACATACGCCGGATAACGGCGACTCGCCCCAGCAGGCACAGAAAATCTGGCAGCAACTGCATCAGGCTATTCCGAATTTACCCCTGCCCCCGGACTGGCCTGAGCAGGATGCGCTGTTTTGACCGATTAATCTGACCAATTACATCAGATTTTTCCTCGCGACAGTGATTGCAATGGCGGCTATGATGCTGGCTGCCAGTTTTGGTTAGGGAATGGAGTTAAAAATGGTAAGCGCGCTTTATGTAGTGCTCGGCGCATTGTTGTTGATCAAACTCTCTTATGACGTGGTTAGGTTAAGGATGCAATACCGTGTCGCCTACGGGGACGGCGGTTTCTATGAGCTGCAAACTGCAATCCGCGTTCACGGCAATGCCGTAGAATACATTCCTATCGCCACAGTGCTGTTGGTGATCATGGAGATGAACGGCGCTGAAATATGGATGATCCATATTTGTGGTCTGATGCTGATGGCCGGCCGTTTGGTGCATTACTACGGTCTGCGTAACCGCGAGGTGCGCTGGCGTCGTTCGGGCATGGCGGCCACCTACATTTCGTTAGTGTTAATGGTGCTGGCCAATATTTTCTATCTTCCCTGGGATCTTATTTTTAGCCTGCATTAATCTCCAGCTCGTCCTCAGGCGGCTACGCCGCCTGCTTCCGCTGCGCTTTCTCGCCATTATCTGTTAGAATACGCCCCTTCGAATTCTGAACTGATTTTCCGCTATGCCAAACCGCGATACTCTTTTTTCTGCCCCGATCGCCAAATTGGGCGACTGGACCTTCGACGAACGCGTCGCTGAAGTGTTCCCGGACATGATCCAGCGCTCCGTTCCCGGCTATTCCAATATCATTTCCATGATTGGCATGCTGGCCGAGCGTTTCGTGCAGCCCGACAGCCAGGTTTACGACCTGGGATGTTCACTGGGCGCAGCCACGCTGTCGATGCGGCGGAATATCAAGGTGCCGGGTTGCAACATCATCGCCGTCGACAACTCTCCGGCCATGGTCGAACGCTGCCGCCGTCATATTGATGCCTTCCGCGCCGACACCCCGGTAGAAGTTATTGAAGCCGATATCCTTGATATCAACATCGAAAACGCCTCGATGGTGGTCCTGAACTTTACCCTGCAATTCCTGGAACCCGCCGACCGCCTGCGCCTGCTGGAACAGGTTTACCGCGGCCTGCGCCCTGGCGGCGCGCTGGTGTTGTCGGAAAAGTTCAGCTTTGAAGATGCCGATGTCGGTGAGCTGTTGTTCAACATGCATCACGATTTCAAACGTGCCAACGGGTACAGCGAGCTGGAAATCAGCCAAAAACGCAGCATGCTGGAAAACGTCATGCTGACCGACTCCGTGGACGCCCACAAGGCGCGCTTGAAACAGGCCGGTTTTGAGCATGCGGAAGTCTGGTTCCAGTGTTTTAACTTCGGTTCACTGATCGCGTTGAAAGCGGGAGCCGCAGCATGATTGAGTTTGGTGATTTTTATCAACGCATCGCGAAAAGCAATCTCAGCCACTGGCTGGATACCCTGCCGGCACAGCTCAGCGCCTGGCAACGCGAATCGCTGCACGGCAAGTTCAAGCAGTGGTTTAATTCGGTTGAACATCTGCCGGAACTGACGCCGACCCACCTTGATTTGCTGCACGGCGTACGCGCCGAGATGGAACCCCGCCTGTCGCCTGGCCAGTTGGAAGGCATCGAAAAGATGCTGCGCACCATGATGCCGTGGCGCAAAGGTCCGTTCTCGCTGTACGGTATTGATATCGATACCGAATGGCATTCCGACTGGAAATGGGATCGCGTATTGCCGCACATTTCACCGCTGGCTGGCCGCACCATTCTGGACGTCGGCTGCGGCAGCGGTTATCACCTGTGGCGCATGGTTGGCGCCGGTGCGCATCTGGCGGTAGGCATAGATCCGATGCAGCTTTTCCTGTGCCAGTTCGAAGCGGTGCGCAAGCTGCTGGGTGGCGATCAGCGCGCCCATGTGTTGCCGCTAGGCATTGAGCAACTGCCTGAACTGGCGGCGTTCGATACGGTGTTTTCGATGGGCGTGCTGTACCACCGCCGTTCGCCGTTGGACCATTTGTATCAGTTGAAAAACCAGTTGGTTTCCGAAGGTGAGCTGGTATTGGAAACGTTGGTGGTGGAAGGCGATCGCCATCAGGTTCTGGTGCCGGGCGATCGTTACGCGCAAATGCGTAACGTTTACTTTATTCCGTCAGCCGAAGCATTGAAATGCTGGCTGGAGAAGTGTGGCTTCGTCGACGTTAAAATCGCCGACATGTGCGTCACCAGTACCGAAGAGCAACGCCGTACCGATTGGATGACCAGCGAATCACTGGCTGAATTCCTCGATCCGCAAGACCCGAGCAAAACCGTCGAAGGCTACCCCGCGCCCTTGCGCGCCGTACTGGTAGCCAAGAAGCCCTAAAGCAAAAAACGTCATCACCTCGCACCCATCGGGGTGATGACGTTACATCCGTTATTTTCGCCAGGCCTCCAGCAAGTCCTTTTCCAGCACGCCGCTGGATTTACATTCAAAAGGTTTCACTTTGTCATTGCCATCCGCGGTCGTCAGCCCGGCAATGCCGTTGACCTGCACCTTAACGTGACTTCCCTCCCCGGCGCTGTAAATCTGCACCAGAATTCGGTATTCCTCCGTCAGATTCGACGGGGTCGCCTGGTCGGTACAATCCAGATAAAGCCCCGCCAGTTCGGATTCGCTCCCGGCAGCCCCGATAACGCCAAGGCGACTGTCGGCCAACGTCGGGGTTATCCCTTTCGCGCTTAAAATGGCGAGGGTTCGCGTGAACAGCTCATCCGGCTTTCTGTTGCCGATCAGGCTGCCGTCATCGGCTGCAGGGGGAACGGATGCATCACCTGTCGTGCCCTCGGCGGGTTGATTACCGGTTTTTGTCGGCCCATACACCGACACGCAGCCTGTCAGCATCAGCAATGCAATAGCGGTTAGTTGTCTCATCTTTATTCACCTGTAATACAAAGAGGCACAGGCGCTTAAACAACAAATCAGCGATAAAATCATCAGATAACGCATGCCACTCTCCTTAGCGGTAATAAGCTGCGACGCAGCCGGACAATGCAAGACAGGTCATCAACAACAAAATCAAATAACACTTCATGACTCCTCCATAACCGTACAAATCCCTGTGTTTTATCCAACCATACGAGCTGGCTGACGACAGAGGTTATTGCACTTATTGTGGTGCTGTCATTGGACGCCATCAGTGCCAGCACTGGCAGGACAAGGCCGTGGGGGGAAATAAAAAAGCCCCGGTAGGAAAACCGGGGCTTGCGGGTTAGCAATGCGCTTTAGGCGCTTTGCGCGAAAGGATCAACCAGGGCCAGCGAGCTTTTCATCGCTTCTACCATGTCGCCGTCTACGCAATAGTGGCTGAACTCGTCAAACTCACTGTCTGAACACATGGTGACACCGGCTTTGCGATAGCGCATGGTCGAAGGCACCGCATGACCGGAGGAGCTGTGCAGCTCCTGAATACCGATATCGACAAACTTGTGCAGGTTGCTGAGCCGTACGCCGGCACCGGCCATAATGACCGGCCCCTGGCTGGCCTGCACCAGGTCGCGCAGCAAGGGCAACCCCAATTCCGCATTTTGCTGCTGGCCCGAGGTGAGTATTCTCGCCACGCCCAACTGGGTCAGTTGATCGAGCGCCACCAGCGGATTTTGGCACATGTCGAAAGCACGGTGGAACGTCACCGCCATATTACCGCTCAAACGCATCACTTCTTGCATGCGCGGCAGATCGATATGCCCTTCTTCATCCAGCATGCCCACCACCACACCGGCAAAGCCCATATCGCGGATCTGGGCGATATCATGCTTAATCACGTCAAAATCCACCGCGCCGTAGCAAAAATCCCCGCCGCGCGGACGAACAATAGGATGCACCGGCACGCTGACTCTGTCGCGCGCCAGGCGTAAAGAACCGTAGCTCGGTGTCAAACCTCCCTCACTTTGGCTGGCGCACAGTTCTATGCGATCGGCTCCTGCCCGCTCGGCCGTCAGCGCACAATCGACGCTATAGCAGCAAACTTCCAGTTTAATCATTGTCCCCCCCAGATGACGGCTAACTTGCGACGGCCATTGTTAATTTTTCAATTTCTCACGTAGGCTCATAGTAACCATAAGCCAGCTCAGGGTAATAACTATGGCATTCAATTTTGATCTGTGGGTAGACCGCAGTCACAGTGACAGCGTTAAGTGGGATAAATATCGTGGACGCGACATTATTCCGCTCTGGGTCGCCGATACCGACTTCCCGTCACCGCCGGCGATTATCGATGCCTTGCAGCAGCGCGTTGCGCATGCCGTGTTCGGCTACGGTCATCCCTCCCCTGAGCTGATTGAGGTTTTTACCCACCGTATGCTAGAGCGCTACGGCTGGCGTATCAATCCCGAATGGCTGGTTTTCCTGCCTGGCCTGGTTTGCGGCCTGAATTTATGCGTGCGGGCTTTTACCGCCGAGGGAGAAGGCACGCTGGCTCCCTCACTTATCTATCCACCGTTTCGCAAAGCAGCGAAATTTGCCGGCCGCACGCAGCTACCGGTGCCGTTGGTGCTGCAGGACCGGCGCTGGCTATTGGATTTCAGCGCTGTCGAAGCGCAACTCAGCGGTGCAGAGAGATTATTGATGCTGTGCAACCCGCAAAACCCGGGCGGCACCGTCTACCGCAGGCAGGAACTGTTGCAACAGCATCAGTTTGCCAAAAACCATAATCTGGTTGTTTGTTCGGATGAAATTCATTGCGACCTGTTGCTTGAACCGGGTTGTGAACACATCCCCTTCGCCACGTTGAATGAGGATGCCGCCCAGCGCAGCGTCACGCTGATGTCGCCGTCGAAAACTTTCAATATCGCCGGTCTCGGTGCCTCAATGGCGATTATTCCCAACCCGGAGCTGCGCAAGAAGCTGGTCCGGGCGCGCAGCGGCATTGTGCCGGAGGTGGACGTGCTCGCATTGGTTGCCGCACAGGCCGCTTACCAACATGGGCAAGAGTGGCTGGACGCGTTGTTGATCTATCTGCGCGCCAACCGTGATTGGGTGACCGAACGTATTAATGCCATGCCCGGCCTGACGTTGCAGCCTGTCGAAGCCACCTATCTGGCCTGGATTGATTGCAGCCAGCTGCCGGTCGATAACCCGCACGCCTTCTTTGAGCAGGCCGGCGTAGGGTTAAGCCCGGGTCTGGATTTTGGCAACCGGCGCTTTGTCCGGTTGAATTTTGGTTGTCGGCGCGAACTGCTCAGCCAGGCGCTAGACCGCATGCAGCTGGCCACCCGCTCGCTGCAGCCCAATTAACCCTGTTCGCTGGCGACAATATCTCTGATGGAATAAGGATGGAATTTGATCGTCACGGTGCCGTCGGTGATCGCCAGCGTTGGGTTCGGCAAACGTTCGCCTTCCCCTTTAGGTGAACTTTGTTTCAGTTTGATGCCCGGCGCCAGCAGCGCTTCATCCGGCAAGTGGGCCAACGCACGCGCATAAAGCGTGGCCGGTTCGCCGCTAAGCACCAACTCTACGTGTTCCCAACCTTCGTGCGGGTAGCGCTTGTCACCGGGATAAGGCAGCTCCACGCAGTCGATCAGCCAAGGTCCCATCTTGAGCGGTTGCTGGAGATCAAACAGGCAAATCGGACGGCCATTAATCATCGCCTCTGACAGCAGTGAACCACACTGCTGTAACCCCAGTCGCCAGCGTTCAGCGGTAGTGTTTTGATGGCAACGCAGCGAAACGTGGTCTGCCGTGAACTGGGACAGATCCAGACACAGTTTTTCGGCAAACTGGCTCAGCGCCCGCTCAAAACGCGGCAGATCCAGCGCTAAATCGTGAAGTTCGGCAATGGCCGGGAAGCTAGTCATAGGGTCCTCGAAACAACAAAAGCGGTTTTCAGGGGGGTAATTTACACGCCTGAGACGTTGCTATCCACCCGGCCGGTTCAGGAAACTGAAATTTTTAACCGCAATGTGCAAAAGGGTGCGCCCCCTCCCGCGAAGCCCTTCCAAAGTACGTAATAAATATTAACGCAGACGCTATTACCGCACCAATTGACACCCGCCAGAATCCAATTTCAGATGAAAGTTAACGCATAAGTTTATAGCTTTTTCTTATGACTGATGGATTGAGAATGCTACTAACTTATTAAGCCTGATAATTCTCCTATTTCGGCATTCATATATGCTTAAAAAATAGTTAACGCCAGCGTAGAAAAAAGACCATGAAAATAATACCACTAAGATACAGCATAATTAACATACTGTTTTAAAATGATTTACTTTATATCAAGCATGAGAATCCTCCTAAACGCTTCGTGGGTAATTGCGTGAAAATATCAATTGGGCTACTTTAGTGAAAATTGACCCAGAGACTATCCATTATGTTCCTTTTAATAATATCCCTGTTATTAGTGATTATTGCTGCCTATGCGATATACCGTCACTTCAAATCGCGTCGTAATAATACGCTGGACGCTGGGCGCAGAAACAAAAAACACTGAGTTTGCTATTTGATTTTTCCATCAGCCTATTCTTTTTGCTCGTCTGAATTATCCGCTTCGTGACCCATCCTCTTCGCCCCTTGGTGGGCCAGACACAACGCAATGCCTTATCACGCCGACTTTCACCTTCCCCCGAGCCAACTGCTGACGTGCCCCATCAGATCGGTTACAATTACAGGCTGTTTTGTGGTGGGTCGGCGTGTTGACGCAAGGCCAGTAAAACCACCTTTGAATCCCGCAGGGGCATGGCATACGGCCCCTCGTTCGTCATTAAGGTAACCCGGTGAATATTCAGGTTCTTCTTTCAGATAAAGTCAGCCAGGCGCTGATTGCCGCAGGCGCGCCAGCCGATTGCGAAGCGCAGGTCCGTCAATCCGCAAAAGCGCAGTTTGGCGACTATCAGGCCAATGGCGTGATGTCCGTTGCCAAGAAACTCGGCATGCCGCCACGCCAGTTGGCAGAAAAAGTGGTGCAACTGCTTGATCTCGGCGACGTCGCCAGCAAAGTGGAAATCGCCGGTCCCGGCTTTATCAATATCTTCCTGAACAGCGACTGGGTCGCGCAGCAAACTGATTTGGTGCTTGGCGCGCCAAAACTGGGTATTGCCCCCGTCAAACCGCAAACCATCGTGATTGACTACTCGGCGCCCAACGTGGCGAAAGAAATGCACGTCGGCCACCTGCGCTCCACCATTATCGGTGACGCTGCGGCACGTACTCAGGAGTTCCTGGGGCATAAAGTGATCCGCGCCAACCACGTTGGCGACTGGGGCACCCAGTTCGGCATGCTGATTGCCTATCTGGAAAAAATGCAGAACGAAAACGCCAGCGATATGGGCCTGTCCGATCTGGAACAGTTCTATCGTGAAGCAAAGAAACACTATGATGAGGACGCCGAGTTCGCCGAACGCGCCCGTGCCTACGTGGTAAAACTGCAAGGCGGCGATCAATACTGCCTGAAGATGTGGCGCAAGCTGGTCGACATCACCATGGCACAAAACCAGCTGACCTATAACCGTCTGAACGTCACACTCACCGAAGACGACGTAATGGGTGAAAGCCTGTACAACGCGATGCTGCCGGGTATCGTGGCCGATCTCAAGGCCAAGGGGCTGGCGGTGGAAAGCGAAGGCGCCACCGTGGTATTCCTCGACGAATACAAGAATAAAGACGGCGAACCTATGGGCGTCATCATCCAGAAAAAAGATGGCGGCTACCTGTACACCACCACCGACATCGCCTGCGCAAAATACCGTTATGAAACGCTGGGTGCCGATCGCGTGCTCTATTACATCGACTCCCGTCAGCATCAGCATTTAATGCAGGCCTGGACCATCGTGCGCAAAGCCGGTTATATCCCGGACAGCCTCTCGCTGGAGCACCACATGTTCGGCATGATGCTGGGTAAAGACGGCAAGCCGTTCAAAACCCGTTCAGGCGGCACGGTGAAATTGTCCGATCTGCTGGATGAAGCGGTTGATCGTGCAGGCAAACTGATCGCCGAGAAAAACCCGGACATGCCGGCAGAAGAGATGCAGAATCTGGCTAACGCCGTGGGCATCGGGGCGGTAAAATACGCCGACCTGTCAAAAAGTCGTACCACCGACTATATCTTCGACTGGGACAACATGCTGGCGTTTGAAGGCAATACCGCGCCTTATATGCAGTATGCTTATACCCGCGTGGCCTCCGTATTCAAACGTGCCGGTGTCGACGAAAGCAATCTGACCCTGCCGCTGGTGATGACCGAAGAGCGCGAGATTGCGCTGGCGACCCGCCTGTTGCAGTTTGAAGAAGTGATCACCACCGTGGCGCGCGAGGGTACTCCGCACGTGATGTGTAGCTACCTGTACGATCTTGCGGGCCTGTTCTCCGGCTTCTACGAGCACTGCCAGATCCTGAATGCAGACAGCGAAGAAGCACGTCAGAGCCGCCTGAAACTGGCACTGTTAACCGCCAAAACGCTGAAAATCGGTCTGGATACGCTGGGTATCGAAACCGTCGAGCGTATGTAAGCCGCTGGCTTAAAACGAGAAAGGGTCGCCGAGGCGACCCTTTTTTATGCTCTGACGGCGGCAAAAACCGTTTAGGCCACCCGCCGGGCGAAATCACGCGGACGGAAGCCCAACCCGGCCAATACGCCAAAGTAAGCCACCACGCCAGCAACCACTACCACTGCCAAACGCAGCAACCGAGCCAACATATTCCCCTGATCCCAGGCCGGCATCAGCCACATTACGCCAACCAGCACCACCGACATCACGATCACCGCAATCACCAGCTTGGTCAGAAATAACGCCCAACCCGGCTGCGGGTGGAAAATCCTCTGCTTGCGCAACTGCCAATACAGCAGCGAAGCGTTAATGCAGGCTCCCAGACCAATCGACAGCGAAAGCCCGGCATGCTTTAACGGACCGATAAACATCAGGTTCATCACCTGGGTTAAAATCAGCGTGATAATGGCAATCTTAACCGGCGTTTTAATATCCTGACGCGAATAGAACCCCGGCGCCAGCACCTTCACGACGATCAGCCCCATCAGCCCTACCGAATAGGCCACCAGCGCACGCTGGGTCATGGCGGCATCGAAGGCGTTGAACTTGCCGTACTGGAACAAAGAGACGGTCAGCGGTTTGGCCAAAATGCCCAGAGCGATGGCGCTCGGCAACGCCAGCAGGAAGCACAGGCGCAGCCCCCAATCCATCAAACGCGAATATTCATCGTGGTTGCCGCTGGAAAAACTTTTCGCCAGCGACGGCAACAGGATGGTTCCCAGCGCTACGCCCAGCACGCCGGAGGGAAACTCCATCAGGCGGTCGGCATAGTACATCCAGGACACCGATCCGGAGACCAGGAAAGAGGCGAAAATGGTATTGATGATCAGTGAGATCTGGCTGACCGAGACGCCGAAAATGGCCGGACCCATCTGACGCATCACTCGCCATACGCCGGCGTCGCCCAGCTTGAGGCGCGGCAGCACCAGCATGCCGATCTTCTTCAGATGCGGGAGCTGATAACCCAACTGCAGCACGCCGCCCACGACGACCGCCCAGGCCAGCGCCATCACCGGTGGGTTGAAGTAAGGTGCGGCAAACAGCGCAAAGCCAATCATGCTGACGTTAAGCAACGTCGGCGCAAACGCCGGGATCGAAAAACGGTTCCAGGTATTGAGGATTGACCCCACCAATGACGCCAGCGAGATCAGCAGAATATACGGAAAGGTCACCCGCAGCAGTGACGAGGTCAACGCGAATTTGTCCGGTGAATCGACAAAGCCCGGCGCGGTAATGTAAATCACCCATGGGGCGGCCAGCATCCCCAACACCGTCACCACGGCCAACACCAGCGTCAGCAGTCCGGAAACGTAAGCGATAAAGGTACGCGTGGCCTCTTCTCCCTGCTGGCTTTTGTATTCGGCCAGGATCGGGACAAAGGCTTGCGAAAAGGCCCCTTCGGCAAAGATGCGCCGCAGCAGGTTAGGCAGTTTGAACGCCACGAAGAAGGCGTCCGTTGCCATACCGGCACCAAATACCCGCGCCACGATGGCGTCACGGGCAAAGCCCAGCACCCGTGAAAACATCGTCATAGAGCTGACGGCTGCCAGTGATTTTAGTAGGTTCATGTGGTTTTTCTGATGTGCCCTGTAAATGTCGACGCCTGCATCAGCAGGCGTCAGTAAAACTATCGGCTAAGTTTACCCTTACGTCGCAGAATAGCTACTCTCATATGTTACATGGAGTTATGTTACAAATTGGCATCTCGCAACAGGCGTTCAATCACCCGCTGGGCTGCGATTGCCTGCTCTCCGGCGGTGTCCGGCAGCGTTTGGTTACTGACGGAGGCCAGGAAATGGCGGATCGCGCCGTCAAAACCGCGCTGTGCCAGCGTGGTTTGCCAGCCGGGAGCAGGTTGTTCCAGCACGCCCTGCGAGTCTTCCCGCAGCCACTGACGCATATCGTTCAACTGATAAACCGCGCCGTCCGTCACCGCCTGAACGCTTTCACGCTGGCTGCCAGCCCGACGATGCATGCTGGTGGTCACCAGCGTTTCTCCGCATTCAAAATGATGTTCGGCATAAACCAACTCACCGGCATCGTTAGTCCGCAGGCTGCCGCTGAGCAATTGCCCTGCGTTTCCACCCAACCACAGTGCGGTGTCCACCACGTGCAGATAATCGTCCAACAGGGTAAAGCGCGCATCGTTAGGTCCGACGCTGTCGGCACGGTGCTTATCCATGCGAATCGACGCCGGTTGCTGCATGTCCTGCTTCAACTGACGGTACAGCGGTGCAAAGCGACGGTTAAACCCGACCATCAGCGCCTTGCCCTGTTTTTCAGCCAGGGCCAGTAGCTGTTCGCCCTGCTCCACGTTCTCCGCCAACGGTTTGTCGACATAAACGTGAACGCCATATCGCAACAACTCGCCAATCACCTGAAAATGGCTGGCGGTGCTGCTGTGAACGAACACTGCGTCACACTGCTGCGCCAGGCTGTCGAGCCTCGAAAAACAGGCCATGCGATAGCTGTCGCAAATGGGCTGTGCCTTTTGCTGATTCGGAGAGAAACCGCCGACTAACGTCCAGTCTGCCGCCTGGCTGAGGATCGGCAGATAAGCCTTTTGCGCGATACCGCCCAACCCCACCACGCCAACGCGTAATTTATTCATGCGATCCCCGCTCCAATAACGCCTGCACCTGCTGTTTAAGCTGCGCCACTTCGTTTTCCAGCGCATTCACGCGCTCGTGCAAATCGCTGTCATTGGCCGGCGATGCTTCCGCAGGAGCCTCGTCAATCTGGCCGCTGAACAAATGCATAAATCGACTTTCACGCTTGCCCGGCTCCCGCGCCAGCCGCACCACAAAGGGGCCATCCTCACGCGCACTCAGCTGCGCCAGCACCTGCTCCACTTCGGTAACATCATTAAATTCATGCATGCGGTTGGTTCGGGTGCGCAATTCCCCAGGGGTTTGCGCGCCACGCAGCAGTAAAGTGGCGATCACCGCCAATTCAGCGGCGCTCAGCTTGAGCTGACCAAACTCTGAATTGCAAAAACGCTGTTCATATTTGACCACCCGATTGCCGAAACCGCTTAGGGTGCGCAGAAAGTGTTTCTTTAACAGCAGATCCAGCACCTGCTGGACTTCGTTTTCAGCAAGATCCATCACCGGTTCGCGGTTGGTTTTCTGATTACAGGCCAGAGCGATGGCGTTGAGGGAAAGGGGATACTGGTCCGGGGTGGTGACCTGCTTTTCCAGCAGGCAGCCAATCACCCTGGCCTCTTTGGCGCTTAATTCGTATTTCATTATTTTGCCTCAGCGTGGCGGTAGCCATTCTTTATTGGTTAAAGCCGTCAGTACGTGATCCTGCCACTGCCCGTCGATCAGCAGATAGTCCTTGGCATAGCCTTCACGTTCGAATCCCAGGCGGGTCAGCAACGCGCCGCTGCGCTGATTGTGCGGCATATAGTTGGCCATGATGCGGTGCATACGCTGCTGACGCAGCATATAGCGGATGGCGGACTGCAGCGCTTCAAACATCAACCCCTGGCCCTGCCATTTCTCGGCCAGTGAATACCCGAGGAAACAGGCATGGAATGAGCCACGCAGCACATTGCTGAAGTTGGCCACGCCGCGCACCTCATTTTCTTCCGGATCGAGCAGGATAAAATAGTAGGCACTGCCCTGCTTTTGCATTTCGGTGATCATC
Organism: Serratia sp. OS31; assembly: GCF_014164835.1. NCBI lineage: Bacteria > Pseudomonadati > Pseudomonadota > Gammaproteobacteria > Enterobacterales > Yersiniaceae > Serratia > Serratia sp. OS31. The sequence continues at coordinate 125,099 of NZ_JACJFQ010000005.1, read as the reverse complement.
CCCAGCCGCGCCTGCCAGCCGGAAGGATAACAATGGCTTTCATCCCGAACCGGTTCCCAGGGCTTAAGGAAGCTTCGGTTTTCGGCATAGTATTCCGCCAGCCGGTAAGCATCGCGTTCATGAACTAAACGGACAACCAGCCGATCGGTGGTCAGGCGTACTTTTGGTGATGCAGAGCGGTAGCCAAACATCATTTCCCCCGCGGTCAGAACGGTTCGATAAGAAGTATTTATTGGGCGCACGTTTGGACAATAATCCGGCGACGAACCTATTCTGAGCCACTATTTCTCAATCCTCGGCGCAGAACCGCACTTACCCTCATTTAATATAACCGCAGCCTGCCCCGGAGGTAAAACCCCGGCAGCTCAGTAAATAAGCGATTAGTCATTTTAGGACTATTTTCGTGTTGTTTTGCCGCGCAGGTAACGTATTGACGATAAAAAAATATTATCTATCCCGCCCCTATCGGCAATACGGGATTGGGTACACACTAGAGCGGTCGCACTCCTCTCCCTCTTAATTGCTCGTGGTGAAGCATGTCTCTGGTATCGCAAGCTCGGAGCTTGGGTAAATATTTTCTATTACTCGATAATCTGTTGGTGGTTTTAGGCTTTTTTGTGGTCTTCCCGCTTATTTCGATTCGCTTTGTCGATCAGCTTGGCTGGGCGGCGGTGGTGGTCGGCGCAGCGCTGGGGTTACGGCAGTTAATCCAGCAAGGCCTGGGGATCTTCGGCGGCGCAATAGCCGACCGATTCGGCGCCAAACCGATGATTGTCACCGGCATGCTGATGCGCGCAGCAGGCTTCGCCACCATGGCGATGGCCGACCAACCCTGGATACTGTGGTTCTCCTGTGCCCTTTCCGCCCTCGGCGGCACGCTGTTTGACCCGCCGCGTACCGCATTGGTGATTAAGCTTACCCGCCCGCACGAGCGCGGCCGTTTTTACTCGCTGCTGATGATGCAAGACAGCGCCGGGGCGGTCATCGGCGCCCTGATCGGCAGTTGGCTGCTGCAATATGATTTCCACTTTGTCTGCTGGGTCGGCGCGGGTATTTTCGTGTTGGCGGCGGGTTGGAACGTCTGGCTGCTGCCGGCATACCGAATTTCTACCGTTCGCGCCCCCATGAAAGAAGGCATGATGCGCGTACTGCGAGATCGCCGTTTCCTGACCTATGTGCTGACCCTGACCGGTTACTACATGTTGTCGGTACAGGTGATGTTGATGCTGCCGATCGTGGTCAATGAAATCGCTGGCTCACCGGCGGCGGTGAAATGGATGTATGCCATTGAGGCCGCGCTGTCATTGTCGCTGCTCTACCCGCTGGCGCGCTGGAGCGAAAAACGCTTTCGCCTGGAGCAACGCCTGATGGCCGGGCTGTTGCTGATGACCCTCAGCCTGATCCCGGTCGGGCTGGCCACTAGCCTTCAGGGCGTATTTACCCTGATTTGCTGCTTCTATCTCGGCTCCATCATCGCCGAACCGGCGCGTGAAACCCTCAGCGCTTCGCTGGCGGATCCACGCGCACGCGGCAGTTATATGGGATTCAGCCGGCTTGGTCTGGCGCTGGGCGGCGCTGTGGGTTACACCGGCGGCGGTTGGATGTACGACACCGGCCATGCGGTAGGCATGCCGGAACTGCCCTGGATACTGCTGGGCATCGTGGGGCTGATAACCCTGTTCGCCCTTTATTGGCAGTTCAATCCGCGCAGCATCGCATCGGAGGTGCTGCCCGGCGGCTGAGATTTTTCTCTAAGTTGCCAGAAAATCAGCCGAATTACCCACAGCTGCTATCCTGATAGTAAAAACATAAACGGGAGAAGTTGGCGATGAGTGACGAAGACAAATTACCGCAGCTGTTGGAACACATGGTACTGAACCTGCGCATGATCTACGCGCGCTCAACATTGGTGGAAAAAGCGCTGGCCCACGTCATCGCTGACAATGCCGCTTTAAAGAGCGACATCATCAAACAGCTGCAGATAGTCAACGCCAGCAATGAGCGTGATAAAATCGATTTGGAAGAAGCACGCATGCATTTGATAGAAGTGATCAATTCCGTTCCGACAAAAAAATAATCCCTGCTTTGGCCCGCACAGTCTGTACGGGCCAGACAACAATTACGCACCTTCCAGCAAGAACTTTTCGCGACAGCCTCAGTATGCTGTGATAACTATTGCTGTTAAAACCTGACAACCGGAGCAAGCATGAAACTGTTTATCTACGATCATTGCCCATTCTGCGTTAAAGCCCGCATGATTTTCGGCCTGAAAAAACTGCCCGTCCGCCTGGTCACCCTGCTCAACGACGATGAAGCGACGCCTGTCGGCATGATTGGCAAAAAAATGGCGCCGATTTTACAAAAGGATGACGGCAGCTATCTTCCGGAAAGCATGGATATCGTGCACTACGTTGATAACCTCGACGGCAAGCCACTGCTGACCGGTAAAACCAACCCGGCGATCGCCGACTGGCTGCAACGGGTCGGAGGTTACAGCATCAATCTACTGCTGCCGCGCTTTGCCAATGCCGACTTCGAAGAGTTCGCCACTGACAGTGCACGCCAGTACTTTAGCGACAAAAAGCAGGCCTCAATTGGGGATTTTTCCGAGCACCTTGCCGACAGCGCCGATCTGATTGCCCAACTGGAGGGCGACCTGCAGACCCTTTCCGGCCTCGTCGTCTCTGCAGACGCGGTGAATGGCTCGCTGTCGGAAGACGATATCCATCTGTTCCCCTTGTTGCGATCGCTGTCGATCGTCGCCGGACTGACGCTGCCGGAAAACGTGGAAGCCTATCGCAACCGTATGGCGCAACGCAGTGACGTCCCACTGCTGTTCGATATGGAACAGTAGCTCCGCGATAAGGATATAGCGCGCAAATGTTGAAAATGGTGCTGGTCACTGCCCGCGATCGGGCAAGGCTGAAAGAAATCTCCGCCGTGCTGATCCGTTATGGATTGCAGGATGTGATTCGTCTGCTGGGGCTGAGCAGCCTGTTGAGCGGTGGTGATGGCGGCAGCGAGCAGCAAGACGGCCAAACGTTGCCGCAGCGTCTGCGTGCGGCGCTGGAAGCCTTGGGGCCGACCTTTGTCAAATTCGGCCAGATCCTGGCGACCCGTTCAGATCTGTTGGACTCAAGCTGGACCGACGAACTTGACCGTCTGCACAGCCAGGCAAGCACCCTTTCGTGGGAGCAACTGGCACCGCAGATGCGGGCAGACTTGAAGGGTGATCCGCACAGTCTGTTCGCCGAATTTGACGAAACGCCGCTGGCCGCTGCTTCGATGGCACAGATCTACCGCGCCCGCCTGCACAGCGGCGAAGCGGTAGTGATCAAGGTGTTACGTCCCGGCCTGGCCAAAACCATTCAGGCCGACCTGCGCCTGCTGACCTATCTGGCGGAAACCGTGGAGCAACAGAGCCCGGCGCTGGCCCGTTATCGTCCGCGGCAGATGGTCAGAGCCCTGGCAACCGCGCTGACTCATGAACTGGACCTGACTCACGAGGGCAACAACTGCGAACGGGTCGCCCAACAGTTTGCCCAGCAGCCCAATGTGGTCATCCCCAAGATTTACTGGCAATGGTCGTCCCAACGCCTGCTGGTACAGGAATTTCTGCCGGGTATCGCACCGGAAAATCCACAGCAACTGGCAGCGGCAGGATTAGATGGCCCCTTGCTCGCAAGACATGGCGCACAGGCCTTTATGAAAATGGTGCTGGAGCACCGTCTTTATCATGCCGATCCTCATCCGGGTAACGTAATGGCGTTAGCGGATAATCGCGTCGGTTTTATCGATTTCGGTATGGTCGGCCAGCTTTCCGAACGGCGACGTAATCAATTGCTGCTGTTGCTGCAGGCCATCGCCGAGCGAGAATCCGCTGGCATCGTCAACACCTTGATCGCCTGGTCGGACAGCGATCCTTTGGATCTGTTGGATTTGGAGCTGGCGGCGCAAAACTTTCTCGATAAGCAGTCTTCCTCCACTCTCACGCTGGGCAAGGCGCTGACCGATTTGTTGGTGATGGTACGTGAACATCAGTTGGCACTGCCGCCGGACCTGGTGTTGCTGTTCAAGGCGTTAATCACGGCCGACGGCGTGCTGCATCGGCTGGATCCCCATTTCGATATCATCGCCACCCTGAAACCTATGCTGCAACAGGTGATGCTGCAGCGTTATACCCCGGAGGCGGTGCGTCGGCGCATGCTGGCGTTGGGCGGTGAGGCACTGGATGCCAGTGAAGAGCTGCCGCAAACCTTACGCCTGCTGATGCGCCGCCTCAAAGGCGGGAAAATCAGCGCCGATATTAACGTCAAAAACATCGATCAGTTGAGCAAGGCGCTGGAACGGGCTGCCCTCACCCTGGCCATCGCCATTGTCACCGCCGCCTTCGCACTGGGCCTGGCCCCTTATCTGATGCACTCCTCGCTGCGGTTGTGGGGCATTCCGCTGTTTCCGGCGCTGGGAGCCCTCGCTTGCCTGGGCGGCGTCTTGCTGCTGGTGCTGCGACTGCGGCGCTGAACAGTTTCAGCGTTATCCGATAGGTAGCCAGGCATTTCGCGCGCACTATCCCCCTGTTTGCTGACATCAACGGTTTCCTTCGCAGTCAGCGAGCGTTTATAATGATAAATCAATTATCTGCAGCATTTTCGTTGGCAGTAGCTATGAGGCACAAATGAAAAAGATCCTGATGGGCGCAGCCGCCCTGCTGTTCGCCGGCGCATTAGTCGGCTGCAATCAGCTGACCCAGTACACGCTCAGCGAGCAGGAAGTGAATGATTACCTGCAAAAGCACAACGATTACCAGAAGCAGATCGGCGTGCCGGGGCTGTTGGACGCCAATATCGTGCTGACTCAGTTACAGAGCCAAATTGGGCGAAGCGAACCGGGCAAGGTTACCCTTTCCGGCGATGCGAAAGTGAACATCACCTCCATTCTCGGCCCGCAGACTGCGGACCTGAAGCTGACGCTGAAGGCGCAACCGGTGTATGACCGTGAGCAAGGCGCGGTGTTCCTCAAAGACATGGAGTTGACCGACTACAGCGTGCAGCCGGAGAAAATGCAGACGGTGATGAAGGCCCTGACCCCTTACCTGAATCAGTCGCTGAAATCCTATTTCGACCAAAAACCGGCCTATGTGCTGAACCCGGATAACAGTAAAACGGAAGCCATGGCCAAGAAGTTGGCTAAAGGGTTGGAAGTGAAGCCAGGTGAACTGGTTATTCCGTTTACGGACTGATACTGACGCTCAAAAACAAAAAGCCCGCTGTTAAGGCGGGCTAGATATTTTTCAGACGTTAATGCGCCGGAAAACGGTGAAATTATTGTGGTTCGCTGTAGGTGATTTTACCGGCGTTGCAGTCGAGGGTGACATTGTAGGTTTTATCCATTTTGGTGCCGCGTACCGTTAACGGCACCTGCCATACCGCGTCCTTGCCGGTAATCGCCTCCGGACTGATCCAGGCTATCGGGGTGGCCGTCCCCAACAGTTTTTTATCCGATTCCCAGCGCGTGATGCGGTTCTGCAGGTAATCGCGTTTCACCTGAGCGGCGACGTCTGCCGGTTGTAACCCTGCACACTGCGCCACTTTTGCACTACGTTGCTCCTGCGCCTGCACCGTGGTGGTAAAACCTACCGTGGCCAACAGTGCTACGGCCAAACTCAGTCCCGTTGCTTTCATATTCCCTCCAGTTGTGATTTACGCTATCCGCGGGCGCCAGCCCTTGGCTCACAACTGGTCTGGCAAAAGATCAGCGTTTGACGAAGGTGATGACAAACAGCTCATCGAGCCCCGGATAGATTTCCTTGATCACCTGCTTCAGTTCGCTGAGCGACATGTTTTCTTGCTGGGCGTGCTGCTCGGTTAACGCATCCAAACGCACCGGCGTAACCGACAACACTTCAATCATGCAGAAGAAAACACCGTCTTCATTGCGGCTAACGCGTAAAACCTCACCGGGTTGAAAGTGAGACTCACTGACGTCCCGGATGGTGATGGTCTTGCGCCCGGCCAAAATGTCTTGCTCAAAGCGAGTGAAGAAAGTTATTTCACGGCTCATTCTAGATCCTTTTTCATCACATTACCGCAACATAAGTCATTATGCTGCCTGCTTTTCTGACGCAGATCCCTCTTTTGAGGTAGCAGCAGGTTTTTCCGATTTCACTTTGGCCGTTTTCTTCGGTGTTTCAGTCGGTGTCGCTCCGCGCAAAATCTGCCCCAGAACGTCTTTGTTTTCCGCCAGGAAGAAGCTCAGGCCTTCTCGCTGTTCGTCATCCAGCTCAAGCGGAGCCTGCTGCAGCCACTCACCGAGGCTGTCGGCCAGATCCAGCATTTTGTCGTAAGCGTCGGCTTCTTTCTTGGTCGCGAAAGTCATCTTTTCCTCACCGTTTCTCACCACCACATATTTAACTTCAACCGCCATGTGTGCATTCCTCAAAGGTTAGAATACTGTATTTATATACAGTATAAGGTGATTTTACGCAGGGATGCAAGCGCACCCCTGACGCGACTTATTTCAACAACCGCACCTTGCAGTTCTTACCCTTGATTTTGCCTTGCTGCAGCTGCTGCAGTGCCTTGCGCGCGCTGGCCTTGCGGATCGCCACGTAGGCATGTACCGGGAACATGTCGATTTTACCGACTTCTGCCGCCGTCAACCCAGCCTCGCCGGTCAGTGCGCCGAGAATATCGCCGGGGCGGATTTTGGCTTTACGCCCGCCGTCGATGCACAGGGTGACCATTTCGGCTTCCAGCGTGGTATTTCCTGCACCGCTTAACTCGGATACCGGGGCCCAGTTAACTCTGATCTGCAGATACTCTTCAATCGCATGCGCGCGCGTCATTTCTTGTGGCGTACACAGGCTGATCGCCAGGCCGCTCAAACCGGCACGGCCGGTACGACCTATGCGGTGCACGTGCACTTCCGGATCGAACGCCAGCTCGTAGTTGACCACCAACTCCAGCTCTTTAATATCCAGACCGCGCGCAGCAACGTCAGTCGCCACCAGCACACGGCAGCTGCGGTTGGCAAAACGCACCAGCACCTGGTCGCGATCGCGCTGTTCCAGATCGCCATGCAGCGCCAGGACATTAATGCCGCGCGCTTCCAGCGCTTCATACACGCTCTGGCAATCGCGTTTGGTGTTGCAGAACACCACGCAAGAAGAAGGTTGGTAATGACGGATCGCCGACACCAATACCGCCGGGCGTTGATCGCGGGTCGTTTCGTAGAAACGTTGTTCGATGGTGGTTTGCTCTTCACCGTCGTCCACTTCCACATTCAACGGATCGCGCTGCACGCGAGCGCTGATACGTTCGATCCCGCTCGGATAGGTTGCGGAGAACAGCAGCGTCTGACGTTGCGGCGGCGTGTAACTGATCACATCGTCGATATCGTCGGCAAAGCCCATATCCAACATGCGATCGGCTTCGTCCAGCACCAGCACTTTCAGCTCATCCAACACCAGCGTTTTCTTGCGCAGGTGTTCCTGAATACGCCCCGGCGTACCCACCACGATATGCGGCGCATGCACCAGCGAATCGAGCTGTGGCCCCATCGGTTGGCCCCCGCACAGGGTCAGAATTTTGATGTTCTGGGTGAAGCGCGCCAGACGACGCAATTCCTTACTGACCTGATCCGCCAGCTCACGCGTCGGGCACAGGATCAGCGCCTGGGCCGCCACTTGGGAAACGTTGATTTTGTCCAGCAGGCCAATGCCGAACGCCGCCGTTTTACCGCTGCCGGTTTTTGCTTTGGCACGTACGTCCTGCCCTTTCAGGATGGCGGGCAGTGCAGCAGCCTGCACCGGTGTCATTTCGGCATACCCCAGTTCGTTGAGGTTGGCCAACTGTTCGGCTGGCAGCGGCAGGGAAGAAAAAGAAACTGTGCTCACGGCGATAACTCTTATATGGCAAATGGAATGGCGGCGCGCCCACGGCGGCACCGAATCAACCGCAGATGATAACAGAGATAGTCAGGATTACGGATTTCATGCATAAAAAAAGCCGCCAGCCGGGGTTTTAATCCAGAAACCGACAACGCGTTTGCCGCCGGCTGCACACGCAATCGTTTTCGTATATACTGCTCGCCCACAATCAGACCGCGTTACTCTCCACAGATCCAGGTACGAGACTATGTTAACTATTGGAACCGCCCTGCGCCCCTCCGCCACCCGCGTTATGCTGCTCGGCTCCGGCGAGCTGGGTAAAGAAGTTGCCATCGAATGCCAGCGTTTGGGGCTGGAAGTGATTGCCGTAGATCGTTACGCCAACGCCCCGGCCATGCACGTGGCCCATCGCAGCCACGTTATTAACATGCTGGACGGCAACGCACTGAAAGCCGTGATTGAACAGGAACGCCCTGACTATATCGTGCCGGAGATTGAAGCTATCGCCACCGGCATGCTGGTTGAGCTGGAGCAGCAAGGGCACCGCGTGGTGCCGTGCGCAGAAGCGACGCGCCTGACCATGAACCGCGAAGGCATCCGTCGCCTGGCGGCAGAAACCCTCGGTCTGCCGACCTCCAGCTACCGTTTTGCCGACGGTGAAGATGCCTTCCGTCAGGCCGTCGACGAAATCGGCTATCCGTGCATAATCAAACCTGTCATGAGTTCTTCCGGCAAGGGCCAAAGCCTGATCCGCAGCCCGGAACAGCTGAAAACCGCCTGGGATTACGCTCAACAGGGTGGCCGTGCCGGCGGGGGGCGGGTGATTGTCGAAGGCCTGGTGAAGTTCGATTTTGAAATCACTCTGCTGACCATCAGCGCCGTCGATGGCGTACATTTCTGCGCACCGATCGGACATCGTCAGGAAGACGGGGATTACCGCGAATCCTGGCAGCCGCAGCAGATGAGCGAACTGGCGCTCAGCCGCGCGCAGGCAATTGCGGAAAACGTGGTGAAGGCGCTGGGTGGTTTTGGCCTGTTCGGCGTCGAACTGTTTGTCTGTGGTGATGAAGTGATTTTCAGCGAGGTTTCACCGCGCCCGCACGATACCGGCATGGTGACCCTGATTTCACAAGACCTGTCTGAATTTGCGCTGCATGTGCGTGCCTTCCTCGGTCTGCCGATTGGCGCGATCCGTCAGTTCGGCCCTTCTGCCTCGGCGGTGATCCTGCCACAGCTTACCAGCAGCGACCTGCGTTTCAGCGGGCTGGATCGAGCACTGACCGGTCACAATCAGCTACGTTTGTTCGGCAAGCCGGAAATTGAAGGTCAACGTCGGATGGGCGTCGCGCTGGCGACAGCTGAAAATATCGAGTTGGCGGTAGAGTCGGCCAAGCAGGCCGCCGCTGCGGTGGTCATTGAAGGTTAAGGCTTTGGGGCCGGCTGGCCGGCCCCTGCAACATCAATAGTTTTCGTCTTCTTCCGAGTCGTCATCACCCTGGTCTTCCGGGCGTTCCTGATACTCTTCATCGTCATCTTCGTCATCGAACATCACGCTGACCTGGTCACCCTGATGTTTTTCGCGGATTTCCTGCGCGACGCGCGCGATGGCTTCACCACTGCTCATGCCTTGTTCCATCAGCTGATGGATACGATCCGCAGCTTCCTGCTGCTCTAGATGGCTTAACGACGGCATACCTGCAAGCATGTGTTTCTCTCCGGTAAAATGGAGGGCGAGTATACCCCTTAAACCGGCGGATCCCAACGCCTGTTATTCAGCGGCGGGTTGTGAGCAATGATCGCCATGTCGCCACTGTTTCAGGCGGTGTAACCAGAGCATGACGTGCCAATTCTGCTTGAGGCCGCGCGCATTGGTGGCCATCGCCCGATCGATACCACGCTGATAGAACTCATCGGTGATCCGGCACTGCGCCGCCAGTTCGGGTTCGCGGCGAATACTGTGACAGATCCCTAGGGCTTCACGGGTGATCTGCCAGTGAAAAGCCGGGCGGATACTGATTTTCCGCGCATAGCGCTGGTTCAGCGCCACCAGCATCTCCACTATTTTCATATAATGGCGTTGATATTCGACGTTGGCCTGACCGGTTCGACGACGGTTGCTGATCGATTTATCGTGCACTCGTTGGCGATACAACGTTTTACTTAGATATTTCACCCGCTGCGCATTAAACATCACCTCGGTGGTCCAGGGAATATCCTGGTGGTGCAAACCCGGTTCAAAATACAACCGATGCTGTTTAATAAAATCAAGGCGATATACCGCCAGCCAGACCACATGAATAAATTTTCTCGATTTTAGCGCACGTTCCAACCATTTCACTCCGCTAATAACGCCAGTGTCGCCCAAGCGGTTTTGCGGAATAATCGGTTGCAGTTCATCTTGCCCGGTGAAATAACGTTCACCGTTGCACTGCATGACATCCAATTGATTTTCTTCAGCCATTTCAATCAGGGTTGCGTACATTTCCGGCGCCAGTAAATCATCGGCGTCAGGAAATGCCACATATTTTCCGCGTGCTACAGCCAACCCGGCATTGCGCGCACAGGATACGCCCGCATTAAGCTGGTCAATAACGGTAATATGAGGATACCGTTGAGCATAGCGGTGGGCGATATCACCGGAGCCGTCGGTGGATCCATCGTTGACGATGATCACCTCCAGCCGCCGCTCCTGTTGGGCTAACAGCGAGGCCAAAAACGGCTCAAACAGTTCACCCACGTTGTGTAACGGGACAATGACACTCAGCATTAGGGGCATAGGCAGCTCTTCGCAAAAAGTAACGAATGAATATTTCTATTTTTTAAAAATATCAGGGTGCAATTAAATTAGAATGCAGTGGCCCGGCGGTAAAATGGGTCTAAATGCGTCTTGTTACTGTTTATAGTTTTAGTCGAAACGTGCTCTTTTTTAGGCAGTTATCGTTCAGATACCGGTATTATCAGGCGATGACATAAGTTCTCCTGATATTTTTTGTGATCTCAATCAAAAGTAATAACGCAATAAAACCAATTACGGAGTTCACTTTATAAAAATCGATTCCAAAGGATAGGATATATCCGAGCTTTTAATTGATAACGCATTTTTTAACATATTGGATTATAGTTGAAGTCGCAAAAAATGCTTCATTTGCAAATTTGTTGATTCATTGTTTATGTGAACTGTGCTTTGTACGCACACATGCCAGGACATGCGCCCATCGGGCGAATATGGCAGAATAGCCATCATAAACAGCCGCCCCGTCAGTCAGGTTTATTGAGGCCCATGAGCGCAACTGCACCGAATCTAAAATCTTTATCCTACACCCCCACCACCCTGCTGGAGCTGTTTGCTCCTCTTGCTCAACACCCCTGGGCAATGCTGCTGCATTCCGGCTTTGCCGAACATTCGCATAACCGTTTCGATATTTTGGTCGCGGCCCCCAAAGTGACTCTGACTACCCGAGGGAAAATCACAGAAATTTGTAACGGCGCGGAAGAGCAGCAATCACAGGAAGATCCCTTCCAGTTGCTGCAACAGCAGTTGGAAAGGCAAAACTGGCAGCCGGCAGCGAATGCCGGCTTGCCGTTCCAGGGAGGAGCCCTTGGGCTGTTCGGTTACGATCTGGGTCGCAGGGTGGAAAAACTCCCGCAGTTGGCGCAGGTGGATATCGCGCTGCCGGACATGGCGGTGGGGATATATGACTGGGCGCTGATTGCCGATCACCACGGGAAGACGCTGACGTTACTTAGCTATGAGGACGTTGAACAGCGCTGGCTGTGGCTATGCAGCCAGCAGCCTGAACCCCGGCAAGCTTTTGCCTTGGTCAGCCGTTGGCAAGCCAACATGACGCGGCAGCAGTACGGCGAAAAATTCCAACGCATCCAGCATTATTTGCGCAGCGGCGATTGCTACCAAATCAATCTGGCGCAGCGATTTTCCGCAGATTATCAGGGTGATGAATGGCAAGCCTTTCTGCAACTGAACGCCAGTAATCGCGCCCCCTTCTCTGCTTTTTTACGTCTTCCGGACAACGCCGTACTGAGCGTTTCGCCCGAGCGTTTTTTGTGGCTGGAGAACCGGCAGATCCAGACCCGACCTATCAAAGGCACCCTGCCGCGGCTGGCCGATGCCGAGCAAGATGCGCAACAGGCGCAACGGTTGGCGAATTCCGCCAAAGATCGCGCGGAAAACCTGATGATTGTCGATCTACTGCGCAACGATATCGGCCGCGTCGCCGAGCCGGGCAGCGTCAAAGTTCCCGAGTTGTTCGTGGTAGAGCCTTTCCCGGCTGTGCATCATCTGGTCAGTACCATTACCGCCATCCTGCCCGAACACACGCCGGCGACTGAGCTATTGCGCGCATGCTTCCCGGGTGGATCCATTACCGGTGCGCCCAAGGTACGGGCGATGGAAATTATCGAACAGCTGGAACCACAGCGGCGCAATGCCTACTGCGGCAGTATCGGCTATATCAGCGCCTGCGGCACCATGGACACCAATATCACCATCCGCACGCTGTTTACCGAAAAGGGCCGCATTTACTGCGCGGCCGGCGGCGGTATCGTGGCCGACAGCCAGGAACAGGCGGAATATCAGGAAACCTTCGATAAAGTCGGCCGCATTTTGCCGCAGCTGGGGGAGGTCATCGCTTCGTGAACCCACCGAGTTACCCTACCTCGCTGGCGGCTTTTATCAGCCGCTTCCAACTGCAACTGCCGCAGGCATCGCAGATTTCGCATAACGTCCGCCCGGCGGCGGTACTGATACCCATTATCTGCCGACCTGAGCCCACGCTGCTGCTCACCCGGCGCGCCGATTCCTTGCGAAAACATCCGGGCCAGGTGGCGTTTCCCGGCGGTAAAACCGATGCCGAAGACGGGTCGGCGATTATTACCGCCCTACGTGAAGCCCAGGAAGAAGTGGCAATCCCGCCCCAGGCGGTGACCATTCTTGGCCAACTGGCCCCGCTCGACAGCAGCACCGGTTTCCAGGTCACCCCGGTTGTCGGTCTGATCTCACCCGACGTACAATTTAGCGCCAATGAAGACGAAGTGGCCGACGTTTTCGAAATGCCTCTGCACGAAGCGCTGACGCTCTCACGCTATTACCCGCTGGATATTCAGCGTGCCGGCCATTCGCACCGTATTTATTTGTCCTGGTACCAGAGCCAATTTGTCTGGGGATTGACCGCCGCCATCATTCGCCGACTGGCGCAACAGGTCAGCATTTAGCGCTAATTTCGTGACGCCGATCACAAGCCAAACGGTTACCTGCACCAGCGGCACGGGTAAAGCGATCGGCATCACTTCATTTGTTTGCTTTTTCAACTACCGTTCTGGCTATCAGAGTTTTAAAAAAACTGTAAACCCTCTCTTCAACCTTACGAAATACCTGTAAAATACCGCCGTCCGGAATAAACCACTATTTCAGCAGGGTTTAAGCCGGCCGCGTTCAGCAACGGAAGCTGGCGCGATTGCCATTAACCGAGTTTAGGTGGCGGCTGTTCTACGACTGGCCGAACGCCTGCGGCAATCATAAACAGGACTGACACCACGGATTATTTTATTTCATGCGAAAAAGGCAACCGAACCCGTACGGCCCTTTTACAATATCGCTGTTCCCTGCACGGTTTTTAACCGATGCAGCCATAACAATATGCCTCTAAGGAGTTTTAGCGTGATTAGCGTTTTCGACATGTTTAAGATCGGCATCGGCCCGTCCAGCTCTCATACGGTTGGACCGATGAAAGCCGGCAAACAGTTTGTCGACGATCTGGTAAATAAAGGCCTGATGCCTTCTATCACGCGTGTTGCCGTAGATGTTTACGGCTCACTCTCATTGACCGGTAAAGGTCACCATACCGATATCGCTATCATCCTCGGCCTGGCGGGCAATATGCCTGATACCGTTGATATCGATAGCATCCCGGGCTTTATTCGCGATGTAGAACAACGTCAAAGACTGATGTTGGCCAGCGGCCTGCATGAGGTAGATTTCCCGCGTGACGGCGGCATGGTGTTCCGCAGCGATAACCTGCCGCTGCATGAGAACGGCATGCAAATCCACGCCTTCGCCGGGGATAAACAAGTTTACAGCAAGACTTACTATTCTATCGGCGGCGGTTTTATCGTCGATGAAGAGAATTTCGGCAAAACCGACGCGCACGAACTGAGCGTTCCGTACCCGTTCAATTATGCGCGTGAAATGCTTGAGCATTGCCGTGAAACCGGGCTGTCGCTGTCCGGCATGGTGATGCAGAACGAACTGGCGCTGCACAGCAAGCAGGATATCGAAACATACTTCGGCAACATCTGGCAGACCATGCGCGCCTGTATCGACCGTGGCCTGAATACCGAAGGCGTGCTGCCTGGTCCACTGCGCGTACCGCGTCGTGCTTCCGCATTGCGTCGTCTGTTGGTCTCCTCCGACAAGCTGTCCAGCGATCCGATGAACGTTATTGACTGGGTCAATATGTTCGCGCTGGCGGTCAACGAAGAGAATGCGGCGGGTGGCCGAGTGGTCACCGCGCCAACCAACGGCGCCTGCGGCATCGTCCCGGCCGTGTTGGCTTACTATGACCACTTTATCGAATCCGTCAGCCCGGATATTTACATCCGTTACTTTATGGCGGCGGGCGCTGTCGGTGCGCTGTACAAAATGAACGCTTCTATCTCCGGCGCCGAAGTAGGCTGCCAGGGGGAAGTGGGCGTGGCCTGTTCGATGGCAGCGGCCGGCTTGGCCGAACTGCTGGGTGGCAGCCCTGAACAGGTCTGCATCGCGGCAGAAATCGGTATGGAACACAACCTGGGGCTGACCTGTGACCCGGTTGCCGGCCAGGTTCAGGTGCCTTGCATCGAGCGTAATGCCATTGCCTCCGTGAAGGCAATCAACTCGGCGCGCATGGCCCTGCGACGCACCAGCGAACCTCGCGTGTCACTGGATAAGGTGATCGAAACCATGTACGAAACCGGCAAAGACATGAACGCCAAATACCGAGAAACCTCTCGTGGCGGTCTGGCCATCAAAGTACAGTGTGATTAATACTGACCCCGCCTGTACGGCGGGGTTAGTCTGATGACAAACACCCGAAAAGCGTGGTTTTCGGGTGTTTGGGGTAAACCTGAAGACCCAATCCTTTGTTTTTATTGGTCCTCAGATCAGAACTTTTAACTGCAAAGAACTCTGTCAGCAGTCTGACCCCGCCTTTCCGGCGGGGTTTTTCTTAGTGCGATGCGTTGATAATCAATCCGCTAACGCCGATCATGTGACAATGTCACTCATAAAAACTGCCGGCAACGTCACATTGATCCTGCGGTTAACCTGCAATTTCACCCTCTGTTTCGCCAAATTTAAATAATTTACTGGGTTACCATCACTTCTTGTATAACAACAGGCTAGAATTAGCCGAGTATCATTTGGGACTGTTTGGCCTGACGGTGATCCTGGGCTGGCTTACCGAACAAGGATTTAGCGATGTTGATGACCCAACTTACCGTGACCAAATACCGCTATTACCGTTGGCTGCTGGCCGGGGCGGTTGGGTTGGCTATTCTGCTGCTGTCGCTGTACACCCGCTATTACCAGGAAATCGGCAGCATCGAGTACAATCGTCAGGTGCTTGCCCACCGCACCGTCACCAAGATCAACAATCTGCTTGTCCCGGCTGAACAACAGGCCAAACGCTCCATGCCCCTGCTGACCTCCACTTGTGAAACCGTAATGCCAACGCTGCGCTTTCGCGCCGCACAAAACCAGGCGCTTCGGGCAATGCTACTGGTCAAGGATGGCGTTATTTACTGTTCCAGCCTGTTTGGTTCCCGCAAATATATTTTCAGCGCTATTTTGCCCACAATAGCAAACGATGGCGCGAAGCTGGCGCTGCGCCCTTCGCTGTCGGTCGCCAAAGGTGTCCCCACCCTGATTATGTGGACACCAGAAGAGGACAACAATCACCGTAACGGCGTCTTGCACGTCTTCAATATTGAACTGCTGGCAAACTTTCTGCTCGAGCCTCAGGAGCCCTATGCACAACGGGTGGTGCTGAACGTCGGTGACTACAGTCTGGAATACGGCCGCCGCGAGATCCTGCGCAGTGCCAGCCTGACGAACGACCTGCGCTATACCGCAAAGTCGACGCAATACCCCTTTTCTATCTCGCTGTACGGGCCCCAGACCAATATGCTGGCGCTGGCGGCGCTGCCGCGCCATGTTCCGTTGTCGTTGTTGATCAGCCTGCTGGCAGCCTACGTGGTGTACCTGCTCACCGCCAACCGCATGAGTCTGTCATACCATATAGGACACGCCATCTCCCATCGCGAATTCCGCGTTTACTGTCAGCCGATCATCAACGCAGAAACCGGCCGCTGCGTTGGGGTTGAAACCCTGCTGCGCTGGAAAAACAAACGCCAGGGCTGGATCTCCCCGGACGTGTTTATCCCCTTGGCGGAACAGCATGGGTTAATCATCCCCCTGACCCGCTACCTGATGAGCACCGTGGTGGAAAACCTGCAGTTATTCCCGCCGCGTCCGTCGTTTTATATCAGCATCAATGTCGCCGCCGAGCATTTCAACGCGGTGACCATCATCGATGACATTCGCCGTCTGTGGCTGCCTGCCGAACCGATGCCGTCACTGATGCTGGAGCTGACCGAACGCACAGCGCTGTCGGAAATTCAGTATGAGCAGATTAAAACGCTGAAGGAAATGGGCATCATGCTGGCGATAGATGACTTTGGCACCGGGCACAGCTCGCTCAGCTACCTGAAAAAACTCAGCCCGGACGTGTTGAAGATCGATCGCGGGTTTACCGCCGCCATCGGTACCGATGCCATTAACGCCACCGTTACCGATACCATTATTACGCTGGCGCAGCGCCTGAAACTGAAACTGGTAGCTGAAGGGGTAGAAACCGCCGAACAGGTTGAATATTTGCGCTCGCACGACGTGAATGCCCTGCAAGGCTTCTATTTTGCCAAGCCAATGCCGATCCATGTATTCCCACTGTGGCTACAGCAGTACGAATCGCGGTTACGGACGGGGAGTCAGCGGGAGGAGCAAAAGGCAGCGCAAGAAAAAAAACCGGAGGCGTGATGCCTCCGGCTTGTGTTACTGATGTTCCTCGTCGTGAGGCTCCACTTTGGTGATGCGCACCAGCTCAATGCGGTACTCTGACACCTCAATGACTTCGAACCGCAGCCGGTTCAGCTCCACCACGTCACCCACCACCGGCATTTGGCCGTAATGGGCCAGCAGGAACCCCGCCAAGGTGGCGTAATCCGCCGTCGGGCTGACCAGATCTTCGCAGTTCAACGCCTGCTCCAGCGAGTGCATATCGGCACCGCCTTTTACCAGCCAGCTGTTGGCTTCCACCACGATATCCGGCGTTTCGTCTTCATCGGGGAACTCACCGGCAATCGCTTCCAGCACGTCCAAAGGCGTCACCAGCCCCTGCACCACGCCGAACTCATTGGTGACTACCACCAGTCGCCCTTTGGCACGACGCAGCACTGCCAGCAGATTAATCACGTCCATGGTTTCCGGCACCACGATCGGCGGCGTGCGCGCGGCGAACTCGGCGATATCTTCGCCCTGTTCTACCGCCACCAGCAGATCCTTGGCGCGAACCACGCCGATAATTTCATCCAGAGAATCACGGCAAACCGGGAACAGGCTGTGTGGGGTATCCAACAGCTGTTCGCGCACCTCTTCGCGGGAACGATCGCAATCCACCCATGAAATTTCGGTGCGCGGAGTCATCACGCTACGCAGGGAACGCGAAGCCAGCGTCAACACGCCGCTGATCATATAGCGCTCTTCTTCCGCGAAGGTTTCATTCACCGGCAACGGTGTCGCTTCATCCGTCTGCTGCGCACGCTGTTGGCCCATCAGGCGCATGATCGCCTCGGCGGTACGTTCACGCATCGGGCGATGTGCCTGATGCTTGATAAAGTTACGGCGCGCGATTTGGTTAAACAGCTCAATCAGGATCGAGAAGCCAATCGCAGCGTACAGATAACCTTTCGGAATATGCATGCCAAAGCCTTCGGCGATCAGGCTCAAGCCGATCATCAACAGGAAGCTCAGACACAGCACCACGATAGTCGGATGCGCATTCACGAAGTTAGTCAGCGGTTTGGACGCCACCAACATCACTACCATAGCGATAACCACGGCGGTCATCATCACCGGCAGGTCGTTCACCATCCCCACGGCGGTAATCACCGCGTCGAGCGAGAACACTGCGTCAAGGATCACAATTTGCACCACCACCGCCCAGAACTTGGCGTAACCGCGGTTGGCGCCATCCTGATGCGTCTGCCCTTCCAGCCGTTCGTGCAACTCCATGGTGGCCTTGAACAACAGGAACACACCACCGAACAGCAGGATCAGATCGCGGCCGGAGAAGCTGAAGTCCGCGACGCTAAACAGCGGCGTGGTCAGCGTAACCATCCAGGAAATCACCGACAGCAGGCCCAAACGCATAAACAGCGCCAGCGACAATCCGAGGATACGCGCTTTATCACGCTGCTTCGGCGGCAGCTTATCGGCCAGAATGGCGATAAACACCAGGTTGTCGATACCCAGTACAATTTCCAACACGATCAGTGTCAGTAACCCAGCCCAAATTGAGGGGTCCATTAAAAATTCCATATCAGACTCCGGAAAAAAGACAGGATTGCCGAGCAAGGCTCAGGCGTGAGAATGCCAACGCAGAATAAGCGCAGACAGCAACAGCAAGATAACGGGATTGTAGTACCGGGGAATGACCGAGCGGCCGTGTGATTTTTGCAACGCCAGCGGGTGGCGGGTGGAACCTTGAAAAACAGTAACTTCGGTGACAGTCCATAGGGTGGGCTGAGGCCCTTCACTCCTAAATATGAAAGAGGAAATACTCTAGCAGGAATTTTTTGGCCGGCAAAGAAGCTTTTTTACCTTCTGCATTCTCTTGTAACAGCTCTGTTGTTTAATTCCGCAAACACCGAGTTAGGACTTATCCGAGCGCTCAATAACAGAGCAACGTCACAAAATTTATTTTTTCACTCACTAAAATAAATGGCGCTAACGTGGAACAACGCGCACAGGCATTTGAAACTGCGCGAGAAATGTTAAGAGCGGGTTTCCAGATTTCTACCATAATGTATCTGAACCGCGGAAGTGACTGCCAGGAAGCAAATGAACTAAAGACCGACACAATCCGTGCACGAAGTTCAATGAGGAGGTAGCGAGTGGCAATAGCTATTATCATCGGCACACACGGGACCGCAGCGGAACAATTGCTGAAAACGACGGAGATGCTATTGGGCGAACAGGACAACGTCGCTTTTATAGATTTCGTCCCCGGTGAAAATGCCGAAACGTTAATCGAGAAATACAGCGGGAAAATCAGCGGGCTAGACACCAGCGGTGGCGTCCTGTTCCTGGTGGATACCTGGGGCGGCAGCCCGTTCAATGCGGCCAGCCGCATCGCCGTCGATAAAGAAAACTATGAGGTCGTCACCGGGGTTAACATTCCCATGCTGGTGGAAACGTTCATGGCACGAGACGACAACCCCAGCTTCGACGAATTGGTCGCCCTGGCGTTGGAAACCGGCCGTGAGGGCGTGAAAGCGCTGAAAAAACCGGCAGAAGAGAGTGTTAAGCCCGCGGCACCGCAGAGTTCTCCCGCCGCCAAACCCGCAGCCCCACAAGCGCCGCTGGGGCCCAATGACCATATGAAAATCGGCCTGGCCCGTATCGATGACCGCTTGATCCACGGCCAGGTAGCGACCCGCTGGACCAAGGAAACCGACGTCAGCCGCATTATCGTGGTCAGCGACGAAGTTGCCGCCGACCACGTCCGCAAAACCTTGCTGACTCAGGTTGCTCCGCCGGGCGTCACCGCACACGTGGTTGACGTAGCGAAAGCCATTCGCGTGTGGAATAACCCGAAATACGCCGGCGATCGCGTGATGCTGCTGTTTACCAACCCGACCGACGTTTGGCGCCTGGTGGAAGCCGGTGTGGATATCAAATCGGTGAATATCGGTGGCATGGCGTTCCGCCAGGGCAAAACTCAGGTGAACAATGCCGTGTCGGTTGACGAAAAAGATATCGAAGCGTTTAAGAAATTAAACGAGCGCGGTATTGAATTGGAAGTGCGTAAAGTCTCGTCCGACAGCCGGTTAAAAATGATGGACCTGATTAACAAACTCAATTAATGGCGACAGCCAGTAATTATTTTACTCAGAGATCTTTGGTCATAGGAGAAGTGCAATGGAGATTACCACTCTTCAGATTGTACTGATATTTATCGTTGCCTGTATCGCCGGGATGGGTTCCGTTCTCGACGAGTTTCAATTTCACCGTCCGCTGGTCGCCTGTACCCTGATCGGTTTTATCCTCGGTGACATGAAAACCGGTATCATCATCGGCGGTACGCTGGAGATGATCGCCCTGGGCTGGATGAACATCGGTGCGGCGGTTGCGCCAGATGCGGCATTGGCGTCCATCATTTCCACCATTTTGGTTATTGCCGGCGGACAAAGCGTCGGTGCCGGTATTGCCCTGGCCATCCCGCTGGCGGCGGCCGGACAAGTTCTGACCATCATCGTGCGTACCCTGACCGTCGCCTTCCAGCACGCAGCGGACAGTGCGGCAGAACGCGGCAGTTTGCGCGCCATCACCTGGCTGCATATTTCCGCCCTGCTGTTGCAGGCGATGCGTATCGCTATCCCGGCGGTTATCGTCGCTATCTCGGTCGGCACCTCTGGCGTTCACGCGCTGCTTAACTCGATCCCGGAAGTCGTCACCAGCGGCCTGAACATCGCCGGCGGGATGATCGTGGTAGTCGGTTACGCCATGGTGATCAACATGATGCGTGCCGGCTATCTGATGCCCTTCTTCTACCTCGGCTTCGTTACCGCCGCCTTCACCAACTTTAACCTGGTCGCGCTCGGCGTTATCGGCGTGGTGATGGCCGTGCTGTATATCCAGCTCAGCCCGAAATACAACAAGTCACAAGTTGTGCAAGCCGGCCCGGCTAGCGCCAACGACCTCGATAACGAACTGGACTAGGAATAGGTGAGAGAAATGGTTGATACAACAGCTCAAAAGAAACTCACGCCAGCCGATATTCGCGGTGTGTTTATGCGTTCGAACCTGTTCCAGGGTTCATGGAACTTCGAACGTATGCAGGCGCTGGGTTTTTGCTTCTCCATGGTGCCGGTGATCCGTCGCCTGTATCCGGAAAATAACGACGATCGCAAACAGGCGATTAAACGCCATCTGGAGTTCTTCAACACCCACCCTTACGTGGCGGCGCCGGTGCTTGGCGTTACCATGGCGATGGAAGAACAGCGCGCTAACGGTGCGCCGATCGACGATGCGGCCATCAACGGCATCAAAGTCGGCTTGATGGGGCCTCTGGCCGGCGTAGGCGACCCGATTTTCTGGGGTACCGTTCGTCCGGTATTCGCCGCGCTTGGTGCCGGTATCGCCATGAGCGGCAGCCTGCTGGGTCCGATTTTGTTCTTCGTCCTGTTCAACCTGGTGCGCCTGTTGACCCGCTATTACGGCGTGGCCTACGGCTACCGTAAAGGGGTGGATATTGTTAACGATATGGGCGGCGGCTTCCTGCAAAAACTGACGGAAGGAGCGTCCATTCTCGGCCTGTTTGTCATGGGGGCATTGGTTAACAAGTGGACGCACGTGAATATTCCGCTGGTGGTGTCCAAAATCACCGACCAGACCGGGCATACCACGGTGACCACGGTGCAGACCATCCTTGACCAACTGATGCCGGGTCTGGTGCCGTTGCTGCTGACCTTTGGCTGTATGTGGCTGCTGCGCAGGAAAGTGAATGCGCTGTGGATCATCATCGGCTTCTTTGCCATCGGTATCTTCGGCTACTGGGTTGGCCTGCTGGGCCTGTAAGACGATTAACCGCCGGGGGGCAACCCCCGGTCAGGTTATTGACAAAGGGGGATAAAAGCGTGGTTTTTCCCCCTTTGTGTTATCAGTCGAAAACCAATAAATTGATTTTCCTGGTTTATTTTCAAAACCTTTAGCGCCTGCCGCCAAACATTATATGTTTGTCAGCAGTCTCGCCGGGGGGCAACCCCCGGTTTTTTTTGTGGAGTTGAAAGATGTCGCTGACCGATGGCGTATTACTGATTTTCACCGCGCTGATGCTGTTGTATGCGATTTACGACGAATTCGGGATGAACCTGCTGAAGGGCAAAACGCTGCTCAAGGTACAGCTAAAGCGACGTAACCGGATTGATTGTCTGATCTTTGTCGGCCTGATTGCCATTCTGATTTATCGTAATGTCACGACGCAGGGTGCTGCATTAACCACCTATCTGCTTATTTCTTTAGCACTGATCGCCGTCTACATATCCTATATCCGCTGGCCCAAGCTGCTGTTTAAAGCGCAGGGTTTCTTTTATGCTAATGCGTTTATTGAATATAACCGCATTAAAGCCATGAATTTATCCGAGGATGGTATCCTGGTCATAGATCTCGAGCGGCGCAGACTGCTGATTCAGGTCACTCAATTAGACGATCTTGAAAAGATCTACCATTTTTTTGTTGAAAATCAGTAAGTAAAAACAATCCCAATAGAATCTCTTTTCTCACCACGCGCTGAATGTGGATAATTAATCACCAGCGCACCAGGCTACCTGATTATTATTTATGCAACATTATTGCACTCGCCTACATTATATTCCGTCTTGCATATTTCATTAATGAAAATAATTATCAATTCCAAATAAATATCCATGGGGAATAAGGGTTGTTGCCAACGGAAATAATATGGTATGGTTGCGCCGTCATTGGGGAGTAGCCGGTTTCTGGACAATTAAACGCCAGAAACGCCCGTATCAACATACTCGTTTTATTCATTAAAACGTGGTGCGGGCAGCCAGGTAAGGTTGGCGAGACCATAGACACGTAACTCCGTCGTATGGTTGGGGGTGGGTTACGTGTATATGGAGCCGCCCGGCCGAGGCTATTTTACATGAACTTGTCAGCTACACTCATTCTCGCTTTTGGCATGTCTATGGATGCATTTGCCGCATCGATCGGCAAAGGTGCCAGCCTGCATCAGCCCCGTTTTCGTGAAGCGCTACGCACCGGACTCATCTTCGGCGTGGTTGAAGCCATTACGCCGATTATCGGCTGGGGCATCGGCCTGTTCGCCAGCCAATACATCATGGAATGGGATCACTGGGTCGCCTTCTCGCTGCTGTTTATTCTCGGTATGCGCATGATTGTCGAAGGCGTCAGAAACCGACCGGAAGAAGAAGAAAAAGTGAAGCGCCACGGCTTCTGGCTACTGGTGGCCACCGCCATCGCCACCAGCCTGGACGCTATGGCTATCGGCGTCGGCCTGGCCTTCCTGCAGGTGAACATTGTGCACACCGCCATGGCCATCGGCATGGCCACCATGATTTTGGCGACGCTGGGCATGATGATTGGCCGCTTTATTGGGCCGTTACTCGGTAAACGCGCTGAGATCCTTGGCGGCGTGGTGCTGATCGCCATCGGCGTCAATATTCTGCTGGAGCATTTGGGCTACCTCGCCTGAGTCGTCAGCACGCAAAGAAAACCTGCCAACGGCAGGTTTTTTTGTTTCTGCTTGCGCGAATCGTTAATCGGCCCGGCGGCGATAAAGGGCAATAACGAAATCTGTCTCACAGGGGAAGGCTTCACTGGCGCTCAGGCGCTGCTGGACCTCCGGAGAAGCCCGCCAGGCAAAAGGCGTCATCTGCAACAAATTGGCTGCCTGCTCGCCCGGCAGCGTCATCGGGTAGGCCAGCGACTCGACCCGCTCACAGTCAAAGCCCGCGAACTGCTCATTCTGTTCGGCATGCAGTTGCACCTGCTGATAAACCTGCTCTTTTAACTGATACAGATGACGTGGGCCAGGCGATACCGTCACCACGACCCCGCCGGGTTTCACCACCCGAGCCAGCTCTTCTGCCTTGCAGGGCGCATAAATACGCAGAATGGCGTCTAAAGAAGCGTCGGCAAACGGCAGACGATGGCTCGACGCTACGCAGAATGACACCGCAGGATAACGCTTGGCCGCATAGCGGATAGCCACCTTCGCAACATCCAGCCCATAAAGGGTCATATCGCGTCGTTGCGTCAATCGGGCAGCCACTTCCGCCGTGTAGTACCCCTCGCCGCAGCCGATATCCAGCAGCGCCTGCGCATCGGGCGCCAACGCCTCATCCAACAGCTCGGCTACCCGCTGCTGCAAAGGCCGATAGAAACCGCCATCCAGAAACACGCGCCGCGCCTGCATCATTTCCGTACTGTCGCCGGGTTGCTTCGAACGCTTGTGCTGTACCGGCAGCAGGTTGACATAGCCTTCTTTGGCTCGGTCAAACTGATGGTTAGCGCCGCAACGCCATTGCGGTGAGGAAAAATGAAGCGGCTGATGGCACAGAGGGCACTGATAAGACATGGCTTGGGTTCCAGAGAGATACGGCGCGGCTAGTCTAAAGAAGGCTTCTGTGCGATGCAAGGCGCATCCCATGGGGGCTAGCCAAGCAGGAAAAAAACTGACTACACTGACGTTAAGTTTTCTGACGCAGGCAAAGACGTTTTATGACTGATTACTCCCCGCTTCTCAACCGCGTTCCCGCTATTCGACACGGTTTCGGCAACAAGAGTGCGCTGCTGCCTGGGCATCTTCAGCCCTACCGCGCCACCCTGCCGAAAAAAAAGCAGGTACACGGCACACGCATCGTTGACGTCACGCAGGCAGCACAGGCGTGCGGTGAAGCCGATGGGTTCTATACCACCCAACCGGGCATTCTGCTCAGCGTGTTAACGGCAGACTGCCTGCCGGTGATTTTCAGCCGCCACGACGGCTCGGCCATTGCTGCCGTGCATGCCGGCTGGCGAGGGCTGCTGGATGGCGTTCTGGAGCAACTGGCGGCGCGTATCGCCCTAGATGACTCAACCACCAACTGGGTCGCGTCTATCGGCCCTGCGGCCGGCCCATGCTGTTATGAGGTAAACGAAGAACTGGTCGAGCGGTTCAAACAGCAGTTACCGCTGCCCGCCAGCTTAATCAGCCCCCACTATCGTCACCTGGATCTGGCCGCCATCGCCGAATCCAAACTGCGTGAACTGGGGTTCGCCGCCGTGGATCATGCCGGGAGCTGCACTATCTGCACGCCGAATACCGACCCGCTCCAGCCACAGCGGTTTAAATACACCAGCTATCGGCGCAACAGCCATCGACGCGAACAGGATCCCAGTCACCCTGGCATCACCGGACGCAATCAGTACGCGGCCATTATTATCACCGGCGAATAACAGAAACGAAAAAACCCGCACCAAGGCGGGTTTTTTGTACAGCTGACGCTGATTAGATTGCAGTAACGTTTACTGCAGATGGGCCTTTCTGGCCATCTTGGATTTCGAACTCAACGTTCTGGCCTTCAGCCAGGGTTTTGAAGCCGTTACCCTGGATTGCAGAGAAGTGTACGAACACGTCTTTGCTGCCGTCAGCTGGAGTGATGAAACCGAAACCTTTAGATTCGTTGAACCACTTAACTTGACCTTTGATCTTTGCCATCTTGAGTATTTCCTTTGGATTGTTTAAACCGCCCGTAGGCGTTACATAGACAAACTAGAGTCGTTACTGCTTGAGGCACTAAGATAAGGATCGGCAGAGAAGCGGTATTCAACGCTAACGTTTTTACTCAGAACTTCTTTACTGAAAATGCCACACATATACAGAACTGTACCTCGTTTTACCCAGATGCGTTATCACATACTCTGTATTCGATGGCAAGCCATTTTTAATCACTGATGGAGCTGTCGCACATATTTGAAACGGTCGAGAGCAACATAAGCTTAAATAGGCTAAAAGATGTTGAAGCCTTAGCTATTTTCTGCTTAACACTTACACGGCGCTACACTCCGCATCCTGGCTGAATTTTAACAATTCTTTCATCCGATTGACTCATGAATGTTGCAACATATAACCCCAGCCAGACGCTTAGAACGTTAAAAAATTTGAATCTTTATGGAATTTCTTATACGACATTTGAATATCGATGAACGGGCGCATTGGAGACCGGCTGATCCGACCATTGGGTTGCCATCCGGACGGCTCAACGCTGGCATAGCCCACTCCTCGGCAATCCCTTCACCTGCAACAGCACAATAATACCAGGATAAATTATTGCCAGGCTCTCCGACTGACCACAATTTATGCAGCCGACGCACTACCATGAAAATCAAATAGCGTGCCACTTTTGGGTGCATAAGCATGCAAAATCAGAATTTACGCACTGTCGTCGTGCATCCACAGAGAAATACATCCCCCGCAACGCCGTTAAATAACGGCAATAACCTTGAGGTTAGTGCGAACCTATAGCGAAATTAAATCTTAAAAACCGAGCGGGTATTTGCGCGTTCAAGAGCAACGGCGAATTGACGTATTTATTTTATCTTTTATCACGCGTCGGTCCTATTCAGGTCAACCGGTTAGGCCAAGCTGCGGATATTGCCGTCCGGCAAGCCGGACACATCGCTACAACCTGCGGTGGGACTGGCTTGCGGACGGTTGCGGAGGCGAAAGCAGCCCCGTTTGCCACGGATTAACGCTTAAGAGTTAGGCTCAAGCAGGATACGCTCGCCAATTTTAATTGGCCGGAACCGATGTTGCTCTATCCCGGCAAAACTCAACGCCAGTTTTAATTGCTGCGGCGGCTCATCCAATGACTCATCGGCTAATTCAAAAACCCCCCAATGGATTGGAATGACCTTCGGCGCATTTAATTGCTGATACAACGTCACCGACTGTTGCGGATCCATATGCTGTTCCTGCATGAACCAACGTGGTGCATAAGCGCCTATCGGCAACGCCGCCACGTCGAACGGCCCTAAACGAGCGCCAATCTCCGCCAGCCGCTCCGAATAGCCGCTGTCGCCCGAAAAATAGAAACGCAGTGCCGGATGATGAATCACCCAACCGCACCATAAAGAGCGATTGCGGTCCCACAGGGTGCGCATGCTCCAGTGGCGCGCCGGCGTACTGTGAAACGTCAGGTCACCCAACTGCAGGCTATCCCACCAGTCCAGCTCCTCGACCCGTTGCAGGCGATAACGCCGAAACCAACTCTTCAACCCCAACGGGACGATAAAGGTCGCGTGCGGAAAACGGCGCGCCAACTGCCTGATGGTGCGCCGATCGAGATGGTCATAGTGGTTATGCGAGATCAATACCACATCTACCGTCGGTAACTGCTGTACCGTCAGCGGCGTTGGGGTCTTGCGCTTCGGCCCATAAAAACTTAACGGCGATGCGCGCTGCGACAATACCGGGTCAATCAGGATATAACGGCCCTCAAGACGCAGCAGCATTGAGGCATGCCCCAACCACCAGATACCGTTGTCGCTACCGCTGAGATCGGCCTGCTGCCACCAGCGTTGGGTAAACTGTTGGTAACCCATTTGCGGCGGCTTGGGCAAGCCTTGCTGCTTGCGCTCATCCTGCCAGCGCTTCAAATCCCCTTCCCGGCGCAGAGTAGGCTCCGGGTTACGAAAGCCTTGCGGGGTATGGTGCGCTTTGCCGGCATCATAGTAACGATTGGTTATCTTCAAGTTGCTCTCCCGACCACTGCGGACACCCTGCACGGGCTGATTCGATAACATAACAAGATAGTCGATAGGTGCGCTTTGTGAACCGTGCTCATCTCAGCGGGGACCTTTTGGGATATTGTAGTGTCACAGTCCCTGTGAGAATGCCAGGGCCGCCTAGAGCCTGTTAAGCATCTCTTAAGATCCTTGTGTTTTACTTATAGGACATTCAGAAAAGGAGAAGTTATGAGCCGTTCTACATCACGCAAATCACGTGTTCGCATGGGCCGTATCCGTAGCGCGATGCTGGCGCAGATGCAGTATTGGAAAATGTATGCCGCGATGAAGCTGCGCCGCGTACGAATGCCGGCACCGGTGGTGCTGTTGTTTGGCGCGATGGTGAGTTTTTTCATGCTGGCCGTGTTGATGCTTAGCGTGGTCGCTATCGATGTCATCACCACGGTATTCCTGCTGTGCAGGAAGCTGTTGGGATTGGGCCGATCCGCACCGGGCAATGCCTTCATGCCACGCGGCTAAATGTGAATCGGAGGCGCAAAATGCGCCTCCCTTAAACCTTAACGCCTAACGTTAGTGCCTTTGCGACGCGTCAACTTGAACCCTACCCACAACAGCAAGATCCACACCGGCATCAGCAACACCGAGATACGGATCCCCTCGCTGAAATACATGATCACCAGGATCAGACTGAGGAACACCAGGCACAAATAGTTGCCGAACGGATACCACAGCGCCTTAAAGCTCGGGATCACGCCCTGACGGTTTTTCGCCGCGCGAAAGCGCAAATGCGCGAGGCAAATCATCACCCAGTTAATCACCAGCGTGGACACCACCAGCGCCATCAGCAATTCAAACGCCTTGCCGGGCATCACATAGTTGATCAGAACGCCGACAGAGGTCACCAGCGCCGACAGCGCAATCGACAACACTGGCACGCCACGCTTGTTCACCCGGGTCAACGCCTTGGGCGCATTGCCCTGCGTAGCCAGGCCGAACAGCATGCGGCTGTTGGCGTAGACGCCGCTATTGTACACCGACAGCGCCGCCGTCAGGACCACCACGTTAAGCAGGGTCGCCACCAGGCTGCTGTCCAACGCATGGAAGATCATCACGAACGGGCTGCCACCCTCGACCACTTTGTCCCACGGATAAAGCGACAGCAGGACCGTTAGCGAACCAATATAAAAAATCAGGATGCGGTACACCACCTGATTGGTGGCCTTGGGGATACTGCGGCGCGGATCGGCGGCTTCGGCCGCGGTAATACCGACCATCTCCAGGCCGCCGAACGAGAACATGATCACCGCCATCGCCATCACCAGCCCGCTGATGCCGTGCGGCATAAAGCCCCCCTGCTCCCACAGGTTGTTGAGGCTGGCTTGCGGACCGCCGTTGCCGCTGGCCAGCAGCCAGGCACCGAACAGGATCATACCGACAATCGCCACCACCTTGATGATGGCAAACCAAAACTCGGTCTCGCCATACAGTCGGACATTGACCAGGTTGATCAAATTAATCAGAACAAAGAACACCGCGGCGGAAACCCAGGTCGGGATGTCCGGCCACCAGTACTGAATATAAATACCGACGGCGGTCAGTTCGGCCATGCCGACCAAAATGAACATCGCCCAGTAGTTCCAACCGGAAAGAAAACCGGCGAAATCGCCCCAATATTTATAAGCGAAGTGGCTGAACGACCCGGCAACCGGCTCCTCGACCACCATCTCCCCCAGCTGACGCATAATCAGGAAGGCAATGAACCCGCCGATGGCATAGCCCAGCAAGACCGAAGGACCGGCCATTTTAATGGTCTGCGCAATGCCGAGAAACAGGCCGGTGCCAATGGCGCCGCCCAGGGCGATAAGTTGTATGTGTCTGTTTTTTAAACCGCGTTTTAGCGGGGTATCCTGCTGCTGACCGCCCATCTTATCCTCATATGGCGTGGGATCCTGACGCTGTTGCACAAGATTTCGCCATTCAATAAATGTATCTGCGGGCGGCTTTTTAACACTTAACCCCGTGAGCATCAAGGAGAAGCACCCCGGCGACGTCGGCCAAGGCGCTATTTTATGCTGGGACTAACGGCAGTAAAGGCAGGTTTTTAGCTGGACAGACCGCAAAGTTTGGTCAGGTTGCGGGCACCAATCATCAGCGTGGCGACGTAGGACTGGCGGCGTGTTACCACCTCTACCGCCACGCGATCGTTTTGATATTTTATCAGGTAGGTTGACGGCCAGCCCTGTCGGCGCTGACCAAAGCTTTCGGCATGACGATCGATTGCCGCGTGGGCAATCACCAGATGAGACAAGTTTTTATCACCTTTAATAATGCGCTTCATAAACAGGCTCCGCCAGAGACAGTTCTGTTGTCATAAAAAGGGAAAAATCATCAGTAATTCTGGTGTTTCAACGGACCAGCTCGTTGGTTTGCTGACTCAGTAAAAAGCAGATCATTGCCGCGCGCAGCGGGCTGCTGCTGTCTGCCTGCCATTCGCCGCGTTGGGTGATCATGCTCGCCTGCCACTGGGGATTATCGCCCTGGCTGTCGGCATTCAGGCTGATTTTATTGGCGCAGATAATCGGCCAGGCATCGGAGGGATTCTTGCAATAGTCTTTACCTTTCACGCCGCCGTAGGGATACCATTTATCCGGATTTTCTCCGGTGATCAACGCAATGCTACGGTTCACCTCGGCGTCGCTTTCTTCATACCATTTAATCATCGGCTTTATCCATCTTTCGTAGAGTTGGCGCTACATTACGATGCCAATACGACAGATTTATGACAACGCGAGGGCTTTCCACATTATCTCTACTAATGTTTTTTCGGCTTTATCTTTTCCTGAGCGCTGATTACACTTTTTCCCTGTTTTCTTGCGCAGGAATGCCGACATGTTGACTGGCCTCAACCATCTGACGCTTGCAGTAAGCGACGTCAACCGCAGCTTCAATTTTTACAGCGACCTGTTGGGTTTTGCCCCGCATGCTCGCTGGCAGCATGGCGCCTACCTGTCCCTGGGGGAGCTATGGCTGTGTTTATCATGGGACGAGGCGCGAGCCATAAATTCAGCGAAGGATTACACCCATTATGCGTTCAGCGTGGAACCGGCAGATTTTGCCAAGGTTGCATCGCGGCTGCGCCAGGCAGGGGTTGAGGAGTGGAAAACCAACCGTAGCGAGGGGGAGTCGCTGTACTTTCTTGATCCGGACGGACACCAATTGGAAATTCACGGCGGCGATCTGGCCAGTCGGTTGGCGGCGTGTCGCGCAATGCCCTATCAGGGAATGGAGTTTTTCTAGGCGATGCGGGTGGCACACACTGCGGCACGCCACCCGGCAGAAAGTTTGATTAACGCTCGGGGATAAAACCTTTGAAATCCAGCGCCGGGCTGAGATCGTCATCGTCGGTTAGGCTATCGCCACGTGCGCTTTGCGCCAGGCTTTTCAACAATGCAGTCTGCTGACGCTGCTGCTCGGCAATTTCCTGCAGCAGACGGACCTGTTCATTGGCGCGCACACTGGCACGATTCACCAGGAACCAGACCCATAATCCCACCAACAGCGCCAGCACCGCGAGGGCCAGCGAAAGCAGGCTATTCGAACCAAAACCTAAATCGTACATGGACAACCCTATCTACTGCTAAAAACAGGCGGACATCTTAGCACTCCCGGTGCGGGCACGAACATCCTGATAGTAAATTGTTATGCACCGCTGCGCATCTCACCAGGGAATGAAACGGGTAACGGAACACACCCCCAACGCAAAGGAGCCTCCCTCATCGCAGTAGCTATCCAGCGCCAGCAGATAAAAAAACAGACAGGCCGCTAGAAACGCCACTATCACGAGGACTTTTTTTCGCAACAAATTTAGCAGCCTCATTGTTATCTTGATAATCTGTTATCCATGCTACCACAGCTAACTTAAACGAAGTTTAACCTGTCGTTTAGAATCCGTTTTGACGATGACTTTTCAGATTGTTACCGTTGCAGCCTGCGTCGGCGCGTGGCTATATCGCAACGACGGTAAATAACCAGGAGTCATAATGAGTAAGCTGATTAAAGGGTTGCTGCTACTGGCAGTGGTGTATGGCGTATTTTTGTTTTCGGGATATGGCGTATTGGTCGGCAGCAACAAGAACGTGGCTGGCCTGGGATTGCAGTGTAAATACATGACCGCACGCAATGTGGTGATTGCTCAGTATCTGCACGGGGACAACGGCGTCATTGGCGTGGCCGACTGTCCGTTGTTCAAAAAAGTCGAAACGGTGGTGGATTGATCACCACCGCCCGAAACCGTCGCTAAGCGGCGGTTTCCCCATCAGTTGCGGGTAAACTTCATCTCAATCAGCGCAATCGCTTTTTCGATCGCCCTGCGGGTCACGGGATCGGCGCCGGCAGGATGAGTGGAGAAATCGATGCTTTTCAGCTGGCTTGCCATCTTGTCGCGCACCTCGGTCGGCGCGATAACGTCGATAACATCCAGAATCTGTTTGATCACCAGTTGGCAGGCAACCAGGTCGGAGGCCAATTCCTGATCGTTGCTCAGCATGTCGGACATAATTACTTTCCTTCTTGATTCAGTCGCCGCACAGAATAGCATGTCACCTGACGCTTTGCCGCCCCCTGGCCGTTTGCCGCTGAATTTTCAACGTTATTGCGCATCGGGCGCCAAAATGCCCGGTTGAATTGGCCTATACTTAATGTTTAAGCGACGCGCTTATCGGCGCATCCTTCAGCCACACCCCCAACAGGAGAAAGTTATGGCAAACCACAATGTGAAATCCTGGGCAACCGTGCGTGAAACCTCGGTTGAGATCGCGGAGGCAATTTTTGAGCTGGCAAAAAACGATGAGGTTCTGGCACAGAAAATCTGGGAGGAAGGCAGTGACGAAGCGTTGCAACTGGCTTTCACCAAAACCAGTGCCGACCAGCTGTACTGGGGCGAAGAAACCGTAGAGCGAAAAAACGTCTAATCCACGCAAGCTCACCAATAAAAAGCCCGGGTCACTGCTGCGCCCAGGCTTTTTCGGTTTTCGGTCAACCCCGGCTTGGGGTCATGTTGTTCCCTGAAATCACGGCTCTTCACCTCCCACACCTTCCGCATTATTCATTCTCATCACCGGCGTCACCATAAAAGCGACAACGCCTACAATCACAACCAGAGTAATAATCACTGTCATTAACATGCGATCACCCCATCAACGCTGAATTGTCACGGCTGACTCTGCTTTGGCGGTTATTTTTTGCGGCCAGAACCACTGCGGTATCAGCGGTAGCGGGCAACCTCAGATTAGCCGTTTTTCCTTCCGCCTGACAAGCTGCCTGACAATAGTTTTTCCGAATAATTTCGCCTGGGTGACGGCGCTCTTTTTGTCCATGGCGGCAAGTTGTGTATACTTCAGCGCTATGTAGATCTCACACAGACGCACTGATGATACAAGAACACCACCTCTCATTAGTCTGCGCCCTCAGTAAATGGGTCGAAACTCACCTTGGAAGAGTGATCCATCTTGAAGAGCTGGCCGAATATTCCGGCTACTCCCTGTGGCACATGCAGAAGCTGTTCAAAGAAGCGACCGGGATTTCGCTGGGTAAGTATATTCGCGAACGCAGGTTAGCCGGGGCGGTTTACCAGTTGCGTACCAGTGACGCCTCCATCTTCGACATCGCCCTGGATTTCGGTTTTGGCTCGCAGTCGCATTTCACTTATATGTTTAGAAAGCGCTTCAACATCACGCCTTATGATTTCCGTCAGGATTTAAGCGTCGACCTGCACATCGCCCCGCCGCTGCACGTCATTCATCAGAAAACCGCCTGATCCCCTTTCCCGCCGCCGCTAACGGCGGGCTAATGCGCCCACAGCACCACTAAAATAGCGATCAATGCGGGCAGCGCCTGTACACGGAGGATCTTGCGGCTCGCGGTCAGCCCACCAAACACGCCCGCCACCAGCACGCACCCAAGAAAGAACAGTTGCACCGCCGGCTCCTCACGCCAGACGCCCCAGGCCAATCCTGCCGCCAGAAAACCATTATATAATCCTTGGTTGGCCGCCAGTACCCGCGTGGCCGCAGCAAACTCTGCTGTGGTGGCGAACACTCGCCTGCCGGTAGGCTTCTGCCATAGGAACATTTCCAGGATCAGGATATACAAATGGATCGCGGCAATAAGCAACACCACTATATTAGAGAGAATTATCATTGTAATCTGCAGGGTTAATCAGCGATTGGGTTTTATAAGTATAACCGCACTGAGAATATTACGAATATATCGACATAAAAAAACCCGCCGCAGCGGGTTTATTGCATAATCATTCAGAGTTAGCTCAGAACAACAACCAGCATGGCTGCGATAGAGATCCAGAACGCCGCCGTTGCAATAACAACATGGGATAATCTTGCACGATAGAGTACTTGGCTCATATTAACCTCACAGGCTTCTGACTAGCGGTAGATAACATCACTTCTTGAAAGTTATCTTAATCCACTGCTCCGACCATTTATTTGCGCCAGATCACTATTTACCAGATAAACTATATCGGTGCGAAAACATGGAATTCCGATCACATTAATTTAACGTTAATAGAGCGAAATGAATAAAAATATCCCGTTGTTATAGCACGAGAGTCTCAATCATCGCTCCAGGGCAGGCGTGGCGCGGTCATACGGGGGCCACAATAGCCGACGACATCGGGAAAACGTGAATTCCCCTGCTCCCAATCATGCTGTGCGCGAGTAATCTCTTGCTTGCTGTGACCGACAAAATTCCACCAAATGAGAATCTCTTCGTCTAATGGCAGCCCACCGATTAATAATGCGCGACTGCCCTTCTTGCCATGTAACTCGATACGGTTAAGATTTATACCTAAATAGGCAAATTCATCAGGTGAAAATTTTTCATCATTAACCTCAAATGCACCAATAAGGGGCAATAAGCCTATTTCAAAATCTTCTCGCAAAGGTAATTGCAAATAGCCGTCAGCCTGCCATTCCAAATCCATGGCGATTAACGGCGAAAAAGTCGACACCGGAGAGCGATATTGTTCGAACTCCCCCACCAGCAAAGTATGTTTGACCTCATCGCGCAGCCAGCACGGCAAGTCGGGATAATGATCGAAACGCGGCGCCGTATCGGCATGTTCTGCGGGTAGCGCAATCCACAATTGCGCGGCATGCAAACGCCGTTGTTCACCGGTCGACTGTTCGGTATGCGCTATACCTCGCCCTGCCGTCATCAGATTAACCTGCCCGGGTCGTATCACCTGCTCACTGCCCAGGCTATCCCGGTGCAGCACTTCCCCTTCAATCATCCAGGTAAAGGTTTGCAGACCGATATGCGGGTGTGGGCCGACGTCCATCCCTTGCGAGGTACCGCTGAATACCGAGGGGCCAGCATGGTCGAGAAAGCACCATGCACCCAGCGTACGCCGTTCACGGGTGGGCAAGGCACGGCTTATCGGGATACCACCAACTTCGGCGTTGCGCACGGCAATACGTTGGATCTGACGGATGCCGTCAACCACAGGACAATCACGGGAAGAGGATGAATAGGTTGGGCGGGAATTGCTCATGGTAAACGCCTCCAGAACGACACACGGGTTGAGTGAGTAGCTGGACGCCAGCTTACCATGAGCCAGCGACCAGAACGCAACCCGGGAGGCAGAAGGCTACGACGCCTTTATATAGCAGCCTTTGATGTCGACTTCATCGCGTGCATGCTTTAGATCGGAAAAGTAAGTCACACCAAAAAGAATTGATACCACTAACAACACGGAAACCAGTAAACCGATAACGGCCAACAGCTTGGTTTCATCGTGGAGATTGTGCTCCATTTTATCTCCTGTATTGAACGACATCACGTCAGCCATAGCGTGACTGAAAGCGTAAAAATGATCAGGGAACAGGACGCTATCGCCAGCACAATGACGGCGAATTGTGCGTCTCCCAAAGTTTCACGGTAGTTTTTATCTTGTGAGGTATTACGTTGTTGTTTCACAGAATCTATCTTAACTCATCACGCGTTAACGTTTTTGTGAAGGGTGATTGATAAAAGCCCGCCATTGCGGGTTTGTCAGATTCCGCGCCCAATGCCACTCAGACCTCAAGAGTGGCAAGACGCTATCAACTTTCCTCACCAGGGTCAACACTCCCCCAGAACTGAGATGACCAAGATTACGATGCATTCAAAAGTCTTATTAAGACAATAAAATAATTAGGCTAACTTATGCAAGTAAACATAAAAAAAGCCCGATAACAAATCGGGCCAGGCAGTGTGTCGTGCTGCTGTGGGTGTTACTGCGGAATACGCAGTACCTGTCCCGGATAGATTTTGTCCGGGCTGGACAGCATTGGCTTGTTCGCTTCGAAAATCTTGTTATACAGATTCGCGTTGCCATACACTTCTTTCGAAACCGCGCTCAGGGTGTCGCCTTTCTTCACGGTATAGAAACGGCTTTCGGCGGCGGCTTGTTCAACCGCTACCTTGTCTTCCACGCCGCTGATACCTGCCACGTTACCGATGGCCACCAGGATCTTCTCTTTCAACTCCTGACTGACCGCATCCCCGGTTACCACGGCTTTACCGTCAACCACCTGCACATCAACCTTATCGATACCCGGCAAGCCGGTTTTATTGAGATGGTCCTTCAGTTTGGCGCTTTGATCTTCGGCTGTCGCATTGCCGGTCACTGTGTCCCACAGTTTCTCGCCCGCTTCTTTGACGAAGTTAAACAAACCCATATTCACTCCTTTCGATGGTTACAATGTTGCATTGACTTAAGGCTTGTTAAGCTTAGCACTGCAAGAGGGATATTCAATTGGTCCTGCAGTATTAAGCAGTTAGAGTAATCCGAAAGTGCCAACTTTCGTTGCCAATCTGTACTTTTGTGCAGCACCTGACATGAAACAATCGCCGAAGTTACCTACAATAAGAGCATGGAAGGATAGGAGAAAGGACATAAGAAGCGATGTACGCCTTGGTGATGTTTGTCTGTTATCTGGACGGCGGCTGCGCCGATATCGTGGTTGACGTGCTGCGTGACGAACGCCAGTGCCTGATCAGTATGAAAGAACAAAACCTGCGCCACGCCGGCTGCTTCCCGTTTGAAGATTTTATCGATGGTTTTTGGCTACCCGCCAACGAATATGCGCCGATGTAAATCGCCAAAAGACTTTTATACTAATTTCCTCTGAGGAATTTCTGAATTCACTGGAAAGCAGGCATGTCGACGATGCTTTATGCCGCTATTTTGCTAAATTGCCTCACCCGAACGATATGGAGATGGCGCGATGCCCGTTTCTACCTTCTCAAACGAACACTATGAAGCCCTGTTGCGCGACGTCAGCCTGGTGGTCGGCGGTGCAGTCATTCAACTGATCAATCTCAACAAAAAAGTTTCCGGCAATAATATTCTGGCCCATTTGGTTAGCGAGATTGAACATGAAACCAACCAGCAACGCTTTGCTACATTGCGTTCCGCCATCGAAGTGATGGGGCAAGCCCCCAAAGGTTAACAACCCAATAGAAAAGGCAGAGCTTTCGCTCTGCCTGATTACCGTTTTATCCCGACACAGGAAGAAGGTAATGGTGTTGAAACTTAGAAACGATAGGTCAGGTTCACTGCCACGACGTCGTCGGTGCTCAGCTTCAGTTTGTTATCGTCGTTCAACTGGTTGATTTTGTAGTCAACGTAGGTGTACATGTTTTTGTTGAAGTAGTAAGTCGCACCCACTTCCACGTATTTCACCAGGTCAACATCGCCAATCCCTTCGATATCCTTGCCTTTAGACTGCACGTAGGCCAGAGAAGGACGCAGACCGTTTTCAAACTGGTACTGAGCCACAACTTCGAAGTTCTGCGTTTTGTTGGCGAAGCCAGAAACACCGTTGCCGCTGATTGGCGTCATGTTGCGCGTATCGGCGTACATGGCAGCCAGGTAAACCTGGTTGGCGTCGTATTTAATCGCCGTGGTCCAGGCCGTTGCGCTGTCGCCTTTACCGTAAGCAGATTTTTTCTGATCGCTGGTGCGGTTGGAATCCGAGAATGCCGCCGCTACGCCGATGCCGGAGCCGCCGATGTCCTGGTAATCCAGAGACATGCCGTAACCGTCGCCGTTTTGTTTGGTCACACCGCGGCTGTCGCTGTCGTTTTTGCCCTGGTACTGCAACGCCAGGTTCAGACCCTCCACCAAGCCGAAGAAGTCGCGGTTACGGTAGGTTGCCAGACCGTTGGAACGGGCGGTCATAAAGTTGTCGGTGTAGCTGTAGGAGTCGCCGCCGTATTCCGGCAGCATGTCAGTATAGGCTTCTGCGTCGTACACCACGCCGTAGTTACGGCCGTAGTCGAATGAACCGTAGTTGGCGAACTTCAGGCCGGCAAAGCCCAGACGGGTTTTGGTGCCTGCTGTGCCCTGCGCTTCATCGTGGTTGGCCTGGACGTTGTATTCCCACTGGCCGTAACCGGTCAGTTGGTCATTGATTTGCGTTTCGCCTTTAAAACCGAAGCGGACATAAGTCTTGTCGCCATCTTCGGATTTGTCATCGCTGAAAACATGTTTGGCGGCTACGCGACCGTACAGGTCGAGTTTATTGCCATCTTTATTATAAATTTCTGCCGCGTTGGCAAAGGAGGTCATTGCCCCTAAGGCAATAGCTAAGGCTAATACACTGCGTTTCATCATTTATTTTCCTAGATATTATAATTTTAATTTCTGCCCATCACGCCCAATTTATGGTTTGGGCTGTGATCTTTATCA
The DNA here is from genome assembly GCF_014164835.1 of Serratia sp. OS31. Classification (NCBI taxonomy): domain Bacteria; kingdom Pseudomonadati; phylum Pseudomonadota; class Gammaproteobacteria; order Enterobacterales; family Yersiniaceae; genus Serratia; species Serratia sp. OS31. Next base: position 86,858 of record NZ_JACJFQ010000005.1, on the reverse strand, counting down.
TTTAGTGTTTTATGAGCGCCTCTAATTAAGAAGCCATGTGACATTAGCATCATGAATCCAAACTTAAAATAAAAAAGTTCATAAAACACCGTGGATAAAGCATGTTTATTTGTAACCAAATATTACAAAAAGAAGACCAATCAAACCATTGATTCATATTGATATTTATTACATATCTTATAACCAACTTGGTGCAATGCACCAAATCGGTGCAATTTAGTTTCCTTTTGTATGCTTTCCATTCGATTCATAAATACCATGAATCTTAGCGTGGTTATTAATAACGTTACTTATTTCACATTTTTAACTGAGCAAAGTCATTGCGGTGATTTAGTGTGATTCGCCACGTTTTAAGCCCATCTTTTACCGCTTCGAATAATTAAATCGATTCAAACCATCAAAAAATGACGGCAAAAATAAATTCAACTTAAAAATATAAGTATCGAGAGAGAGACTATAAAGAAGGGGGAGTAAGGGGAATTGGCAGCAGGATATACCATCGTTATTTAAGGTTGCAGCCGACATCGCTACAACCTTAAATACTGTAAGTATAAAAACGTATTCAATATTGACAGGTCAATACAGCGTGCTGCGCGGCGCTTCAATCAGCACCATACCGGCACGCAATCCCAGTGCGACCTGGGGATTTGGGAACAAAATCCATTCTCTGGCATGCTGAACCCGGTACTCCTCCCCCGGTTGTTCACACAGTAACGTCCCCTGCTCCAGCTCGGTAAAATTGGCGGTATCGTCACTGAGATGCAGCTTGAACGCTTCGCTACGTTTGATCAGCGATCGCTCAACGCGGAACACCCGCAGAGCCTCCCCCATTCGCTGCTGCAAGGCTTCATCACTGACTGCCGCCTGCAGAGCACGGTTAATGGCCGCAAATTGCTGTAAATCATTGCTACCAAACGGCCGTGCCTTGCCCAGTTCCAGCGTACAGCTGGCGGCGCCGGCATGCTCACTGGTGAAATTACTGAAGGTGCCGCCCGCCGCACTGTGGATCACCAACGCATCCAAATCGGCCGCGTCCAGCAATGCCAGCATCTCGGCACTGTAAGGCCGGGTCTGAAAAGGAAGAATACCAAAGCGCGGCAGGCACGAATCTCTGATCGCCGTATGCAGATCATAATGGAAACGCGTCGCTTGCTCACCGTCGAAAAACGCGGCGACTGCCTGCTCCAGCTGCTGCGCCCGCACGGTTTCGTCGCTGTGGCTGAAATCGCGATAGCGGCCGCCAAACATCCGGTTCATGTCGCTGTGCAGGTAGCGTTTATTGGCGCGCATTGACGGTGGATTACCCAATATCACCAGCAGCCGAACCGCCAAAGCCCGCCCCCCGCCCAGCAAATCCTTGACCAGCTGATTGAGCAGCTCAATGGGCGCCGTTTCATTGCCGTGGATCCCCGCCGACAGCACTATCGCCTGCCGGTATCCCTCGCGCGGCGTGATTTCCAGCAGGCCTTCCCCCAGCCAACGCCAGTGTAAATCCGCATTTTCGCCCTGTTGCTCTACGGGCGTTTGCCCTTCCAGCGTCAAAGCCAACAAATCAAACATGATGACATCGCCTATTGTTGGAAAGGATAAACCGATCCCAGTCCAAGGATGGTCGTCAGGGTATCCAGCGCATCGCGCCCTTCGCGTAGCAATTGCGGGTCCGCCAAATCGTTCTGCGTCAGGCGATCCCGGTAATAGCGGTCAACCCAGTCATTGAGCGTAGCGAACAGCGTATCGTTCATCATCACGCGCGGATTGACCGCCCGCAATTCCTGCTCGTTCAGCGCCACACGTAATCGCAGGCAGGCAGGCCCACCGCCATTGCGCATACTTTCACGCAGATCGAACACCTTGATTTCATCGATCGGTCCGCCACTGGCCACCATCTCACTCAGATAGCCCCACACGCCGTGATGCTGACGCGACTCTTCCGGCACCACAATCATCATCTTGCCGTTAGGCTTAGTCAGAATTTGGCTGTTGAACAGATAGGTCGCTACCGCATCCGCCACGGAAACCCGCTCCGTCGGCACCTCAATCGCCACCAGTTCGCTGTCCAGCGACGCCATTTTGCGACGCACTTCATCCAGTGCCTGCTGCTGATAAAACGCCTGCTGATGGTGGAACAATACATTCTGGTTACTGACGGCGATAACGTCGTTGTGGAATACGCCCTGATCGATCACCGCCGGGTTCTGTTGCACAAACACCGTATGTTGCTCATCCAACTGGTGCAGACGGGCAATCGCCTCCCCGGCCTCGCGCGTCTGGCGTGCCGGATAGCGCGTCGGGGCGATTTCTCCACCAAACTCCTGGCGGCCGTAGACGAACATCTGCACGCTGCGCTTGCCATAATCGCCGCCCAGCCGGTTGTGGTTGGCCGCGCCTTCGTCGCCAAACAGCGCCACCTGCGGCAAGGCCTCATGGTGGGCGAAATGGCGTGGATCGTTGAAAATCGCCCGCAGCACGCCGGTGGTGGTCTCGGCCTCAATCGCGCGATGGAATTTGTTGTTCAGATTGGCCGCGGTGAAATGCACTTTGCCATCCGCGCTGTCCGCCGAAGGTGAAACCGTGGCCGCATTGGCGGTCCACATGCAAGATGCCGAGCTGAGCGCAGACAACAGGCGCGGAGACTGCTTCATTGCCTGCGCCAATACCGTTTCGTCGCTGCCGCTGAAGCCCAACTTGCGCAGCATCGGCAGGTGCGGCCGTTCCTGCGGCGGCAATACCCCCTGCTGAAAGCCGAGATCCGCCAGCGCCTTCATCTTCAACAGCCCTTGCTTGGCCGCCAGTTTCGGGTTCGACACGCTGTTTTGATGCTGGGTCGAGGCTTCATTGCCAAACGACAACCCGGCATAGTGATGCGTCAGGCCCACCAGACCATCGAAATTGACTTCATATCCTGACATGCTGTTCTCCTGGGCCGAGCAGGCTCGGCCCTACTCAAAACATACCCTATGAATTTCAAGTTGCAGCCAGGCGAGCAGTTTGCTCATCCCCAGTTATTGTAGGGGCGCTACATGCTGTGCCCGCGTTAAACGGGGCGAACTTATTCGCCCCGCTGCGGCTTGAAAGGCGACGGGTAAAATTTAATTAAACGACAACCCCGGTGACAGACTGGCCGGCAGCGTCAGGCTTTCGCTTTCCAATGACGCCATTGGCCAGGCGCAGTAATCTGCCGCGTAGTAGGCGCTCGGGCGGTGGTTGCCAGACGCCCCGACACCGCCGAAAGGTGCCGCGCTGGAAGCCCCGGTTAAAGGTTTGTTCCAGTTGACGATACCGGCACGTGCTTCCAGCAGCAGATGATCAAACTGCTCACGCTGCGGGGAGACCAGCCCAACCGACAGGCCATAACGCGTCTGGTTGGCGATACGCAGCGCCTCATCAAAGTCGTTATAGCGAATGATGGTGGTCAGCGGGCCGAAATACTCTTCGTCCGGTACGTCCCGCACCCCGGTCACGTCAATAATGCCCGGGCTGAGCAGCGCGCTGCCGCTTTCCAGACGCTGCATGGTCAGCAGGGCTTTGCCGCCCAGCGCCAGCAGGTGATGTTGCGCCGCCAGCATTTTTTCCGCCGCCGCCGAAGAGATCACGCCGCCCATAAATGGCTGCGGTTCAGCGTCCCAGCGCCCGACACGCAGCGCACTCGCCACCTGCACCAAACGCTCGATAAAGGCATCGCCCTCACTGCCGCGTTTTACCAGAATACGGCGCGAGCAGGTGCAGCGCTGGCCGGCGGAAATAAACGCCGACTGAATCGCCAGGTTAACCGTCGCATCGCGATCCTCGATCTGATCGATGATCAGCGCGTTGTTGCCGCCCATTTCCAGCGCCAGGATCTTTTCAGGCTGTCCCGCCAACTGGCGATGCAGGTGGTAACCGGTGCCCGCGCTGCCGGTAAACAGCAGGCCGTCGATGTCCGCGCTGGCGGCCAGCGCCTCGCCGGTTTCACGCCCGCCCTGCACCAGATTGAGCACCCCATCAGGCAGCCCGGCCTGTTGCCACAGCTTCAGGGTTTCCTCGGCAGTTTGCGGCGTCAGTTCACTCGGTTTAAACACCACAGTGTTGCCCGCCAGCAGCGCCGGCACGATGTGGCCATTCGGCAAATGGCCGGGGAAGTTATAAGGGCCGAACACCGCCAGTACTCCGTGCGGGCGGTGGCGCAACACCGAAGCGCCGTCCGCCATCGCAGTCTGGCTCACGCCGGTACGCGCCTGGTAGGCCTGCAATGAAATCGCCACTTTGCCGATCATCGCCTGCACTTCGGTCAGCGTCTCCCAACGCGGTTTACTGGTTTCACGGCTGATCACCGCCGCCAAAGAAGACTTGTGCTCTTCCAGCAAGGCAGCAAAACGCTTCACCAGCTGTTCGCGTTGTTCGAATGGGGTACGAGCCCAGGCCGGAAAAGCGGCGCGGGCCGCTTCACAGGCGGCAGCAACATCGCTGCCGTCGGCGGCGTTGGCCTGCCACAGCGGTTGGTTATCAACCGGATCGGTTTTGCTGAACGCAGCGCCATGGCCTTGCTGCCAGGCGCCATTAATAAAGAGTGCAGGATGTGACATTACGCTTTCTCCTGTGCAATAAGGGGGATGACCCGCACCGGGCTGCCTTGTTCAACGCCCAGCGCCTCGGCGGTAGCGGCATTGAGATGCAGACGGTCGTCATACAGATCGGCATTGACCAGCAGTGCGCGGTAATTCTCATAATGATCGTTGGCCACCAACAGAGGCGGCGCATCAGCGCGCATCGGGGTCTCATCCAGCACCACTTTCACCAAGCGGCTTTGTTTGACCGCGCGGATCTGATCGATTTCCGCCTCCAGCGTTGGGCCGCCGTCGAAGATATCGACATAGCCCTGATAACGCAGGCCTTCGGACTCCAGTACCCGGCGCGCAGGCACCGTCTGTGGGTGCACTTCGCCAATCACTTTTTGCGCGTCTTCAGCCAGGAAATCGACGTACAGCGGGTGTTTCGGCATCAGTTCGGCGATAAACGCTTTCTGGCCGGTGCCGCTCAGGTAGTCCGCTTTGGCGAACTCGATGGAAAAGAAATGATTCCCGACGCTCTCCCAGAACGGCGAACGGCCCTCTTCATCAGAGAAACCGCGCATTTCGGCAATCAGCCGGGCGGAGAAACGCTCACGGAAAGCGGCGATAAACAGGAAGCGTACCTTCGACAACAGCTTGCCGTTTTCGCCGTGACGGTAGTCCGGATCGAGGAACAGCGTGCACAGTTCGGAATGGCCGGTGTGATCGTTGCTGAGGAACAGCGTCGGCACCGATTTATACACGTTCAACTGTTTGGATGCATGCACCTGCGTACCGACGCGGAAGCTGTACCAGGGTTCTGTCAGCCCGACGGCCACTTCAATCGCGCAAACCCCTACCGCCTGCTGGCGCTCGCTGTCTTCCAGCACAAACAGATAACACTGGTCACCACGCGGAAGTTCGCCTTGCCAGGTTTTTAACGCCCGCTCAATGCGTGCCGACAAGGTATCTTCATCTTGTGGCAGGGAAGTGAGACCGATACCGGACTTACCGGCCAGCGTCAGTAAGTCAGCCAAATCGCGACGCTCTATAGGGCGAATAATCATCATAATGCGAACCTCGTCTGAATCAGGCTGCGCCGGTAAGGGCGCAGCCTGTGTGTTAGCTGCAAATCCGCGCCACGGCTCGCGCGAATCGCGCCAGCCCCTCTTTCACATCCTGCTCAGGAATGACCAGTGAAGGGGTGAAACGCACCACATCCGGACCGGCGATCAGGGCAATCACGCCCTCTTCGTTGGCAAACTGAGTGATCTGCTTCGCCTTGCCGGCGTAGTCTTTGGTCAACTGGCAGCCAATCAACAGGCCGCCGCCGCGGATTTCAGAGAAAATCGGATACTGCTGGTTAATCTTGTTCAGGCCGTCGAGGAACCACTGGTGGCGTTGCTTAACCCCTTCCAGCACTTCCGGCGTGTTGATGACGGAGAACACCGCGCCCGCCACCGCCGTCGCCAGCGGGTTACCGCCGTAGGTGGTGCCGTGGGTGCCAACGCTCAGGGTTTTGGCCAGTTCGTCAGTGGTCAGCATGGCGCCGATCGGGAAGCCGCAGCCCAGCGCTTTCGCGGTGGTCAGCACGTCTGGCACTACGCCGTATTGCATGTAGGCGTACAGGTCGCCGGTACGGCCCATGCCGGTTTGCACTTCGTCGAAAATCAGCAGCGCACCGTGGCGATCGCACAGCTCGCGCAGGCCTTGCAGGAAAGCAGCATCGGCCGGCAATACACCGCCTTCGCCCTGAATAGGTTCGACGATCACCGCGCAGGTGTTGTCGTTAATCACTTCTGCGGCGGCGGCCAGATCGTTAAATGGCGTGTGGGTGATGCCGCCCGGCAATGGCGCAAAGTCCTTGGAATACTTGGGCTGGCCGCCGGCAGACACGGTAAACAGCGTGCGGCCGTGGAAGGCGTTGTTGAATGCCACAATCTGGTTCTTGCTGTGGTTGCCGTTATCCAGTGCACGTTTACGCGCCAGTTTCAGCGCCGCTTCGTTGGCTTCTGCCCCGGAGTTACAGAAAAACACCTTATCGGCAAAGGTGGCGTCAATCAGCAGCTTGGCCAACCGCAGCACCGGCTCGTTGGTATAGCCGTTGCCCAGGTGCCAAAGTTTGCCCGCCTGCTCCACCAGCGCTGCGGTCACGACCGGGTGCGCATGGCCCAGCGCGTTAACCGCAATGCCGCCAGCAAAATCGATGTAAGACTTACCTTGCTGATCCCATACCTGCGAGCCTTCTCCCCGTACCAGAATAAAATCAGCGGGGGCATAAACCGGGACCATCCAGTCGTCGAAAGACTGGCGGGTAACTGCGATTGGCTGTTCCATAATGACCTCATAACTTCAGCAAAGACTGAATTTTGACTGTAAGGGCCGCTCCAGCCTGGATGGTCCACAACAAAACATAAAAAACCGCGCCGTTCGATCCGTTTTTTAGCCGGTGATAACTCTGCCTTTCACCGCCTATTCAGAAACAAATCTGTTACATCAACCGCGTTTTTCGCTATTTATACCGGGTATCAGGTCCTGTAACGGGGAATAAATGTTAACGAGCAGTTAAAATACATGCCGTTTGATAAAGAGTGTAGAGCAGCTATCGTGCCAAAACGGGATTTTTGGCGAAAAACGCGTTTTTTTTCGGTAAAACAACGGCTTATAATGCATACTTATTCAATAAATATGCATTGCTAATGAATAATTGGAAAAATAAGGCGAAAAATCATCATTGGCTGCGAAATCCTATTCAATGACAAAAAACTTCGATATTTCTGATCGCGCTCGCAAAAATAATTTGGCCTGATTTGCTCCCCGTCACACTTTTGCCCCATTCGGGTGCAGAAAATGCACCAGATGCGGGCAAACCCGCGTCATTACAGGTCCTGCGTGACCCTGTCTGGGCCAAAATCGGGCGTGAACCTGGGCAACGGCCGCGTCAGATCTCATATTTGTTAACTTGCCGAACAAAATGTTGACAGTCCGCTGACGCGATAATAGGTTAATTTCAATGGAACACGTGTTCCATGATGAAAAAACACACACCACATCGACTGCACAGGATCGGGGTTATCATGGCTCAAGTCTGCTTGCGTAATAATAAAAGTCTCACCGGGGTTGCACTGGTCGTGCTGCTGGGCCTGCCCCTTTCCGCCAGCGCCAACACCAGCATTACCTTCGCCAACTATTTACCCAATGATTACATCAACAAAGTGATTAAAGACTTTGAGGCGGCGCATCCGGATATTCAGGTGCAGTCGATCAAATGCGGCTTCGCCGACTGCCATCAAAAGCTGACCACCGCGTTGGCCGTTGGCCAGGGCGCCGCCGATATCTTCAGCGTCAGCACCATCAAACTCGGCAGCTTCGCCAACTCCGGCGGCCTGAATAACCTGAGCGCCCCGCCATTCAGCATTGATAGCCAGGGTTGGCAGTTCGATCCTTCGATGATCAGCCTGGCAAAGGGTAATGACGGCAATATCTATGGCGTGCCTTACGACACCGGGCCGGTGATCATGATCTACCGTAATGACATGGTGCAGAAGGCAGGCGTAAAGATTGAGGACATCACCCAAAGCTGGGACAGCTTTATCGCCTTCGGTGAGAAGCTGAAAAAAGAGCAAGGCGCCTACCTGCTGCCGGCGGCCACCAGCCTGATCAATCCTCTGGTGGTGGGTATGAACAGCGAACCGGGCAAGCCGGTCTACACCAAAGACGGCAAGCCCAACCTGGACTCACCGCAGATCAAACAGCTGATGACGGTGATCAAAACGCTGTATGACAAAGGGCTGGCAGCCTCCCTCGACGGCTCCACCAACTCGCAGGAATACATCAAGCTGTACCGGCAGGGAAAACTGTTCGCCGATATCGATGGCCCGTGGGATGAAGGCCGCATCGAGCAGGAACTGGATCCGGACGGTGCGAAAGCCGGTCTGTGGCGGGTGACCGGCGTGCCGGGCAATATCAAGGTCAACGCAGGCGGCACCACGCTGGTGATCCCCAAGCAAAGCAAAAATGCTCAGGCGGCCTGGCAATTCATTCAATATTTTATGCAGCGTGACGTGGTGATTGACGCCGCGAAAACCGCCGGTACCTTGCCTGCTCGCCTCGACGTGTACAACGCGCCCTACTTCGACACGCCCAGCAGCATTCTCGGCGGCCAGCACTCAATGCGTTACTACGCCAGCCTGGTACCGGACCTGAAACCCGTGGCTTCCTCGCCGGAAGACAATATTGCCAACGAAATTCTCAACGAAGCGGCGAAGAAGATCCTGGTGCAGCATCAGGATATCGACAGCACGCTGCGCGATGCCAATAAGCTGCTGGAGCGGCGGATGCGCGCCCTGTAATCATCAGCCTGCGGCGGCTTAGCGGCCGCTTTTTTTCGTTTTCCGTCGGTTCGGGGAGTCTATGCGTAAGCGATTTTTCAAAGGGCTGCTGCACGATCACCGCACCGCCTACCTGCTGCTGCTGCCGTTCATGCTGCTGTTTGCGGTGTTCAACGCCTTCCCGATTTTTTTCTCGGCGTTTCTCTCATTCCAATCCTGGAACCCGGTAAAAGGCCTGAGTTCGATGAAGTTTGTCGGGCTGGATAACTTTTACTATGCCTTCACCGATGACGCCTTCTGGGTGTCGCTGGCCAACACCATTAAAATCACGTTGGTGTCCGGCCTGTGCCAGCATCTGTTCGCCATCACCCTGGCTTATTCACTGTTGCACATCATCGTGCGCGGCAGACGTTTTTTGAAGGCGGCGATCTTCCTGCCCTACATCACCTCTTCCGTCGCCGTCAGCCTGATTGTCTTCAACCTGTTCTCGCCGGTCGGTATGGTCAACGAGCTGTTAAGTGGATTGGCCGCAAAGCTGCACCTGAGCGCGCTGGCCGCCGCGTTGCCGATCAACTTCTTCGACAGCGACTGGATCCGCTTCACCATCGCCAATCAGGTGACCTGGAAGTTCACCGGTATCAATACGGTGATTTACATGACCGGCCTGGCCTCTATTTCGCCGGACCTGTACGAAGCGATCGAGCTGGACGGTGCAGGCCGCTGGCAAAAATTCCGCTATATCGCACTGCCGCTGTTGGCCCCCTTTATTTTCTTCGCCACGCTGATGACGCTGATCGGCAACATGCAGCTGTTCAATGAACCCATGATCCTGACGCAGGGCACCGGTGGCGTCGACAACAGCGGCCTGACGGTATCGATGTACGTCTACAAGACCGGTTGGTCCTATCTGGATATGGGCACCGCTTCGGCCATCTCCTGGATCCTGTTCCTGCTGATTGCGCTGGTCAGTGCGCTGGTGTTTTGGGGTTTCGGCAACCGTGGAGGACTGAAGAATGATCGCTGAGGGTCGCCGTTTCGACACCGGCAAACTGGTGATTTACCTGCTGGTATCGCTGTTCGCCTCGCTGTCGCTGTTCCCGTTCTATTGGTCGGCGTTGCTGGCGACACAGGACACCCGCAGCATCATGGGCATGTCACTGCGCTTCGGCAGCCACCTGCTGGAAAACTACCGGGGGCTGGAGCAACAGGTGCCTTTCACCCGCTCGCTGCTCAACACCCTGTATGTCACCGCCATGGCCACCTTGACCAGCGTGCTGGTTTCCGCCGCGGCGGGCTACGCCTTCAGCGTCTATCAGTTCAAGGGCAAAAAGGTGTTATTCACGACCCTCATGTTGACCATGATGGTGCCCAGCGTGGTCAATCTGGTGCCCTACTTCTTCGTGATTAAAAGCGTTGGCCTGCTCGATCAGTTTGCCGCCGTCTGGCTGCCCGCCGGGGTGAACATCTTCGGGATTTTCCTGGTGCGGCAATACGTCAGTTCCTCACTGCCCAGCGAAATACTGGACAGTGCGCGCATGGACGGCCTGAATGAACTGCAGATATTTTTGCGTATCGGCCTGCCGCTGATGCGCCCGGCGCTGCTGACGGTGGCGATCGTGGTGGTGGTCGATACCTGGAACAACTTTATGTTGCCGCTGGTGGCATTGCAGTCGCCGGACAAGCAAATTCTCCAACTGGTGCTGCGCAGCCTGAGCGGCGCTACCGCCACGCCGTGGAACCTGGTGATGACCGGCAGTTTCCTGGCGATCGTCCCACTGCTGATCGCCTTTATCTTCTCGTCCAAACAAATGATGGAAAGCCTCACCCGTGGGGCGGTCAAAGGGTAAACTTATGCAATTCATTGATATTTTTATTGAAAACGGCACAGCAGCGCGCCAGCAAGTCATCCTGTTTACCGCGGCGGAAGGTTCACTGCCGGTGACGCTGCAAAACGCCGGCCTGCAACAGGCCGCCGTCGGCGTGCTTTATCCGCTGGGCGATGGCCGTTTTGCGCTCAATATCGGCCCTTCCCTGACGCCTGCGGCGCTACAGGATGCCGGTGCCGGCATCGCCGCCGGGCAAAAAGACTTCGGGCTACAGCACCTGCGTCTGACACTGGATCAAGGCTTATCGGCCGGTACAGAAACCTGGCGCTGGCTGCTGTTCGGCCTGCGTCTGGGCGCTTATCGCTATCAGCACCATGCCAGCGCCAGGCTAACCGACCCAACCCATCCCCTGGCCAGCCATGATGCGACAACGCAGGCGCTGTGCGACTGGGCCAATCTGCATGCCGAGGGCGTGATCATCGGACGTGAGCTGATGAATAAGCCGGCCAATATTCTCTATCCGGAAAGCTTCGTGGCGGCCGTCGCGCCATTGCCCTTTACTCATCTGCGCCAGGAGATGCTGGATGAGGAGCAGATGGCGCAGCTGGGCTTCGGTGGCCTGCTGGGCGTCGGTCAAGGCAGCGCCCGCGCATCGCAATTACTGATCCTCGATCACCATCCCGCCAATGCACGGCATACGCTTGCGTTGGTCGGTAAAGGCGTGACCTTCGACAGCGGCGGCATCAGCATTAAAGGCGCGGCACGCATGAGCACCATGAAATTCGACATGGGGGGCGCGGCAGCGGTGGTGGGTGCCATGCGTATCATCGACGCGCTGCAACTGCCGATCCGCGTGATTGGCCTGTGCGGTCTGGTAGAAAACATGCCCTCTTCCCGCGCACAGCGCCCCGGCGACGTGGTGACCATGCACAACGGCAAGTCGGTGGAAATCATTTCAACCGACGCCGAAGGCCGCATGGTGCTGGCGGACGTCATCAGCTATGCCCAGCAGCGCTTCCAGCCCGACTTTTTGCTCGACATCGCTACCCTGACCGGCGGCGCAGGCGTGGCGCTGGGCAAGGAGTATGCGGCCATGATGGGTAACGACGACGACTTTCTGGCGCAGGTCACCCTAGCGGGCAAGGCCAGCGCCGAGCCGGTGTGGCCGATGCCACACGGCGGCTGGTATCGCGGGGTACTGAAGTCTGAATTTGCCGATTACCGTCACGGCGGTGAAGATCCGCACGGCAGCCCCTGCGTGGCAGCGACCTTTATCGGCGAGTTCGTCCAACCGGGCCAGCGCTGGGCGCATCTGGATATTGCCGCCATGTCTACCGATATGCCGCACCGTAAGCTGTACGCCAACGGCGCGTCCTCATTCGGCGTGCTGCTGCTGGCGCGATTGAGTGCCCTGCTTGCCCAGACGGAGCGCTGATCATGGCTTACGTAGAACTGGTTGATATCAACAAACGCTATGACAACGGCTACCAGGCCGCCAGCGACGTTAATCTGCGGGTTGAGAAAGGCGAGTTTGTGGTGCTGCTCGGCCCGTCCGGCTGCGGCAAGTCCACCACGCTGCGGATGATAGCCGGGCTGGAAACCCTCTCCTCCGGCGAACTGTTGATCGACGGCGAACGCATGAACGAGGTGTTGCCCAAATACCGTGATATCGCCATGGTTTTCCAGAGCTATGCGCTGTACCCGCATATGACAGTCTACGAAAACATGGCGCTGTCTTTGAAAATCAAAGGCATAGCCAAGGCGGAGATTGCCACGCAGATTGCCGCCGTGGCCGAAATGCTGCACCTGACGGAGTTCCTGAAGGTCAAACCCGGCCAGCTTTCCGGTGGCCAGCGCCAGCGCGTGGCGTTGGGCCGGGCGATTGTTCGGCGGCCCAAGGTGTTTTTGTTTGACGAACCGCTCTCCAACCTCGACGCCAAACTGCGTAACCGCATGCGTCAGGAGTTGTCTGCTCTGCATAAGGCGATCGGCGCGACCATCATTTACGTCACGCACGATCAGGTGGAAGCCATGACCATGGCGGACAAAGTGGTCATCATGAATCAGGGGAAAGTGCAGCAGATAGGTACGCCGCTGGATCTTTATCACCGGCCGATTAATCGCTTTGTCGCCGAATTTATCGGTTCGCCGCAGATGAACCTGTTCGACGTACAGGTACTGGTGCAAGGCGAGCAGATCGTATTGCAGGGAGACTCTGGTTTGCTGCTGCCCTTGAGCACCGCCGAATTCCCGGCGCTGGCAGCAAGAGGAGGCGACTGGCTGACGCTGGGCTGTCGTCCGGAGGCGTGCAGCATCAGTGCGCCTCGGGTAGAACCCCACCTGCGTGGCACGCTGGTGTACAGTGAAAACCTGGGCGCAGAGAGCAACCTGTTCGTTCAGGGTGACAACGGTGCGCAGTACATCGTCAAGCAGCACGCACAACTGCAGTATGCCCAGGGTCAGCCGTTGGCCATTACGCTGGATACCGCCGCTTTACACTTCTTTGATGCGCAAACCGGTCAACGGTTGGTACAACGCGGGGAAACAGTGTTGCCGGCCGACATTCTGTGAGACCATATCGCCGCTGCGAGCCCCTGTTGCAGCGCCCCGAATTCCGTAGAGTAGCTGCCGTATGCCGATGAAAAAAGTCACCTCTCACGATGTCGCCCGCGTGGCCGGCGTTTCACGCACCGTGGTATCACGCGCCTTTTCCAATCAGGGCCGGGTCTCGCAAAAAAACCGCGAGCTGGTGATGCGCGTCGCCAGCCAGTTAGGCTACGCGCCAGACGCCATCGCCCAGAGCCTGCACAGCGGCAAAACCGGCTTTGTCGCGGTGGTGGTGAACCACTTTCACGATTTGTCCGATCTGGAGTTTTTCGATCGTCTGGTTGAACAACTGCAAAAGAGCAACCGGCAGGCGGTGATGATCCGGCTGGAAGGCATTGACGATCCGGCCAACTACCTGAAGCAAACCATCTCTTACCATGTCGATTCTGCCGTGGTGTTCGCCGACAACATCAGCGCTCGCGCGGCGAAAGACCTGTTTCGCATCGCAACCCCCATTATGCTCAACGGTCTGGCGGGCGACGCCCTGTGCGATGCCCTCAACGCCGATGAGTCGCCCAGCCTGCAACAGCTGGCGGCGCTGATGGCGCAAAAGGGTCAACGCCGGGTGGCCCTGCTCGGTGGCCGCAGCAGCGCCCACGGCGAACAGCTGCGTCAGCAAACTTTTCTGGCTCATGCCGCACAGCAGCAGTTAGAGATTGTCGCGCAGCTGAGCGGCGACTACAGCTACCTGAGCGGATTTAACCTCGCGCCGCAGCTGCTGGGCGCGCTTGCGGCTCCGCAGGCCATTTTCTGCACCGCAGACTCCATGGCGATGGGGGTGATGGACTATATTCGTTTGCACACTTCACTGCAGATCCCTCAGGACGTCGCGGTTTACGGCTTCGACGATATCCCGATGGCAGCCTGGCCGAGTTACCGGCTCACGTCGGTACGGCGCGATATGGACGCAATGATCGCCGCCATCGTTCGGCTGGTCGAACTGCGCAGCGACAGCCCGCAGGCTGCGCCGCAGCAGATCACCATTCCCACCGAGTTGGTGGTTCGCGCGTCATGCTAAACCGGTAGGGTCGAACCGGTTCGCCCCATGTCACTCATTGATGATACTATTGGGCGCAGCATGCAGCGCCCCTCCCATAACAACAGAGCACCTGGTCAGCGGGTCGTTATAATCTCCGCGTCGCGCAATTCCGGCGCCGCCATACCGCTTTGCCACAGCCAATACTGAATCGGCCCCGGGCAGTTAAGGCTGACGACCTTGTGGTTTCCGTCCTTATCGATGGCATGAATCGTCACCCCTTCGGTGTAGCCATCCTTCAGGTAATTCAGATCTTCAATCGCCTCATACACCGCCTGTTCCAGCGTCATTCCCATCTTCATATACAGCACGACTGCGCGGCTGGTACCGCAGCGAATGGTCATTTCCCCGGTGTGGGTACAGGCACAGGCGCCATAGCGGCTGTCGGCATAGGAGCCGCTGCCGATGATCGGGCTGTCGCCCAGCCGCCCCGGGTATTTCCACGCCCAGCCTGACGTTGACGTCGCCGCGCTGAGCGTGCGCCCACCATCCATGGCTAAAAATACCGTGGTGTCGCGCACTCGCTCAGGATCGGTTGCATTATTGGACAGCCCCGCCAGTGGGATATTCGGCCAGTTGCGAAGCTGTTCGGCGTCCATCGCCTGCTCCAGTTTTTCCCACCAGACCCGTTTGGAGTCGGCAATCAGGTTGTCACCCGCCAACGCGCCGATCTCAGCGGCGAAACGTGCCGCTCCGGCGCCCACCAGGATTTCATGGTTAAGATCTTCCATCACCCGATAAGCGACTTCCACCGGATGCAGGTAGCCTTGTAACGCCCCCACCGCACCGGTGCGCAAGCTGTCGCCGTCCATCACCGAAGCATCCAGCTCCATCTCACCCAGGACGTTGGGCCAGCCACCGAAGCCCACCGTACGTACGCTCGGATCCAGTTCCACCAGCTTGATACCCTCGACGATGGCACGCAGGCCATTCTGCCCCTGTCGTAACCGTTCGGCAGACAGGCCGATACCCGGGTGTCCTTCAGAGTTTGCAATCACAATCATAGGGTTATGTTTCCCGCACGGCGTTCAGCGCTAAAAGAAAGGCACCGGTGATGACCGGTCATTTGCATCAATGGAACACGTGTTCCACGGTGATTAAAAAATATCGCTGCCCATCTGAAAAGTCAAACCGAAGCGGTGAAAAGCGTGGCGTGACGCGCCTTTTGCAACAGGGCACACACCACTAAGCCCATCGACACTCTGTTCTACTACACTGTGATCTCACCAGAAGGTTTTCATCCCCCTGTGCCAGAGGAACCAAGATGTCCAAGAAAACTGTTGATCTTACCCAGCCGGCAGCACAGCACGATATCCGTACCTTTCTTGATGCGCTGAATTCCAGTGACGCCAAACCCCTGGAACAGCTGAAGCCGAAAGAGGCGCGTAAGGTGATGGAGGGCCTGCAAAGCGGTACCGAAGTCCCTCTGCGTGAAGTCGAAATCAGCGAAAAAACCATTCACGTCGATGGCCAGGATATCCTGCTGCACATCGTGCGGCCGGCCAAAGTAAAGGAGAAGCTGCCGGTGTTCATGTTCTTCCACGGCGGCGGCTGGGTGCTGGGAGACTTCCCGACCCACGAACGGCTGGTGCGCGATCTGGTACACAGCTCCGGCGCGGCGGCGGTGTTCGTTAACTACAGCCGATCGCCGGAAGCTCATTACCCTGTCGCCATCAATCAGGCCTACGCGGCGACCGAATGGGTGGCCGAGTACGGCGAGAAAATCAACGTTGACGGTTCACGTCTGGCGGTAGTCGGCAACAGCGCCGGCGGCAATATGGCGGCGGTGGTCAGCCTGATGGCCAAAGATAAAGGCACGCCTGCCCTGCGCAGCCAGATCCTGCTGTGGCCAGTGACCCACGCCAATTTCGATACCGAGTCTTACCACCAGTTCGGCGAGGGCTATTTCCTCACCCGCAACATGATGAAATGGTTCTGGGACAACTACACCACCGATAAAGCCCAGCGCAAAGAGATCTACGCCTCACCGCTTAACGCCACGCTGGAACAGTTGAAAGGCCTGCCGCCGGCGCTGGTGCAAACCGCCGAACTGGACGTGCTGCGTGACGAAGGCGAAGCCTATGCCCGCCTGCTCAATGCCGCCGGGGTGGAAGTCACCTCCACCCGTTATAACGGCCTGATCCACGACTATGGCTTGCTCAACCCGATCGCCGAGGTACCGGCGGTGCACTCGGCCATCCATCAGGCCGGGCGCGCGCTGAAACATTATCTGGCCTAAGCTCAGCCGACATAATGGCAGGCCACCCGGTGACCTGCCGCCACCTGCCGTAACGCCGGGGCCTGTTCCCGGCATTGCGCAGTGGCCTGCGGACAGCGAGTGTGAAAGCGACAGCCTTGCGGTGGCTGGGCGGGGTCAGGTAATTCTCCCCGGGCCATCGCCTGCGGCTGACGGTGCGGATCCAAACTGGGTACCGCAGCCAACAGTGCTTGAGTGTAAGGGTGCAGCGGCCGGCGAAACAGCGAATCGCGATCGGCGCTTTCGACAATTTGCCCAAGGTACATTACCGCCACGTCCTGACACAGATGCTCGACCACCCCGAGATCGTGCGAAATAAACAGGAAAGTCACCCCCTGCTGTTCCTGAAGATCGGAAAACAGGTTGATGATCTGTGCCTGAATAGAGACATCCAGCGCCGAAATCGGCTCATCGGCGACGATAAACTCCGGCTGCAAAATCAGTGCCCGGGCGATACCGATGCGCTGCCGCTGGCCGCCGGAAAACTCATGGGGAAATCGCCCGTAATGCTGCGCCGACAACCCGCAGATTTCCAGGGTATCCATCACCCGGTCTTGCAGCTCGCTCTTTTGCGCCAAGCCGTGCTGCAGCAGGGCTTCGCCAATCGCATCGCCTACCCGCATTCTCGGATTCAGGGAACTGTACGGGTCTTGAAATACCAGCTGCATCTTCGGGCGCATCGCGCGCCGCTCGCGGACGCTGAGCGCATCTAACGCCTGTCCTTTGAACAGTACCTCACCGGCGGTCTTTTCATGCAGCCCCAGCAGGGTTCGGCCTACGGTGGTTTTACCGCTGCCGGACTCCCCCACCAGGCCAAAAACCGTTCCCCGGCGAATGCTGAAGCTGACATCATCCACCGCCCGCAGTTGCCCGGTGGTCTGACCGAATAGCCCTTCACGCAGCGGGAAATATTTCTTCAGCCCTTTCACCTCCACCAAGGGTTCAGCCGACATGAATACGCCCCCCGGCATTCAGGAAACAGGCGGATTGCCGCCGCCGATCGCCATACAATGGCGGAATGCCGTCACGGCAGCGAGCGCTCGCTTTGTCACAGCGTTCGGCAAAGGCGCAGTAGTCCGGCAAACTGGCCAGATCGGGCACCTGGCCGGGGATCGAATACAACCGCCGCCGCCGCTGCCCCGCCACCGGCCGCGAGGCCATCAATCCCTGGGTGTAAGGGTGCTGCGGATTGGCCAACACTTCATGCGTGGCCCCCTGCTCGACAATACGCCCGGCGTACATCACCACCAAACGATCCGCCATCTGGGCAATCACCCCGAGATCGTGAGTAATCAGCATCATCGCCATATTGTGCTTACGCGCCTGCTCGCGCAGCAGCGCAAGAATTTGCGCCTGTACGGTGACATCCAACGCGGTAGTGGGTTCGTCGGCAATCAGCAACGCCGGTCGGCAACTGATGGCCATGGCGATCATGATGCGCTGCAACATGCCGCCGGAAAGCTGGTGCGGATAGCTGGCCATCAGCTGTTCGGCACGCGCCAGACCAACTTCGGTAATCAGCGCCGTGGCTTCCCGCCAGGCGGCTTTCGGCGTCGCGCCCCGATGACGGATTAACGGTTCAACCAACTGCTCGCCAATCGTCAATACCGGGTTCAATGCGCTCATCGGTTCCTGAAAAATCATCGCCAAACGGTTGCCGCGCAAATCGGCCATTTGCTGGGGCCGCAATTTCAACAAATCCTGGCCGTCGAAATGGATTTCACCGCCGTCAATTTGCGCCAGCGGTGGTGGCAACAGCCCCATCAGCGCCATCGCGGTCACGCTTTTACCGCAGCCGGACTCGCCGACCACTCCCAGCGTTTGTCCGGCATGCAGGTCAAAACTCACCTGCTGCACCGCCCGCACCCGCCCCTGTTCGCCCTGGAAGGCTACCGACAGTTGATTAAAGACCACCAGCGGTTGGCTCATCGTCTTACCCCATTCATTTTTGGATCAAGCGCGTCCCGCAGGCCGTCACCCAGAATATTAATCGCCACGACGGTGATGAAAATCGCCAACCCCGGTGGCATCCACAGCCAGGGGCGACGTTGAAAATCGATCAGGCTGTTGGCGGCGTCCATCATGTTGCCCCACGACGGCATTGGTGGCACCACGCCCAACCCCAGGTAGCTCAGCGCCGATTCGCTGAGAATGGCATTAGCGACGCCCATGGTCGCCACCACCACCAGGATCGGAATGGTATTGGGCAGCAGGTGGCCGAAGATACGCCGCCAGGTGGACAAACCCAGCACCTCGGTGGCCAGCATGAAGTCACGCTCGCGCAACGACAAAATTTGCCCGCGCACCAGCCGCGCCAGCGACGGCCAACCCAGCAGGCTGAGCATGATCATCACCATGTAAATACGATAGTCCGGCGAAACGTCCAGCTCCGACAGCATCGCGCCCATAATGATCAGCAGCGGCAGGCTGGGAATGGTCATCAACAGATCGGCAAAGCGCATAATCAGCTTATCCACCACGCCGCCAAGATAGCCGGACAGCGCCCCCAGCAGGTAGCCGAGCGTGACCGACAACAGCATCGACACCAGGCCGATGGTCAGCGAAATTCGCCCCGCCAGCAGCAAACGGGTATAAATATCGCGACCGAGAAAATCGGTGCCCAGCCAGTGTTCTGCGCCAGGCGCCTGGTTGATACTCAACGCATCGCCGGCATCGTCCTGCCAGGGTGACAGCATCGGACCGAACAGGCACAGCACCGCCATCAACACCAACAGCAGCAGTGAAATCATCGCCAGGCGGTGACGCCGCAGCCGCTGCCAGGCCTGGGCAGTCGGCGGCGGCGACAGCTGCGCCAGCGCCGGGAGTTGCGCTTGCCGCCAACGGCGACGTCGCCCGAAAAACAAGGATGCCAACATAGTTACCTCAAACGAATGCGCGGGTCGGCATAGGCGTACAAAATGTCCGCCAGCAGATTGCCTAAAATGGTCAATACCGCCAGAAACAGCGTAAAGCCCATCAATACCGGATAGTCGCGCGCCGCCAGAGAATCGATATGGATGTGCCCGGCGCCCGGCCAGTTGAAGATTTTTTCGGTGATCAGCGCGCCGGAAAACAGCGCGGGCAGCTCAAAGCCCAACAAGGTGATGATCGGCAACAGCGCATTACGCAGCGCATGCCGCAGGATCACCGTCTTTTCCTTCAGCCCCTTGGCGCGTGCGGTGCGGATATAATCCATGCGGATCACGTCCAGCATGCTGGCGCGGAAATAGCGCGTCAGGGTACCGGCCTGCAGCATCACCAACGCCAGCACCGGCAGCAACAGGTGCGCCGCCACGTCCAGTGCCCACGCCAATCCGCTGGCTTCGCTACCGGTGCGCAGCATGCCACCCGCAGGCAGCCAGTGCAGATCGACGGCGAACCATTTGATCAGCAACAGACAGAGGAAAAAGGTCGGGAACGACATGGCACCGAACACCGCCACGGTCACCAGATGGTCGAACAACGAGTAGGGTTTCATTGCCGAGGCCACGCCCACCGCCAACGCAATGCCCCAATACAGCACCAGCGCCACCGACGCCAGCAGGAAGGAGTTCCAGATATACTGGTTCAACAGGGTACTGACCGGGATCTGGTATTGCAGCGAAAAGCCAAGATCGCCCTGCAGCAGTTGGCCGAGCCAGTGCAGATAGCGGCTGAACAGTGGCTGGTCCAGCCCGTAGAGCGCCCGCAGCTCAGCCGCGCGCTGCGGCGTCAGGTTGATGTTGCCGTCGATAAAGTCGCCGGGAGTCAGCGCGAAAATAAAGAAAATCAGCAGCGACGCCAGCAGCATCATCGGCAGTGTTTGCAGCAAGCGGCGCAGGATAAAATTTCTCATGGTGTTTTCCGTCACCGCGGCCCAAACCGGCGCAGCGGCGCCTTGCCGTTACTGAGCGATCTTGACGTCCGGCAGGCTGCCGGTCAGGCCGTTGTATACGTCCGGTTTAAAGCCGGTGACGCGCGCGCTGCTGGCACTGAGCACTTTACGGTTACCCAGCAAGATCACCGGCGGATCCTCGGCCAATACCTGATACAGCTTATGGTATAAAGGCTTACGCTGTTCGATATCCAGCGTGGCGTTAGCCTCGCCAATCAGCTTGTCGACCTGCGAATTGTGATAGCCGGTTTCACTGACCTGGCTGATGAAGTCACGCACCCCGTCATGCGGGTCATTCAGCCCGCTGGTACTGAGCGACGCCAGATCGTAATTACCGGCCTTGCGTTGCGCCAGCAGCGCATTGAAATCCAACACCTGCGGCTTCAACAGCACGCCAATCTGCCGATAGTTGTCTTTGGCAATCGGCACCAGCGCATCGTTAATCAGCTTTTTGGTCACCAACAGCGTCAGCTCCAGCTTTTTACCGTCCTTCTGGCGAATGCCGTCCGCTCCCGGTTTCCACCCGGCCTGATCCAGCAGTTGCTTGGCTTTGTTGACATCGTAGGCGTAGGGGTTGATGCCCTGCGGATCGTATGCCCAGGATACGGGCGAGATCGGCTGATTGGCCACCGAACCGTAACCCTGGTACACCACGGTAATCAGCTTTTGCCGATCCAGACCATAGATCAGTGCCTGGCGCACGCGCGCATCCTGCAGTGCCGGACGTTTAAAGTTGAAATCCACCCGGCTGTAGTCGCTGGAGCTGTACAAATTGATATTGGCGAAGCCAAGCAGCTTCAGCTGTTCAATGTCATCGGGCTTGGAAGTAAAGGCGTCGTAGTCGGTTTCGCCGGTCTGGAACAGCTGGAAGTTGGTTGAGGGATTGGTCACCCGGTAAATAAAGCGCGCCACGGCCGGCGTACCGAGATAGAAGTTCGGGTTGGCGTGGAACCGGATTTCCTGTCCCGGTACGTATTTATCGTAAATATAGGGCCCGTTGCCTAACGGCTTGCCGTTCAGCGCACGCACGCTCTCCAGCTTACCGCGCTGGTATTCCTTGCCGTAATAGGCTTTCGACAGCACCGGCCCGCCGATCAGCTGCAGCGTAGTCGCCCCCGGCTGGGTGGTGGTGATTTGAAGCGTACGATCGTCGATCACCTTCAGCCCGCTGATGCTGGGGGCGGTGCCGTTCTTGTACTCCGCCCCGCCCTGAATGTGCGCCGGAGCAATGTCGGTATCTCCGTCATAGGCAGGGTCATGCAGCAGCGTCAGGGTAAAGGCGATATCTTCGGCTTTGATTGGCGAGCCGTCGCTGTAGAGCAGATTAGGCCGCAGTTTGATGGTGTAGACCCGGTTGTCCGGGCTGACCTGCCAGGACTCTGCCAGCCGCGCCACCGGTTTGCCCTGGCTGTCCAGACCAATCAGCCGGGTAAAGATCACGTCGGTGACGTTCTCATCCCAGCCATTGCTGAACAGATAGGGATTAAAATTGCCCTGAGGCTCGAGAATACCGGCCACCACGGTGTCTTTGCGCAGCTTGGCCGCCGCCGGCACCAGGCTGGCGTCGCTGGCCGGAGTAATGCCTTCCGCCAAGGTTTCCGCCTGGGCGCTAAATGCCAGGCCCAGCGCGCAGGCGATGGCCAGCGCGGTCCGTGGTTTTTGCACCCGTTTATTCAGTTGATTTCTTATTCTGCTCACCCGCCGCCCCTCGTTTACCCGTTGATAAATGTGACAAAATTTATCGCAGAGTAATCGGCGTCCGGGGGGCTGTCTAACAACGAAACCGGCATTCTATTGCCGGAAATCGCAATATGAATTTTTCTATTGCGATTTCCGGTCACTGGGCGTGTTTAGCCTGAGGGTTCAAGCTGCCGGATAAGTTTGGCTAAGGTCTGAATCGCCGCTTCGTGCTTGTCGCTCCAGTCAAAAGAGGCGTTCAGGCGGAAGCAGTGGTTGAAATGGTTGCCGGTGGTGAACATCCTGCCTGGCGCGATACTCACACCTAACGCCAGCGCGCGCTGGTACAGTTCCATCGACGACAGCGCAGGATCCAGCTCTACCCACAGAAAATAGCCGCCGTCAGGCTGGCTGACCTTTACGGTAGGTGGAAAGTGATGGGCAATCGCCTGGCGCATCATGCTCTGACGCTGAGCCAGCAGCCGACGCAAGCGCCGCAGATGGGTGTCGTAGCCGCCATGCAGCAGATAATCGGCGATCGCCAACTGGGTGGGCACGCTGGTCGATACCGTGCTCATCAGTTGCAAACGCTGGATCTGCTGCGCATAGCGCCCCGCCGCCACCCAGCCCACGCGAAAGCCCGGTGCAAGGCATTTTGAAAACGACGAACAGTGCAAAATCTGCCCGCCGCGGTCTAACGCCTTGGCCGGCTGCGGGCGCTCGGCGCTGAAATACAGTTCGCCGTAAACATCGTCCTCAATCAGCGATATCTGCCGCTCGCGCAGCATGCCCACCAGCCGCTGTTTATTCTCTGCCGGCATCGAGGCGCCCAATGGATTCTGGAAGTAGGTCATCAGCCAGCAGGCCTTAATAGGGTACTGTTCCAAGGCATGTTCCAACGCATCCAGATCGATGCCGTCCTGCGGATGGGTCGCGATCGCCACCGCCTTTAACCGCAGCCGCTCCAGCGCCTGCAATGCCCCGTAAAAGGCCGGGGACTCGATCGCCACGTAATCCCCCGGCTGCGTCACCGCCTGCAGGCTAAGGCTCAGCGACTCCATAGCACCGGCGGTAATCACGATTTCATCCGGGGCGACCTGCATGCCGCTCAACGCATAACGCTGGGCAATGTTGCGGCGCAACGCGTCATTGCCGGGCGGCAGGTTAGCCAGCGAACTGTGCGGGGTGAATTTGCGCGCTACGCTGCTCAGCGCCCGCGCCAGCTTCGGCTGAGCAAACAGCGTGGCATCGGGAAACGCCGAGCCGAAGGGGATAATTTCGGGATCTTTGCACGCCTGCAACACGTCGAAGATAAAGGTGTTGATGTCAACCTGCTCACTCAACAGCAGTTTTTCCCCGCGCGCCGGCTGCGGCAGCGGTTGCGGGCGTGCCGCCACGTAATAGCCGGACTGCGGTCGCGCGACGATCCAGCCCTGACTCTCCAGCAGTTGATACGACTGCACCACCGTCATCAGGCTCAGCCCTGCACGCTTGCCGCTCTCCCGCAGCGACGGCAGCTTGTCCCCCGCCCGCCATACCCGGTTCTGGATCTGTTCACGTATTTGCTGTGCGAGCTGCTCGTATCTGGTCATAGGCCTTAACTGTTATATGAAAAAGTGAAATAACTGTCACTATTATAGTCACTGTACTCCGTGCTTAACTTGGCGCCAAGCTTTCCACAAAAAAATTGCAGCTATACTGAAGAGGTTATTTTATGTCCAACCCAAGGAGGCGCCATGCTGGGTCTTGATGCACTGGAACTTGCCAGAATACAGTTCGCCTTCACCGTTTCTTTCCATATTATTTTTCCTGCAATCACCATAGGCTTGGCCAGTTACCTGGCGGTGCTGGAAGGGCTATGGCTGAAAACACGCAATGAAGCCTATCGCGACTTGTACCATTTCTGGTCGAAAATTTTTGCCGTCAACTTCGGCATGGGGGTGGTTTCGGGGCTGGTGATGGCCTATCAGTTCGGCACCAACTGGAGCTTCTTCTCCGAGTTCGCCGGCAGTATCACCGGCCCGTTGCTGACCTATGAAGTGCTGACCGCCTTCTTCCTGGAGGCCGGCTTCCTTGGGGTGATGTTGTTCGGTTGGAACCGCGTCGGCCCAGGGTTGCACTTCTTCGCGACCTGCATGGTGGCGCTGGGCACCCTGATTTCCACCTTCTGGATCCTGGCGTCCAACAGCTGGATGCAAACGCCGCAGGGCCACGAAATAATTAACGGCCAGGTGGTGCCGGTCGACTGGCTGAAAGTGATCTTCAACCCGTCATTCCCGTACCGTCTGTTGCATATGTCGACCGCCGCATTCCTTTCTTCGGCCTTCTTCGTGGGCGCTTCCGCCGCCTGGCATCTGCTGCGTGGGCGTGACACACCGGCAATGCGCAAAATGCTGTCGATGGCGATGTGGATGGCGCTGATCGTCGCGCCGGTACAAGCCCTGATTGGTGATGCACACGGCCTGAATACGCTGAAGTACCAGCCGGCGAAGATTGCCGCCATTGAAGGCCACTGGGAAAACCCGCCGGGAGAGGCGACGCCGCTGATCCTGTTCGGTTGGCCGGACATGGCGCGTGAAGAGACTCGCTTCAAGCTGGAAGTGCCCTATCTTGGCAGCCTGATCCTGACTCACAGCCTGACCGAACAGGTCCCGGCGCTGAAATCCTTCCCGCCGGAGGATCGCCCCAACTCCACCGTGGTGTTCTGGTCGTTCCGCATCATGGTGGCGCTGGGCATGCTGATGATCCTCGCCGGGGTTTGGAGCCTGTGGCTGCGCTGGCGCGGCGGGCTGTACCAGTCCCGCCCCTTCCTGTACTTCATCCTGTGGATGGGGCCATCCGGGTTGGTGGCGCTGCTGGCGGGTTGGTTCACCACCGAAATCGGCCGACAGCCGTGGGTGGTCTATGGTCTGCTGCGTACCAAAGATGCGGTTTCCGCGCACGGTGACCTGCACATGAGCATCAGCCTGCTGGCGTTTATCATCGTTTACTGTTCGGTGTTCGGCGTGGGGTACTCCTATATGATGCGTCTGATCCGTAAAGGACCGCAGCAGCATGAAAGCCATGAAGACGACACGGACGGCAGACCGGCTCGCCCGCTGTCTGCGGTAAAAGAAACTCTGGATGACAGGAGCTGAGCATGGGCATTGATCTTCCGCTGATTTGGTTTGTGATCATCGTGTTCAGCACCATGATGTACGTGGTAATGGACGGCTTTGATTTGGGTATCGGTATTCTGTTCCCTTGGGTCAAGGACAGCGGTGACCGCGATGTGATGATGAACACCGTAGCACCGGTTTGGGACGGTAACGAAACCTGGCTGGTGCTGGGCGGTGCGGCGCTGTTTGGTGCCTTCCCGTTGGCCTACGCGGTGATCCTCGATGCGCTGGCCATTCCGCTCACCCTGATGCTGTTCGGGCTGATCTTCCGCGGCGTGGCCTTTGAATTCCGCTTCAAGGCCAAGGAAGAAAAGCGGCATATCTGGGATAAGGCGTTTATCTGGGGCTCTCTCTTCGCCACCTTCAGTCAGGGGGTGGTGGTGGGCGCCATCATCAATGGCTTCCCGGTCAACGGCCGCAGCTATGCCGGTGGAGCCCTTGACTGGCTGACGCCGTTCGCGCTGTTTTGCGGGTTGGGGCTGGTGGTGACCTACGCACTGCTGGGCTGTACCTGGCTGGTAATGAAGACCGCCGGTGACCTGCAGGCTCGCATGTATCGGCTGGCGACGCCGCTGCTAGTCACTTTACTGCTGGTGTTGGCGGTGGTCAGTATCTGGACGCCGATTGCTCATCCCGAGATCGCCAGCCGCTGGTTTACGCTGCCGAACCTGTTCTGGCTGCTGCCGGTTCCGGTGCTGGTGTTACTCAGCGCCTGGGGGATCCAGCGCGGCGTGGACAACGCGGCGCACTATTCGCCGTTCTTGCTGACCCTGCTGCTGGTGTTCCTCGGCCTGAGCGGCTTGGGCATCAGCATCTGGCCGCTGCTGATCCCACCGTCCATCACCCTGTGGGACGCCGCCGCACCGCCGCAAAGCCTGGGCTTTATGCTGGTCGGCGCGCTGTTTATCATCCCGATTATTTTGGTCTACACCTTCTGGAGCTACTACGTGTTCCGCGGCAAGGTCAGCCATGAACAGGGTTACCATTGATGAGGGAAAACAGTATGCAAGATAAAACCGCAAGCGCACCGGCCCCCTGGTGGAAACGCGTTGGCTGGCTGGTGATTATCTGGAGCGCCAGCGTGCTGGGGCTGTTCCTGGTCGCCTCGATGTTCCGCCTGCTGATGACCGCCGCGGGCATGAAGTCGGAATAACCTGAGCGCTATCTGGCCGAGGTGTTGGGGAAGTAGAAGGAAATAACCAGCGTTACCAAGGGCAGCGCACCAATTTTCAACAGTTCGAACACTTGCCTGATAGGCTCGCTTTGATCCCAATAAGCGTGGGCGGTAAAAACGCCCACGCTTATCACGAAGATCCCGCATAGCACCTGGCGCGCCAAGCGCAAACGTTCCATTTCATCAAAGACCAACATCTGCTCCAGATAAACCCTACCGGCTTCATCGCGTAGATTGGTGTCTTCGATACTCATGGGAAGATCCCCACGACTTGCCCCACGGCCTCCAGCTCTTTGCCATTCTCCCGCACTATGCCAAGGGACGTCCCGTTCTGTTTCATCCAGTGCTTATCGGCTATGGCTATCAACGCAAAGGCCATCTTGATCACCTCGGTTTTCTCCATCCCATGGCGCCGGGCTATATCATTCAGATCGTCATCAATTTTATTGGATAAACGGATCGGCAAACTGCGCATACTCCACCTCCTGTGGCTGATTGTCAGTGATACAGAGTCTACGTGAGCCGCACAGTCTGTTCAATTAGCGAACTGCGTAACGTCTCGCAAATTCAATATGTTACAAGGTTTGCATTTATCAACGATCAGCTGACTTACGCCCCATCGCCCCGAGAAAACGTTGCTGCATGCCCAGTAACCTTTTCAGACTGAGGCATTGATAATCCAGGCCGTGCTGCGCGGCCACCTCGGCAATGATCTTGGCCAGCGCCGGGTAGTGCCGGTGATTCCAATGGGGAAATAGATGGTGCGTCAGGTGCAGGTTAGCCCCGCCAAGCCAATAGCCCAGCCACGCCGGAGAAGCTTGCCAGTCAAAGGTGGTGGCAAAAACGTGCTGGTACCAACCGTGCGCCAGCCGTCCCTGTTCGGGGGCCTGATAAAAGTTGGCCTTGGCCCAGTGGGTGCCGACAATCAGCATCACAAACACCAGTGACGACAGCATCTGGCTGAGCAGATAGGTCAGTAACACCATTCCGGCACTGACCGCCGGCGGCATCAGCCACAGAGGAATGGCCAGCGCCAGGGTAAAATGCGCCAGCTTGCCCAACAGGAAAATCCCCCACCCCTTCCGGCCCTGGAACATCATCTTCGGCGTCATACGCGTTTTACCGGCGCGATCCAGCCAGTCGAACAACCAGATGTAATAAGGGAAAGTCAGCGCCGCGACGATCGGCCAATAGTAGGGCTGCAGGCGCATAAATGCCTTGCGACGCTGGAACGGCGTTTGCCGCAATACGCCGTTAGGTTCAATATCCGGATCGTAACCTTCGATATTGTTATAGGCATGGTGGAAGATGACGTGCCGCACCCGCCAGCAGTCGGCATCCAGCCCCAAGGGCATACTGACGAAAAAGTTAAGCCAGTGATTCAACCGTGCGCGTTTGAAAACGGCATTATGCGAGGCGTCGTGCACCACATTGATCGTCAGCATCATGGCGGAAAAAATAAAGCCGACATAGCAGCCAAAGTAAGCCCAGAAATGTTGCTGCTGCAGGCTCAGTGCGTAAAAACCGGCGCACAACAGTATTAGCGCCAACAGCTTGGCGAACATTCTGCCGTCGGCAAAACGGTGATCGCCGCGCGTCGCCAGGTAGGCCTGGCTGGCCCGCATCAGGTCCTGGTGGATCTCACTCGCCTCTCGCTGGAACGCCAAGGGCGGTAGCGGTGTGGTGTCCGGCATTTTCATTGCGGTGGTTGCCCCATGGCGCGTAAAAAACGTTGCTGCTGTCGCAATAATTCACGATAGCCGATGCAGCGATAATCCATGTTGTGACTTGCTGCCACCTCCGCCAGTATGACGGCCAGCGCCGGATAATGACGATGATTCCAGCCGGGGAACAAATGGTGGGTCAGGTGATAATTCAGCCCGCCGGTCAGATGGTGCAGCCACTTCGGCGAGGTTTCCCAATCGCAGGCGGTGGCGAAGTTATGCCGATACCACCCCTGCGGCATCTGGCCGCCTGCCGGCAGCGCATAAAATTCAGCCTGCGCCCAGTGGGTCCCCAACAGCAAAAACACCACCCACAGCGAGGCCAGCATTTGGCTCAGCAGATAGGCGACCAGCACCGTTGGCCAGCCGATGCCATTTTGTTGCCCCACCACCAACGGGATCGCCAGCACCAGCAACAGATGACCTATTTTCCCGGCAATGAACACCGCCCAGCCCTTGCGTCCGGGCAATACGCCCTTCGCCGCCAGCGGCGTCTTGCCCAAGCGATCCGACCAATCGAACACCAGCGCAATGTACGGCAGCGACAGCGCGGCAATCAGCGGCCAGTAAAGGTGCTGATAGCGCATATAGGCTCGCCAGCGCTGAAACGGGGTTTGGCGAAAGAAACCGTTCTCTTCCGTATCCAGATCGTAATGTTCGACGTTGGCATACACATGGTGATAGCTGACGTGTCGGGTTCGCCAGTAATCCGGATCGACGCCCAGCGGCAGAGTCATCAGCCGCCCGACCAGACGATTGACCCACGGCGTGCGGGCGAAGGCGTTGTGTGATGCATCGTGATTAACGTTGACGTTCAGCAACATGCCCATCATGACAAAAGCGAAGTAACACAGCATAAAGGCCAAAGGCCGGTGCTGCATCAAACTGAGCAGGTAGAAGCCCACGCAAAGCAGCAGCAAAATCGTGGCCTTGGCCCAACGGGCCGCATCGGCAAAACGGTGATCGTCGCGACCGCTCAGATAAGCATGCGCCCGTCGTTTCAATTCCCGATGAAACGCCTGTTCCCCCTCAGCGGGAAAACTCAGCGGCGGCAAATCAGCCATACGCGGCCTCCTTTTGGCGTCCCCAGCCGACCGCGACAGCGCAACCGTGAACCACAATGACACCGGCCAGGCTCCACCAGAATACGGACTGCCCATCGGGCACTTTCAATAACCACAAGGGGAAAGCCAGCGTCACCAACAGCCAAACGCCTACGCCCCAGCGGCGACCTTCAGCCATCCCTCCCAAGGCGATCGCCCCGGTCGCCAACAGCACAAACAACGCCGCCTGCTCGCCGGTCACCCCGTCATAGCCGTAACCAAAACGATAAACATAGCCCAGCACCAGAGCAAACAGCAGCATGGCCCCGCTCACCAGGCACCCGGCGGAACAGCGGAAACGCCCGCTCTGGGTCGAAGGTTGGAAAGGCAGCTTGAAATAGCGCATAAACGGCAGGTTACTGGCCCAAAACGGATTGGCGGAAGATTTGTCGCCACGCACGCCATAGGTAAAAGGTTCCGTCGGCAGAGCCGGGCAAAAGGTGCCAAACAGCTTGTCCCAGAAGATAAAGCTGCCGCCGAAATTCCGGTTGGAATAGGCCAGGTCTTTAACGTGGTGCACCCGGTGATGCGCCGGCGTCACCAGAATGTGCTCCAGAAAGCCGAGTTTTGGGGTCACCGAATTATGGTTAAACAGCTGAATGCTGTAATGCAGGATAGAAACGGTGATAAACACCGACAGCGGCACGCCCGCCAACGCCAACAGCATAAAGAACGGGATGGAGGTCAGTGACGAATACCACGAGTTGCGCACGCCCAGTGACAGATTGAAATGCTCGCCCTGGTGATGCACCACATGCACCGCCCACAGCAGGCGGAAACGGTGGTGTAACCGGTGCAGCCAGTAAAAACCGAAATCCCAGGCCAGAATCGCAAACAGCCACATCAGCACCGGCGGCCAACCGTCCAGCCAGCCCTGATTGAAATGCGTGACCACGTAGCCGTAGCAGGCAATTTCCAAACCGCGAAACAGCCACAGCATGATATGCCCGGAGTTGAGGTTGAAAATCACGTCATGCCAATCGACGCTGCCCTTGCGCCGCCACTGCAGCCACAGGGCTTCCCCCAGCACCACCAACAGCATAAACACGATAGGTATCACCAGATCGATCATGACTCTTCCCCCTGCCGTACGCCCCAGCCAATCCATTGAACTCGCTGGCAGACGTAGCCCACGCCCCACGCCAACGCCGCCCCACTGAGCAAATCTACAAACAGGTGGCGACGCAATTGCAAGATGGAAAAGGCAATCGCCAGCCCCCAGACGATCAGCAACGCGCTGCGCAGTTTTTTATGGCTTTCCGCCGCCGCCCACACCGCCAATACCGTCAAGGCGATATGCAGTGAAGGCAGGCAGTTTTGCGACGAATCAACGCCGATCAGCGCCGCCAGCAAATCAGCACTCACCGAACCCGGCTGAACGCGCGGATAGTCCATCGTCGTCGGCCACAGCAGATAAATGGCGCCCGCCAGCAAGGCGCTGAGCTGCATGGTACTTCTGAGCCATTTTAGCCGGTTCAACGGGCAAAGCAGATAGCACAGCGGGATAATCAGGAAAAACGACAGATACAGCCAGATGGCATGCGGGCTGAACGGGATCGCCCGGTCAACCCAGCCGGGCGTCAGCAAGTGGCCGGCACCTTGCCAGCGATCGCTGCCGTGGTAGATAACCCCGACAAATCCCCACCCCAGCAACATCTGCCACAGGCGATAAACAACGATTTTCATCCGGCCTCCGGCAAGCGAACAATGCGGCGGCGCTTGGCATCGAACTGCGGCATGATCGCCTGCGTTTGCAGGTGCCACGCCAGTTGCTCCGTGGCAATACCTTGCTGTTCGAACAGCGCGATCAATTGCCGTTGGCAGCTCGCCAACGCCTCCTGGTTGCAATCGGCCGTCAGATACAGCTCACTGCCGCCCTGCTGCTTCAGCCGGTAATCCGCTACCGCCGGCAACGCATTGGCTATCACGCGGCGGCACAGGTCGGCGAAGACCTGCTGCGTTGCGCCCTGCCTGGCCGGCAACAGCAGTTGGTCATCGCAGCGCCCTTCGATACGATCCAATGCCATGGTCGCCTGCCCGCAGGGACAGGGTTGTTCGCGCTTCACCAGAATATCGTCCAGGCGATAGCGCACTATCGGTTGGGTACGGCGGGTAAAATCGGTAATCAACGGGGTAAAACGCCGTTCGTCGATCCACTGAGGTTCGACATGAATAAACTCTTCGTTCAGATGCAAAGTGCCGTGGCTGCAGGTCGCGGCCAAAAAACCTTCGGTGGCTTGATACACTTCCCCCACCTGCGCAAACACCCGTTGCAAACGTTGGCGATCCTGCGGTTCCAGCACTTCGGCCACTGAAATCACTTTTTTGACGCTGAGCTTGAGTTCACCGCGTTCAACGGCATCCGCCAGGGCGCACAACACCTGGGCCGGCGCCACGATAATCGTCGGCTGTCCACGCTCAATCTGCGGCAAATGTTCGGCAAAGGGAGCGAACAGATCGTAAAACGACAGGCTCAGCCAACGGTTATTGACGCTGTGGTACAGGTTGTTGTCGGCCCGCAGGAACAGCGCGACCTTCTCCCCGGCAAATACCCCCTGCGGCAACATTTTTGCCAGCATGCCCCCGGCCCAAATCTGCTGCTCCTGGGGGCTGACGACGAACACGCCGCGCCGCCCAGAGGTGCCGGTAGATAAACCGACGCTGTAGTTGCCCACTTTAGGGCTGAAATCGCGATCGCTTTCGCTGCGCCGGGCACAGGCCAAAAGCTCCTCCAATCGCAGACCAGCGGTGTTCATCCTATCGAAATTGGCCATCATCACCGCCTTGTCCATCGTTGGCCACTCGGTCAGGGGCAATGCACTATAGGGCTGAAAATAGGGGCTGCTCGCCAATACGCGCCGGGCAAACCGCTTCAACTGGCGCGCCTGATAGGCCTCCAGCGCCGCCCGTTGGGTAAAGCGCAGTCGCCGCGCACGCAGGTAGTGCCATAGCGTCATCAGCGGGATCATAAATCCCCCTCATGACACAGGCGGATCTCCGCAGCGCCGCCAAGATAGAGCTGGTTGAGCGCGCCCAGGGTGTCGTAATAGCTGCGCGGATTGTCCATGATCAGGTTAGCCAACCGCGAAGGGCCACGCAGTTGCTGATAGTTCAGCGGCGACCAGGCGGCGTCGCTGGCCAGCAACGTCCAGCCGGCATCGGTCAGCACAAAGGCCCCAAGGTGCCCGGCGGCGTGCCCCGGCAGCGGCACGATAACGATTTCTCCGTCGCTGCCCGGCAGCGCATAGCCCTGTTGGAAAGGGGCCAATGCGGCAGGCAGGCTTTGCAGCGGAAATCCCTCGACGAACTGCAGCGCAGATTCAAAACCTTCCGGAATCAATCCGGGCACAAACGCCCTTTTTAACGCGGCAAAACCGCGCAGCTCTCGGGTTTGCTGCCACCCTTCGCCGGAACAAATCATCTTCAGGCTGCTGAAGTCTTGCAGACCGGCAATGTGGTCCGCATGAAAGTGCGAAATGATCACCGCCTCGATATCGCCAGTGTTCAGCCCCAGACTGCGCAACTGTTCCAACAGGGCCTGCTGCGGACTGAAATAGACCGGCGTCACCTGGCGATAAAGCCGAAAAATGCCGCTGGCGGTGTAATGCTCAAAATGGCTGGCATAACCGGTATCCCACAGCCAGCGGCGCTCGCCGACCTCCAGCAGATAGGCCCGGGAAGGAAATTTACAGGTGCGCATCGCCGAACCACGCAGCGCCATGCAACCCAGATGAGTGCAATAACCGATTTCAAAGGTAGTGATATTAGCCATCTGCGCTCATCTCTTGCTGCTTTAGCCACTGCGCCGTCAGTTCGATCCCCTGCTCCAGACTGTAGCGCGGCCGATAACCCAGCACCTCTATCGCCCGGGTGTTATCCAGCGTCATGTCGAAATAGGCCGCCGCAACGCTATAGCGGGTCAGCATCGGTTCTTTGCGGGTGACGTGGGCCAACAGCTCCATCCCCGTAGCAACGCCCGACAATAAGGGATATGGCACCGCCTTGACGGCGTATTGCCAGCCCAACTGCCGGTTGAGCAGTTGGTGCAACATATCGGCCAGCCGCTGCGGCTGTTGGTTGGTGATATTGAAAATACTGCCGGAGGGCAAGCCTGGTTGACGGCTGGCCAGATCCATCGCATGCACCACGTTGAGCACAAAGGTGAGATCCAGATAAGCGGAACCGCCGGCCGGCAAACGCAGCACGCCTTTATCGCGCCGCAGCTGCGCCAGTATCCTTGGCACGATGACCCGGTCATGGGGACCGAACAGGCCGCGAGGGCGCAAGATCAGGTAGGTGGTGTGCGGAAAGGCGGACACCTCCGCCGCAATGCTCTGTTCGGCAACAAACTTGCTGGCGGCATAATGATTGGCGAAGCGTCGGGAAATATCCGCCTCGGTGACGTTGTGGCGGTGACTGAAATCGAAATAAACCGCCGGCGTCGAAATATGGATAAACCGCTGAACCCCGCAACGTCCGGCGGCGCCGGCGAGTTTTTCCGTCACGCGGGTATTGGCCTGCTCAAACGCCTCGCGGCTGCCCCAGGGTGAAGATTTTGCGGCACAGTGCCAGACGATGTCATGGCCCGCCATTAACTGCTCACACTGCCCGTCGTCGGCGAGGGTCAGATCCAGCGCGGAAAACCTGGCGCCCAGTGCCGCCAACTGCCGCCCAGCGGCAATATCCCGTCCGGTGGCATGCACCTGATGCCCGGCGGCCAACAGCCACTCGGCGGCGTTACGCCCCAGCCCGCTGGTCGCTCCGGTCACCAGCACCTTCATGGCAGCAGTACCATGCCGCCCAACGTCAAACCGGCGGCGGTGCCGATCAGCATCACCGGACCTTCGGCGTTCAACCTGCCGGTTATTGCCGCTTCGTGCAGGGTCGAAGGGATGGAAGCCGCCACCTGATTGCCCCGGTAACGATAGATATCCACCAGGGCCTGCGGGGAAACATGCAGCCGCTTGCGCATATGTTCCAAAGAGAGATGGCTGGCCTGATGCGGCACCACGGTGGCAATTTGTGTCAGGTTCAGCCCCGCGGCCGACAGCAAGCGGCCAAGGAAGCTTTCGATCAGCGCAGAAGCCTGGCGGAACAGCTGCTTGCCCTTCATATGGAACAGAAAGTCACTGTCGTTCATGCCGGCACGCGGATTACAGCGCGTCCCCCCGGCCCTGATTTCACACAGATCGCTGCCTTCCGGGTGGGTTTCCATCAGGTAGGACAAAATACCGCTACGCCCGTCACCGCGTTCGACAATGGCACAGGCCGCGCCATCACCGAAGATCAATGAAGACTCTTCGTCTTCCCAGTCTATACCGCGCGAAGCAATATCGGCAGAGACAATGGCAATACGCCGATAAACGCCCGTATTGAGTAACCCCGCCGCCACCTGCAATGCGGAAATAAAACTCACGCAGCTGGTGTTGATATCAAAGCCCGCAATACCCGGCCGCAGTCGGGCCAGTTTTAGAATATGGGCGGCGCTGAAAGGCAACGCCTGCACCGCGATGGCCGAAGCGGAGATCAGCAGATCGATGGAGTCCCGCGGGATCGCATGGCGGGCAAGGGCATCATCCAACGCAGCGACGGCCAATTCGGCCTGGCTGGCCTCGTTGTCGGCATGGAAACGATGAATAATGCCCGAACGTTTTTCCACGTAACCGGCTGACTTGTTCAGGCGACGGTCCAGCGCAGAGGATTCGACGCACTGCGGCGGCAACGCCGCGCCGGTCGCAATAATTTTAAGAGGCAATAAGCTTTGGGAAAGGCTATTTAGGGTCATTATCGTTGTTCAGCCTGCTTGTCCATTATTCTGTTGGCCAACTATCAAGCACGGTTAATGATTCAAACCCCGCTATCCTCAGCCATACCCTTGTTTGACATCAGCATAAAGAAAAACCCAAGTGGCATTCTTACTGATTGATTCCGTTCATTTAACTGAGCCGATAAATCACGTCTGTTTATCCGGCCACAGCCTAGAGCAAGGTTGAACGGAGGTCTATAGGAACTCACTCAGGGGAGATAAATTAAGAATAGGCGGAAAACAACCGGGAAGCCCAAAAGCGGATGAAGCATCGTAAAAACCGCGGAGAACCGTGTGTTTCAGCACCCCCGCCGCCGCACGGGTTTATCCAACCTGCACTATACTCCTTGCCCGTCATCTGTTATTAACTGGCGACGCCCGGGCTCGGCCTCTTGCCGAACCCGGTCTTTTCGAGGAAATACCATGCAAAAATCCCACGCTCACCGTAAACACCTGACCCGCACCGAGGTCAATCGCCTGTTGCAACAGGCCGCCGCCGGCCGCGCCCCCGAACGGGACAGCTGCCTGATTTGGATGGGCTTTATCCACGGCTGTCGCGTCAGTGAACTCAACAGCCTGCGCATCAACGACCTGGACATGGACAGCGGCAGTCTCTACATCAACCGCCTCAAAAACGGCCTCTCCACCATCCACCCGCTGGAAGCCACCGAGAAAACCCTGCTGGCCCGCTGGCTGGAAAAACGCCCGTCGTACCGCAACCTGGAAGACGAAGAGTGGCTGTTCCTGTCGCAAAAGGGCTACCGCCTGTCACGCCAGCGCATCTACCGCATGCTGCAGGCCTATGGCAGGCAGGCCGGGCTGACGGTCGCCGCCCACCCCCATATGCTGCGCCATGCCTGCGGCTATGCCCTGGCCGATAACGGCGCCGACACCCGGGTGATTCAGGATTATTTGGGCCACCGCAATATTCAGCATACCGTGCTGTATACCGCTGCCAATGCAGGACGATTTAAACATTTGTGGGAGGAGGACGGACCGGACGAAAATGAAGCGAAAAATGTAACCTTTTGAACCAAACTGTCACATAAGCTAATTTTCCCCTGAAAAAATGTCAATACCTGTCTGCATTTCCTTTTGACTCCCCCTTCAACTATTAGAATATCAATTAGTTACCCATAAAATCCTCTGCACTCATATTTACCCGCGTTATGCCACTCCCCCTCAAAAAACGGCTGCTGCTTCCTTCGCATACTTAAACGAATAAATAAAACCTGGTCATTCGCACTGAATAAACACCGTCCATGGTGTTTTACGCTATTTCAGGTGGCTAATGACGCCATTATCCGCACGAAAAACGCAATGTAACAGTTTGGTTCAAAAAGTTGCCTTTTTAACGCAGGAAAACCGCCGGACCAAACGACAAAAAAGGAAACCCTTTCAACGGGTTAATGGAATCGCTGTGCTGAGTCACAGGCATCAAGGAATTATGCTCATGAAAAAAACATTACTGGTCACCACCCTGGCCGCAACCGCCATCCTGTCCACCTCTTCTGCCTTCGCCGCTGACGGTACCGTCAACTTCACCGGCTCCATCACCGACACCGCCTGCGTGGTCGATACCGCGAGCGCCAACCTGACGGTACCGCTGGGCAAAATCAGCGCCAAAGCCTTCGGCGCGGCCGGTGCCACTGGCCCGGCCACCAAGTTCACCCTGGTGGTCAAGTCCTGCCCGGAGGTTGCCACCGCCAAAGTCAACTTCGACGGTATCCCGGTCAGCGGCGATAACAACGTGCTGGCGCTCACCACCGGCACCGGCGTGGCCACCGGCGTCGGCGTGCAAATCTCCGACAAGGACGGTAACCCGGTCCCGCTGCGCGGCCTGTCCGGCAGCTATGACCTGAAAAAAGGTGACCCGGCGGACACCGCCAAAGACGTGACCAACGCGCTGGACTTCACCGCCCGCTATATCGCCACCGCCGCCAGCGTCGGGGCCGGTATCGCCAATACCAGCGCCAACTTCACCATCGTCTACAACTGAGTGCTCTGTCAGGACGGCGTTTGCCGTCCTTTTTTGACGTCCCCTTCTGGAGACCACCGCATGAAATACCGCTTTGCCGCGCTGTGCAGCGGCCTGATGATGCTCAGCAGTCTGGCGCAGGCCGGCGTGGTGGTTGGCGCCACCCGGCTGGTGTACGACGGCGACAAGAAAGAGTCCTCGCTCAGCGTCAATAACCCCGACGCGCTGCCCTACCTGATCCAATCCTGGGTCGAGCCGCAGGAAGGCAGCACTGAAAAGGCCCCCTTTATCCTTACCCCACCGCTGTTTCGTCTGGACGCCGGCCGGCAGAACGTGCTGCGCGTGGTGCGCGTCGGCGGTACCCTGCCGGAAGACCGCGAAAGCCTGTACTGGCTGAATGTCAAAACCATCCCCTCGACAGAGCGGCGCGACAACACCCTGCAGATTGCCGTCAAAACCCGCATCAAGCTGATTTATCGCCCGGCCGCCCTGAAAGGACTGCCCGACGACGTGGCCGGCCAGCTGACCTGGCGCCGTCAGGGTGCGCGGCTGGCGGTCAGCAACCCCACGCCGTTTTACATGAACTTCCAGAGCGTCAGGGTCAACGGTCAGGAGGTGAAGGACAGCACCTATGTGGCACCGCACGCCACCGCCACCTTTACCCTGCCGACGGACGCGGGCAGCGCCGTCAGCTGGCGGGTCATCAATGACTTTGGCGGCATTGGCACGCTGCAGCAGGGCCGGCTGCAGGAGTAAGCGACCGGAGGTTCCTCACCCTCAGGGCGCTTTGCGGCCCCAATAACAAGGAAGTGACGTGAGAAGACAACAGAAACGGAGAACGGCGGTTCCCCGCCGGCTGGCGCTGCTGATTGCGCTGGCCCTCGGTAATCCGGCGCAGGCGCGGGACTACTTCAACCCGGCGCTGCTGGAGCTGGACGGCCCGCAGCAGGGGGTCACCAGCCTGGCAACCTTTGAAGAGAACGGCAGCCAGCTACCGGGCGACTACCGGGTTGATATTCTGGTGAACGACCAGCAGGTCGACAGCCGGATGCTGACCTTTACCGCCGGGGCCGACGGCCAGGGGCTGCAACCCTGCCTGAGCCTGGCCGACCTGGCCGCGTACGGCGTACGGGTAGCCCAGTTCCCGGCGCTCGGCACCCCGGAGGCCGCCTGCGCCGACCTGGCCGCCATCCCGCAGGCGTCGGCACGCCTGCTGTTCGACAGCCAGCAGCTGGCGCTGAGCATTCCCCAGGCCGCACTGGCCCGGCAGCCGCGCGGCTACGTGCCGCCGTCGCAGTGGGACGAAGGCATCACCGCCCTGCTGCTCAACTACAGCCTCAGCGGCGCCAGCAGCACCACAACCCAAAACGGGAGCGGCGGCAACCAAAACAGCAACAGCCAGTATGCCAACCTGCGCCCCGGCCTGAATATCGGCCCCTGGCGGCTGCGCAACTACACCACCTGGAGCCGCAGCAGCGACGGCCAGGACCAGTGGAGTACGGTGTACACCTACGCCCAGCGTAACCTGGTGGGCCTGCGCAGCCAGCTGACCCTGGGCGACAGCAATGCCCCGGCCGAGGTATTTGACGCGGTGCCGTTTCGCGGCGTGCAGCTGGCGTCGGATGACGAGATGCTGCCCGACAGCCTGCGCGGCTACGCCCCGGTGGTGCGCGGTATCGCCCGCACTAACGCCCAGGTGGTGGTGCGCCAGAACGGCTATGAAATCTACCGCACCTTTGTCGCCCCCGGCGCCTTTGTGATTAACGACATGTACCCCACCGGCGGCAGCGGGGATTTGCAGGTGACCGTCAAAGAGGCCGACGGCAGCGAACAGCACCTGGTGGTGCCCTTCGCGTCCCTGCCGGTGCTGCAGCGCGAAGGCCGGCTGAAGTACAGCCTGACCGGCGGGCAATACCGCAGCTACGACAACAGCGTCGACAAAAGCGCCCTGGTGCAGGGCACCGTCATCTACGGCATGCCGTGGAACACCACCCTGTATGGCGGGGTGCAGGCGGCACAGCATTATCAGGCCGCGGCGCTGGGGGTCGGCAACAACCTTGGCGACTGGGGCGCGTTGTCGCTGGACATGACCCAGTCACGCAGCCAGCCCAACGGCAAGGCTACCGTCGGCGGCCAGTCCTGGCGGGCCCGCTACAGCAAGAACCTGGTGCAGACCGGCACCAACTTTGCCATCGCCGGCTACCGCTACTCCACCGCCGGGTTTTATTCCCTGCCCGAGGTGCTGGACGGCTGGCGCAGCGGGGCAACCCCGCTGTGGATGAACGAGCGGCGGCGCAACCGGGCCGAACTGAGCATGAACCAGCAACTGGGCAGCAACGGCGGCACCTTGTCGCTCAGCGCGGTGCGGGAAGACTACTGGAACAGCGAACGCAGCCTGGCGTCGCTGGGGCTGGGCTACAGCAACAGCTGGCGCGGCATCAGCTACGGCATTAACTGGAGCCTTAACCGCAATACCCAGGGAACGACCCGCAGCAACGACCAGCAGATTGCCCTGAACATCAACGTGCCGCTGAGCCTGTGGGACAACAACAGCGCCTGGGTCAACTACAGCCTGAACAACGCCAAGGGCGGCGCCACCAGCCACAACCTGGGGCTGAGCGGCATGGCACTGGCGGACAACAACCTGAGCTGGGGCGTGCAGCAAACCTATGGCAGCCGCGGGCAGGGCTATGGCGGCAACGCCAATCTGGATTATCGCGGCACCTACGGCGAAGTGACCGGCGGCTATGGCTATGACAAAAACAGCCGCCGGCTCAATTACGGGCTGAGCGGCAGCGTGGTGGCGCACGCCAACGGCATCACGCTGGGCCAGCCGCTGGGGGACACCGCCGCCCTGGTGGCGGCGCCTGGGGCATCAGGGGCGACGGTCACCAACCAGACCGGGGTGCGCACCGACTGGCGCGGCTATGCGCTGGTGCCTTACCTGTCGCCGTACCGGCGCAGCGAGGTGGCGCTGGATGCGGGGACGCTGGCGGAGGACGTGGACCTGCCGCAGAGCAGCCAGCGGGTGACGCCGACGCGCGGGGCGCTGGTGCGGGCGGACTTCCGGCCGCGGGTCGGCGCCCGGGCGCTGATAACCCTGACGCAGGCCAACGGCCAGTCGGTGCCCTTTGGTGCCACGGTCAGCGATGCCGACCAGAGTACGGCACAGGGCAGCATTGTTGGCGATGGCGGCCAGGTGTACCTCAGTGGCCTGGCTCCACAGGGGAGCCTGCAGGCGAAATGGGGGAATGGCAACGGCGAGCGATGTCGAGTGGATTATCAATTGCCAAGCACACTACCGCAGGGCGGCGTGGTGCAAACAAATGGGGTGTGTCAATGAGCATGAAAATAGTGAAACGTAACACAGCCAAAAACAGGCTATTTATCGTTCAAAAAATCATACCGTTCTGCGTACTAATTGCTTTGGTATTAGGGAACAATAGCAGCGCAATCGCCGGATGTTGGGGAGGCCCCACAACACAGATAATGCATCTGTCGCTGCCGGCCAGTTTGGTTGTGCAACGCGATACCGCCCCAGGTACGGTGATTTGGTCCAGCGAAAGCACTCCGGCAGGTTCAGTTTTTATAAGTATTTTTTGCGCTTATAGCTCATACACGGAGGCTTCTCGGTATGCAAATGCACAATCCCTGGTTGCGGATACAACGATGTTTTCCAGAGCAATATCCCGGGCATTGGGTTCCGGGTGCGAAGTATAGGCATTTTTGCACAGTGGAATCCTGTCCCCACAAGCAACACTTACACCCCCCCTAGTGGGCAACAATATACATATTACGCCAAAGACCTGCTGTTTAAAATGGAGCTGATTTACGTTGGCGGAACTACCAACGGTAAGTTGTCATTCGCTTCACCGTTGGCCTATCTGACTACAGGAGAGCTCACTAATGCCAGTCAACTGAACATTGATGGCGGCGGTACCGTCACCCAAATTGCCTGTAGCCTAAACAGCACCAGTATCAATGTCCCGCTGGGCGACGTTCTTGATATCAAATTCACCGGCGTCGGCGTTACCACCGGCGATAAAGGCTTCAATGTCGGCCTGACCTGCGATAAAGACGCCAAAATCAACGTCTCCCTGGCCGGCACGCAAAATAGCGAGGCCAGCGACACCAGCGTGTTGGCCCTGACCAACGCCGGGCAGACCGGCACTGCCACAGGCGTTGGCGTACAGCTGCTGTACGGCGATGTACCTCTGAAAATCAACAATAATATCCTGCTGAAAACCTCCCCCGGCGGTCAGGAAACCCTGCCCTTCACCGCGCGCTATTACCAGACCAACAAACAGGTGACCGCCGGCAAGGCCAACAGCAGCGCTACCCTGAATATCACCTATCAATAATGGTGCCTCTACCGCAAGGAGCCCAAGGAGAGGAATATGCGCAAAATAATCACTAACAAAATGTTTTTCCTGGCATTATCCGGCCTATTGCACTCCCCACTGACGCAGGCCGACTCAGTAGCGGTCAATATCACCGGCAACGTCATTGCCAGCTCTTGCACCGTTAAAGGCAGCAACCCGCATAACGTGGTACTACCGGATATTGATGTACTTAAATTATCAAAGAAGGGAGAAACAAGCCCATTTGTGAATTTTGACCTGGAGCTGGAAGGTTGCTCTGAGGGTGTCACCAAAGTTACGGCCACCTATGGCGGTACGGTTTCCCCCTTGTCGGCTGACAGTTTTAAAAATACCGGTACCGCGACCCAGGTGGTCCTTTACATGCTCGATAGCGCCGGTAGCGAGATCAGGCCTAACGCCACCCGGCAAGTGGCCGTCGATAGCGTGGCTCGCACCGCAAAGTTTTCCCAAAAGGTTCAGATTTACGCCATGGGTGCGTCGACCACGGGCACCGTCAGCGGCAATATTCTGGTGTCCTTCACCTACCAATAATCCAGTTGCAGGGAGATTTCAGGATGCAAAACCGCATTATCGCGCTGGCTGTTTTCAGCGCTCTCTGGGCACCATCTTTACCGGCCGCAGAGGTCACGATCAGCGGCCGGATCACCGCCACGCCCTGTACGGTGGATGCCAGCCTCAACCAGACGCTGGATTTGGGCAAGGTTCAGCGGCGAGATCTATTACAGGCCGGAACCGGTAGCGAATGGAAAGCCTTCAGCCTGACGTTGAACAGTTGCCCCCCCAGCACCAACAGGGTTACCGCTACCTTCACCGGCACGCCAGCCCCCGATGACAACAAAGCCTTTGCCAGCAGCGGGACCGCCACCGGCGTGGCCTTGCAACTGAGCAATGCCAACAGCAGCCTGACGCTGGCCAATAACGCCAGCCTGTCGGTGGATATCGATAAGGCCCGCAAGGCGACGTTCCCACTGACCGCGCGCATTTATAGCCCCAAAGGCCAGAGCAGCGCCGGCAGTTTTATCAGCTTCGTGCAGGTCAACCTGAGCTATCAATAATCCCATCAGCAATAAAAAAGCCCATCAGCAAAGTTTATTTCGCCAGATGGGCTTATTTTCAGGGGCCAATTGTCTTTAACGGCGGTTACGTACCAGTTGATAGCGACGGGTCAGGTATTCCACCGGCACGCTCCAGATATGCACCAGGCGGCAGAACGGGAACAGCACGAACAGCGTCATGCCCAGCACCATATGCAATTTGAAGATCAACGCAACGCCAGCCAAATGCTGTGACGCTCCGGCGTGGAAGGTCACCACCGCCTGCGCCCAGGCCACCAGCTTCATCATCTCGCTGCCGTCCATATGCTGGGCGGAGAACGGAATGGTCAGCAGCCCCAGACACACCTGCACTACCAGCAGCGTCAGGATCATAATGTCGGCAAAACTGCTGGTCGCACGCACCCGCGGGTTGGTCAGGCGGCGTTTCAGTAACAGCGCCCCGCCGACCAGCGTCATCACGCCGCATGCACCGCCGGCAATCATCGCCAGCTTCTGTTTCACGTCGATCGGCAGGAAGGCTTCATACATCCAGTGCGGAGTCAGCATGCCGAGGAAATGCCCGGCGAAGATACCCAAAATACCGATATGGAACAGGTTGGATGCCAACCGCATGCCCTTTTTATCCAGCATTTGGCTGGAGCCGGCACGCCAGCTGTACTGCCCGTAATCGTAACGCAACCAGCTGCCTATCAGGAAAATCGCGCCTGCCAGATAGGGGTAAATATCGAAGAAGAATTGATTTAAAAATTGCATGATTAGCGTCCTTTGGTTCCGGTTAGCGCATCCGTCAGGTCCAGGTACTGTGGCGCCACCGCGCCGGCAAAGCGTCGCTGATGCGCCGTTTGCTGTGCCGAAGCGCAGCCTTCCTCACCGAGA
The DNA here is from genome assembly GCF_014164835.1 of Serratia sp. OS31. Lineage (NCBI taxonomy): Bacteria > Pseudomonadati > Pseudomonadota > Gammaproteobacteria > Enterobacterales > Yersiniaceae > Serratia > Serratia sp. OS31. Next base: position 43,468 of record NZ_JACJFQ010000005.1, on the reverse strand, counting down.
AACTTGATCTGCTCCTCTTCCCAGACCGCGTCCAGCGCCTGCGGCGTGTCGTCCCTGGCTTCCCCCGCCACCTGGCTTTCCAGGCTGGCGCTTTTTACCTCGGTGCCGGACAGTGTCAGCAACAGATCAAACAACACCGCATACGGGCTTTCTCTCTGCTGCAAACGTGCGCCCAACAGCGCCAGGATCGGCGCGATATCCTGTAACCCGCCGCGCGCTTCGGCCTGGTTGCGGCTGGCCAGGTATTCCAGATACAGCGGCAAAAAGTCCGGCAGCTCGCGGCTGTCGATCTCCAACCCCGCGTCACGGTATTGCGCCATCAGGTCGACCATCGCCTGACCGCGATCGCGCGATTCACCATGCACGTGTTCAAACAGCAGCAGCGAGGTGGCGCGGCCACGATCAAACAGTTCGCAGTATTCAGCCTGCACGTCCAGCAACGGGCGAGCGCAAAAACGGCGAATAAACAGGATCAGCTGCGCGCTGTGGTGTAAATCCAGTTCGCTGGCCGGCTCCAGCGCCTCGACCAACGCCTGCTGATGGTCAAACAGCGCCTGCTCCGGGTAGTCCAGCAGCCGGGCAATCACTTTCAGGCTGATCATGAGGCATCCTCCTGGCGAGTGGTTTTTTGCGTCACATCAATGGCGTCTATGCGGCGGCTGTTGAACAGATTGAATTTACCGTCGCTGCCGTGGCAGCCGTCACCAAAGCTGAAACCGCAACCTTTGCTTTCCGGGAAGGCTTCACGTGCCAACTCGCGGTGGCTGGACGGGATCACAAAGCGGTCTTCATAGTTGGCGATCGCCAGATAACGGTACATTTCCTGCGCCTGCGCTTCGGTCAACCCCACCTGCTCCAGCGCACTGGTGTCCAGTACGCCGTCAACGGTTTCCGCCCGTTTGTAGTGGCGCATTGCCAGCATGCGTTTGAGAGCCAGCAGCACCGGCGCGGTGTCCCCTGCCGTCAGCAAGTTGGCCAGATATTGCACCGGGATACGCAGGCTTTCCACGTCCGGCAACACGCCGCTGTGCGCCAGCTCACCGGCATCGGCGGCGGATTGAATCGGTGACAGCGGCGGGACGTACCAGACCATCGGCAACGTGCGGTATTCCGGGTGCAGCGGCAGCGCCAGCTTCCAGTCCATTGCCATTTTATACACCGGCGACTGCTGCGCGGCCTCGATCACGCCTTGCGGAATGCCGTCCTGCAACGCCTGGGCAATCACCGCCGGGTCGTGCGGATCCAGGAAGATATCCAACTGGCGCTGATAAAGATCCTGCTCGTTCTCGGCAGCGGCGGCCTGCTCAATGCGATCGGCGTCATACAGCAGCACGCCCAGATAGCGGATACGGCCAACGCAGGTTTCCGAACACACCGTCGGCTGGCCGGATTCGATACGCGGGTAGCAGAAGATGCACTTCTCGGACTTGCCGCTCTTCCAGTTGAAATAGATTTTTTTGTACGGACAGCCGGTCAGGCACATACGCCAGCCGCGGCATTTATCCTGATCGATCAGCACAATGCCGTCTTCGCCACGCTTGTAGATGGCGCCGCTTGGGCAAGTCGCGACACAGGCCGGGTTAAGGCAGTGTTCGCACAGGCGCGGCAAGTACATCATGAAGGTGTTTTCGAACTGGCCGTACATCGCCTTCTGCATATTGTCGAAGTTTTTGTCCTGCGAGCGTTTCTCGAATTCGCCGCCGAGGATCTCTTCCCAGTTCGGGCCGCTTTCGATCTTCTTCATACGTTGGCCGGTGATCAAGGAGCGCGGACGGGCGATCGGCTGATGCTTCCCCTGCGGCGCGGTATGCAGGTTCTGATAGTCGTAGTCGAAAGGCTCGTAGTAATCGTCCAGCGCAGGCACGTCCGGGTTGGCAAAAATCTTCGACAACAGGCCGACGCGGCTGCCCATACGCGGTTCCAGCTTGCCGTTGATTTTACGGATCCAACCGCCCTTCCATTTTTCCTGATCTTCCCAGGCGTGCGGGTAACCGACGCCGGGTTTGCTTTCAACGTTGTTGAACCAGGCGTACTCCATGCCCTCGCGACTGGTCCAGACGTTCTTGCAGGTCACCGAACAGGTATGGCAACCGATGCATTTGTCCAGGTTCAGCACCATGCCGACTTGTGAACGAATTTTCATTTTGCTTTCTCCTGCTGGCTGCCCTGCGAGTCGTCGTTGCCTTCACCGTCTAACCAGTCGATGCGGTTCATTTTGCGTACCACCACAAACTCGTCACGGTTCGAGCCGACGGTGCCGTAATAGTTGAAACCGTAGGCCAGCTGCGCGTAGCCGCCGATCATATGGGTCGGTTTCGGGCAGACGCGGGTCACCGAGTTGTGAATACCACCGCGCTGGCTGGTGATTTCCGAACCGGGGATATTCACGATACGCTCCTGCGCGTGGTACATCATGGTCATGCCTGCCGGAATACGCTGGCTGACCACCGCCCGTGCGGTCAGTGCGCCGTTGGCGTTAAAGGCCTCGATCCAGTCGTTGTCCTCAATACCCAGCTCTTTGGCATCGTCTTCACTCATCCAGACAATCGGCCCGCCGCGCGACAGGGTCAGCATCAACAGGTTGTCGCTGTATGTGGAGTGGATGCCCCACTTTTGGTGCGGCGTTAGGAAATTCAACGCCTTCTCCCTGTTGCCGTTCGGTTTCTGGTTCAGCAACGGCTGCGCGGCGCGAGTATCGATCGGCGGACGGTACACCAGCAAACTCTCGCCAAAGGCGCGCATCCACTCGTGGTCCTGATACAGCTGCTGGCGGCCGCTGATGGTGCGCCATGGGATCAGCTCATGCACGTTGGTATAACAGGCGTTATACGACACATGTTCGTCTTCCAACCCTGACCAGGTAGGGCTGGAAATGATTTTGCGCGGCTGGGCCTGAATATCACGGAAGCGAATTTTTTCGTCTTCCTTGTTCAGCGCCAGGTGGCGGTGATCGCGGCCGGTCATTTTGCCCAGAGCTTCCCACGCCTTGACCGCCACCTGCCCGTTGGTTTCCGGTGCTAACGTCAGGATCACTTCGGCGGCATCAATGGCGCTTTCAATTTTCGGCCGCCCCGCTGCCGGGCCTGCGGTTTTGACGTAGTTGAGCTTTTTCAGGAAGTCGACTTCGTCCTGGGTGTTCCAGCCAATGCCTTTCCCGCCGTTGCCCAGCTTATCCAGCAGCGGCCCCAGTGAAGTGAAACGCTCATAGGTGGCTGGGTAATCGCGCTCCACCACCATGATATGCGGCGCGGTTTTGCCGGGGATCAGTTCACATTCGCCCTTTTTCCAGTCTTTGACGCCGTAAGGCTGCGCCAGCTCGGCGGCGGAGTCATGCTGGATCGGCAGCGTCACCACGTCGGTTTCCTGCCCCAGATGCCCGACACAGACTTCGGAGAAGGCTTTGGCGATGCCCTTGTAGATTTCCCAGTCGCTCTTGGAGTCCCAGGCCGGATCGACCGCCGCCGACAGCGGGTGAATAAACGGATGCATATCCGAGGTATTCATGTCGTCTTTTTCGTACCAGGTGGCGGTCGGCAGCACGATGTCGGAATAGAGGCAGGTGCTGGACATGCGGAAATCCAGGGTCACCACCAGATCCAGCTTGCCTTCGCCGCCGTTATCCAGCCATTCCACTTCCTGCGGCTTGGCACCGCCCTGCTGGCCCAGATCCTTGCCCTGAATGCCGTTTTCGGTGCCCAACAGGTATTTGAGCATGTACTCATGACCCTTGCCGGAGGAACCCAGCAGGTTAGAGCGCCAGACGAACAGGTTACGCGGGAAGTTCTGTGGGTTGTCCGGCTGCTCGGCGGCAAAGCCCAGCGTCCCTTTCTTCAAGGCGTCGACGGTGTACTCCACCGGCGATTGTCCTGCGGCTTGCGCCTGCGCCGCCAGATGCAGCGGGTTGGTGCCCAGCTGTGGTGCGGACGGCAACCAGCCCATGCGCTCGGCACGCACGTTGAGATCGATCAGGCTTCCGCCGAAGCGTGATTTGTCCGCCATCGGCGACAACAGCTCTTCGGTCCCCACGGTTTCATAACGCCACTGGCTGGAATGGTTATAGAAGAACGAGGTGCTGTTCATATGACGCGGCGGACGTTGCCAGTCGAGGCCAAACGCCAGCGGCAGCCAGCCGGTCTGCGGTCGCAGCTTTTCCTGGCCGACGTAGTGCGCCCAGCCGCCACCGCTCTGGCCAACGCAGCCGCAGAAGATCAGCATGTTGATCAGCCCACGGTAGGTCATGTCCATGTGGTACCAGTGGTTGACACCGGCACCGACAATAATCATCGAACGGCCATGGGTTTTTTCGGCGTTGTCGGCAAATTCGCGCGCAATGCGGATGATGTTGTGGCGGGAAATGCCGGTGATCTGCTCGGCCCAGGCCGGGGTATAGGCTTTGACGTCGTCGTAGTCGGTAGCGCAGTTGGCGTCATTCAGGCCACGCTCAAGGCCGTAGTTGGCCAGGGTCAAATCGTACACGCTGGTCACCAGCGCCTCGCTGCCGTCTGCCAGGCGCAGGCGTTTGACCGGCAGCTTGTGCAGCAGGATCTCGTCCAGCGCCACGCTGTTGAAGTTCCCGCCCTCGGCAGAGCCGCTTTTGATGCCGCCAAAGTAAGGGAACCCCACCTCGGCCACTTCGTCATGCGCGCCCAGCAGGCTGAGTTGCAACTCCACTTCCTGCTGGTCCTGACCGGCGCGTTGTTCCAGGTTCCATTTGCCCTGTTCGCCCCAACGGAAACCGATCGACCCCTGTGGAGCAACCAGCTCGCCGCTGCGTTGATCAATGGCAACGGTTTTCCATTCAGGGTTATTTTCTTGCCCCAGGCCGTCGACCAAATCGGCGGCGCGCAGCAGGCGACCGGCGGCATAATGCCCCTCTTCGCGCGGCTCCAGCATGACCAGCATCGGCATGTCGGTATAACGACGCACATAATCGCGGAAATAGCCCACCTCACGATCCAGGTGGAACTCTTTCAGCATCACGTGGCCCATCGCCAGCGCCATGGCGCTGTCGGTGCCCTGCTTCGGATTCAGCCACTGGTCGCACAGCTTGGCGACTTCGGCGTAGTCCGGCGTGACCGCCACGGTTTTGGTGCCTTTGTAACGGACTTCGGTGAAGAAGTGCGCGTCCGGGGTGCGCGTCTGAGGCACGTTGGAACCCCAGGCGATAATGTAGGAAGAGTTATACCAGTCGGCGGATTCCGGCACGTCGGTCTGTTCGCCCCAGGTCATTGGCGAGGCCGGCGGCAAGTCGCAATACCAGTCGTAGAAGCTAAGGCAGGTGCCGCCAATCAGCGACAGGTAGCGGGCGCCGGCGGCGTAAGACACCATCGACATCGCCGGGATTGGCGAGAAGCCAATGATGCGATCCGGACCGAAGGTTTTGGCGGTGTAGACGTTGGAAGCGGCGATCAGCTCGTTAACCTCCTGCCAGCTGGAACGGACGAAACCGCCACGCCCGCGTGCCACTTTGTAGCTTTTGGCTTTTTCAGGATCGCTGACGATCGATCCCCAGGCCTCGACAGGATCGCTGTGCAGCGCCTTGGCTTCGCGCCACAGTTTGATCAGGCGTTTGCGCATCAATGGGTATTTCAGCCGGTTGGCGCTGTACAGATACCAGGAATAGCTGGCGCCACGTGGGCAGCCGCGCGGTTCATGGTTTGGCAGATCGGGACGGGTACGTGGGTAATCGGTCTGCTGGGTTTCCCAGGTGACCAGGCCGTTTTTCACATAAATTTTCCAGCTGCAGGAGCCGGTGCAGTTGACCCCATGGGTGGAGCGCACAATCTTGTCGTGCTGCCAACGGCTGCGGTAGCCGTCTTCCCAGTCGCGGTTGGTGTTCAACGTCTGGCCATGATCGCCAGAAAAGGGTTCCGCCAACTGCTTAAAATAGCGGAATCGGTCTAGAAACTTGCTCATCCGGAATTCTCCTGAGGGCTTTTTAATATTTTTTTACCCTATGGATTTCAAGTCACAGCCAGGCGGCCAGCTCGCTCATCTCCAGGCGCTTACTCAAGTAAGTAACTGGAGTGAGCGAGCGCAGGTAACAACGCTGCGGCTTGAAATACGACGGGTAATGACATTGCTCAATCTGCCGCCAGCCTACTGAGGCCAGAAGTTGGGCAAATTGATTGCGATCAAGAGAACGGAGGGAGAATAACGGCGGCAGAGGCGTGGATACCCCTAAAGTATCATGGCAAGCATTGGGTTTAATTAATTGAAAATATTATAGAAATGATGAGTCAGATGTTCGAGGGGATATGCTGCGGGGTAAGTCGGGGTATTTGGGGGTAGGAAGCGGACTGCTGACTAACACTCGAAAAGGCTAAACCGGTAGGGGGCGAACATGTTCGACCCGATTTAACTCATTGATTATGCTATTGGGCGCAGCATGCAGCGCCCCTACCATTAAACAACAGAGCACTTTGTCTACGGCCTCAAGCGGACTGACGCCCGCTTCCTGTTTGGCGAAGTGAGGGTTACTGGAATAAAAAACGCATTAGCCTAAATCCATCTCATGCCCTATCCACTCGCCGCTGTCGCGGTTGATAAATTGCAGATACTGCTCATATTCCTGCTCGCCATAGAACAGGTTCAGCAGCGGGGTTTTATAGAACGACTGCCACATCTGCCCCAGCATGATCGGGCGACGTGGGACATAAATGTTCTCTATCAGGTTATAACCGGTGGCCATCAGCATAAAGCACAGGAAGAAGTAGTTGAATCTGCCGCGGATGAACGATCCCCGATGGGCCACGTAATAAAACAGCAAGAACACCGAGGCCACGCTGGCATAACGGCTGGCCGCCTGCAGCGAGCTGGAACACAGGAACACAAACACCACCAGCCAGGCCGCGTAGTTCTTGATGTCCCCCGCCTGGTTGCTCATGGGGTTACCCAGCATAAAGACACCCAGAAACAGCGCCGGGAATAACACGATCAGGAAGTTAATCATGCCGTTGGCATTGCCGGATGTCAGGTAGTCGCTGGCGTACATGCCGGAGGTATAGACGTCGGAGTAACTGTTGATGCCGGAGATCGTAATATGGGAAACGATAAACGGCAGCGCAAACTTGGCGGTCAGGAAGGCGATGGCGCTGAACACCACCGTCAGCAGGCGGTTCAGGCGCATCACCCGGCTGCACAGGAACACGCCCACCAGCAGCATGCTGGAAAAGTGGGTCAGCATGGCGAACAGCATCAGGCCGGCGGCAAGCGGGCGGTTGAGCTTATGGCAAAACAGCACCATCGCCAGGGTCATCACCGCCATCGAGAAGCCAAAGCGTAACCCCATGGCAATGATAAACGGGTTAATCAAAAACAGCACCGCCAGATGCAGCAGCACAAACTGCCGCGCCGTGAACGCCTTGCCGGAATGCAGCATGACGATATTCAGCGCGCTGAGATAGCAGTAAACCGACAGCGCGACGTACAGCCCCGGAATAATGAAAAACGGGATGCCCAGCGTTTTGAAAATATAGAAATTGGCATACAGCACCACGTCCACCTTGCCCTGAATGACATCACTCAGGCGGGTCGCCGAGTTGATGGCATCGTAGTTGGCAAAGTGGCGGTAAAGATCCGCCAGCGGCGGGATTTTAATGAAGAAAAAGAAAAAACACAGCGCAATCAGCAAATAAGCCGCCGAGTTCTTCTTTCCTGCCCGCAGCGTTCCTATGCTGTGCAGCAAAGCGAAAAGCGGTACCGTCAGCAACAGTACGCTGCCGATCAGCGTCGAACGTTCAAAGCGCATAATCATCCTCTGAAAGGGGGAGTCTCTTAAGGGTAACGGAGCACGCGAAACGCAGCTCAGAACGGCACGCCGCGGAAAAATACATTGCGGATGATATTTTTCATATACACCCCCGCCATCAAGCCGCTATTGACGTAAACAATGCCCTTCAGCCCATAGAAAACGCCTGCCAGGCGACTCTTGCCGTCGGTAATGATGCGTGAAGTAATGCAGGTATGGCGCAGGCGCATGATCTTGCGTGCCCGAGGTGAAACCTGTGGCATCAGCCGCTGCTCAAACTGCATTTTGTTGCGGTAGCCAATAATGCCCTTCGGGCTGGAGGTGATGCGTTCGCCGTCATGGTCGTTGTGCACCGCCAGTCGTTCATGCAGCGTGCCGATCTTCGCTCCGGCCGCCAGCAGCCGGTAGAGGAAGATATGGTCCTGGTAGCGAGGCGTGTTGAAAAAGCCGCGCACCGCAATCGCCGTGCTGCGTCGCATCATGATCATTGGCGTGTAGGCTACGCCGGCCAGCATAAAGTCCTCCAGCCCTTCGCAGCGCGCGCGGTAGTAATGCTCGGCGCCGATCTGTCCGTTTTTCAGAATATCCATATCGCACAGGCTGACGTCATAATCGCCCTGCTGCATAAATGCCAGTTGGCGGGCGATTTTCTGTGGATGGTAGTAATCGTCGTCATCCAGAAAGCTGATGTACTGCCCGCTCGAACGCAGGATCCCGCTGTTACGTGCCAGCGCGCCGCCGCCATTGCGCTTGCGCGGGTAATAAATAATCTCACCCCGCTCAATGTAGCCGGCCAGGCGCTCGTGGGTCGCCAGGCGATGGGCGTCGCCCTGCGGGTTGTCATCCACCACGATGATTTCCAACGGGCGATGGGTTTGTGCCAATACGCTATCGATGGCGCGAGCCAGCAGTTCGCTGCGGCCATAGGTGGGTATGATGACGCTGACGGTGATACTCATAGTTTTATTCTGCCTGTTGGGGGCGAAAGGGTCGCCCCAATTGACATGGGTGCAGCATGCCGCTGCTTTAACGAAAACGGGAAAGAGGCGAATGGTGCGCCGCTAGCCGCGCAGGTTGTACAGCCGGGCCATCAGGTAGTAAGCCAGCGGGCTACGGTAAAACAGCCGGTTTTTACGGCTCAGCATTTTGCGCTCCTCGCCGCGCAGGCCGGAATAACGGCGCTTCAGCTCGCGGGTTTCGCGCAGCGCGTCGCGCGCCCCGAAGAAATCCAGCCCCACCAACAAACGCGCTTTCAGCGTGGTGACGTAGAGGATCGAGTAAAGCCCATGCCCCAGCCCCTGCCGTCGCCCGCTGTCAGCGCCGTCGAGTGCGTAATCCAGATCGTCCAGATCGCGTCGCTTTGGCGCGCGCGTAATGCCGTTAGGGTTGGCGCGGTATCCCACCAATGGCGTATCGCAGACCACGATGCGATCGGCCTTCAGGTAAAGCTGTGGGATCAGCTGAATATCTTCAAAGTTTCGCCCCGCCGGGAAGCGAGCCTCATCGAACAGCGTTTTGCGATAAATCCGCGCCCAGGCGAACCACATGCTGCGGTTAAAGCTGTCTGCCAGCAGCGCCATATGGTCATCACGCTGCTGCGGAGCCGCATTGCCGGGCACGATAGCCATGGTGCCCTCTGGTTGGATCTTGCCGTTATTGAAGGTTGAAAAGCGCTGGGCGTTGAAGGCCACGATGTCGGCCAAGGGGTTATCCGCCAGCAGGCGGCCCAAAATGCTGAAGTAGCCCTCCAGCAGCACATCGTCGGAGTCCAAAAAACCAACGTAGCGCCCCTCGGCATGTTCAATGCCGTTGTTGCGCGCCTGGCTCAACCCCTGGTTTTCCTGGCGCAGAATGCTGACCCGCAGCCTGTGCTGCGGATAGCGACACAGCACTTCCTCGGCAATGCCGATGGCGCCGTCCGGGCTGCCGTCATCCACGATGATCGCCTCCGCCCAGTCAGGCAGCTGTTGCAACACCGAATCCAGGCACGCCTCGATATAAGCCTCAACCTTGTAAACCGGAATAATCAGGCTCAGGGTAATATTCATGACCGGTTATCCTTTCTTTTCTGTTTCACGTTGTACCCATACCGCACGGCTGCCCATCGACGGCAACTCGGCCTCAATCTGCCGCTGCCCCTCGGCCTGCCAACCCGCAGGCAGATCAAACCTTGCCGACATCTGGCGATAGTAAGGGTTGGCGATCAGCACCAGGCCCCGTTCACCTTGGATAAACAGCCGGGCCGGGATGGCGGTATTGTTGCCTTGCAATAAGCGGCTTTCACCGGAAAGCAGGTAAGGCTCAAAGCTGACAATCTGCTGCGCTACACCGGCGACGCCGCGCCAGATAGCATCAAATTCCTGCTGGCTGAACCCGCCGCGCTGGCGCTTGTAGAACAGATCGGTATAGGAATAAAACAGGATGCCTCTGGCCCCGCCGATCAACCCCAACCAGGCCTGATTGCGGATCTCCGCCTCGGTAGGCTGACGCGGTTTGCGGTCAGGCGCGTAAGCGGCATGATCCATAATCTGCATCACCAGCCACGCCCCTTTGGCCTGGCGCGCCACCTGACTGGTAATACGGCTGTACTCCAGCGTCCGCGTCAGATCGGCGTCTCTGCCGACCGGATAAGGGTCGCTGGCCAGCACGTCCGAACTGTTGAAATAGGCATTGAGCGTTCCGGTCTTGTCCAACACCTGGAACGTCAGATGGTCAGGATCCAGCTGCTTGACCTGCAGGTGTTTTTGCTCAATCTGCGGCACATATTCCGGGCCCAGTTCGTCGTTGATGTACCAGGCGAGCAGGTTGGGTTGATGCTTGAATTTTTCCACATAGCTGGCTGTCAGCTGCGGATAGCTCATCTTGGTTTCCGGTGCGAAGCGGGTGCCGGCGTACATGTCCTTGAGTGAAAAAATCACCTGCAAACCGTATTGCTGGGTTTTGCGGAAATAGTTATAGGGGTCGCGTCCGGTGCCATAGTTGTAATTGAGCAAGGTATTGAAACCGGCATCACGGATGCGCGCCAGGTGCTCGTCCGTCGCCATCTCGCCGTACATGTAGATGCCGAGCGGGAAGAAGCGCTTGCCTTGCTTCAAAACGTAACCCTGAGCATCCAGCGCGACCTTGGGCTGCGGGCGACCGACGCTGATCGGCATTTCGCTGCGCTGGCTGCGTTGCGAAGCCACGTCCGTCACCTGCTGCTGCAAACGATACTCGCCGGCGGCCAGATCGGCCGGCAGTGGGAATTCCACCTTTTGCTGTCCACTGATGGCATAACGGCGGCTGTCACGTTTCACTGCGGTGTTTTTGTCATCGACCAGGGTGCTGTCCACCTGCACCTGCTGCGGATCCACCACTTCAATCAGGCTGGAGGCCGCGCCGTTACTGCTGCGCATCTGGTACAACTCCGGTGCCACGGGCTGCAGGCAGGCGTAGACGTCATCGAACCAGGCACTGCCGGTGGTGCCCTGGCGCAAATAGACCCCCAGCACCACATTCACCGCCCGTGGCGGCACCCGAAAATCGCCGGTCACCGGCTGCCAGCCGCTGGTACCCAGCAGCCCCTGCGGATAGCTGCCCGCCAAAAAACGCCCGCTGTCGTCATAACTTTCGACAAACACGCCGGCGCCCTGATTTTCGCCCTTGCCCCTGAGGTTTTCACCGCGTACCCAGGCACCAAACGCCAGCTGTTGACCCGGCTTGACCGCCAGGCTTTGCAGCATGTTGTGGTAATTGGCCGGGTTGTGATTTTGATAAAACAGGCTGCGCTGACCGCCATGCCCCCCCGCCACCACCTGCGCCGAGGCCAACGACCACCCGGTGCCCCCCTGCTCGAAGCCGGGATCCTTGAGCAGGTTTCCGTCGCAGCCGGCCGCATTGGCCAGCCCTGCCCAGCCGGCGCCTGCCAGCAGGCAGGCTAAGGTTAGCTTGCTGAAATTCATTGTCTTTTCATCACCGCGCTGTACAGATAGGAGAAGAACAGATAACAGGACTTCTGATAGGAAAGCCCCAGATGACGGCGATATATCTGCCACTGCCAATCGGCCGCGCGAAATTTATTGCCGGACAGCGACTGCGCGGAGAGGCGATAAAAAGCCAGGGGTTCGGGGATGCAGTAAGCCATGTGGTTCCGCGCCTTCTCCAGCACCGACAGCCACATAACGTAATCCTCATGGCCCACTTTGCTCTGGTACACCTTGCCGACCTGACGCTGGTTGTACATGCCGGTCAGGTTGCCGATCCAGTTGCTTTTCAACATGTCTTTATAGGCGATGATCTCACCGGCGCCACGGTAGTTTTTCACCCGCGTCGGGTCATCTTCAAAGGTGTAATAATGGGAGCACACCACGTCGTAGCGGTTGGTTTTGAGGATCCCGACCTGGCGCGCCAGCTTGTTCGGGTGCCAGACGTCATCGCTGTCGCAGAACGCAATATAATCGCCGCGTGCGGCTTCAATCGCGATATTTCGGGTCTCGGCCACGCCCTGATTGGTGTCGTTGCGGATGTAAGTCAGACGATCGTGAATGAACGGTTTCACCACCTCGGCGGTATGGTCGGTGGAAGCATCGTCGATCACATACAGGTGATAATCCTGGTATGTCTGATTCAGCACCCCGAGGATCGACTCTTTGATAAAGCCTGCGGCATTGTAAGCCGGCATGATGACTGAAACTTTTTCCATCTTAACCTCCAGCAATAAGCTGTTGCCATTGGGGATAAATACGCTCGGGAATGAACTGCTGCGCCCGTGCCAACGAGTGAAGGGAAAAGCGCTGACGCAACTCAGCGTCGTCAATCAGCGCCAGCGTGCATTGGCTGAAGGCCTCGATGTCGCCCTCCGCCACCAGATAACCGTTCTCACCGTTATCGATCAGCTCCGCCGGGCCGGTCTGGCAGTCGAAGGCCACCAGGGGCAGGCCAAAGCTCATCGCTTCAATCAACACCATCGGCAAGCCTTCGTAACGCGAGGTCATCAACAGCATGGCGGCCTGACGATAGTGACGGGCGATGTCTGCCGTTGCCGGCAGCAGCTTCACCCGCTGGCCCAGGCCGGCCGCGTCAATCTGCTGTTGCAGTGGCCCCCGGTCCGGGCCGTCGCCGACGATATGCAGTTGCCAATCCCCCGCTTGCGGGGCGATCCGCTGCCAGGCGGCGATCAGCCGGTCGAACCCTTTCTGTGGGCATAACCGCCCCACCGCCAGCGCCACCGGCTGTTGCAGCGTCGGTTGCGGCGGTTGTACCGGGAATGGCGAAACGTTCTCGATCACCCGGCATTTACGGCTGGGCACCCAGCGGCTAATGGTGGCCAAATCTTTCTTCGTCAGCAGTACCGTGCGGTCGCCCAGCCGGTAGACCAGCACCTTCAGCCACTTCATCGGCCAGGCATACTGGTGGAAACTGACGTGTTCGCTCAGTAACAACCGGCTATTGGGGCACAGCAAGCGCAGGTACGGCACCATGATCGACGACAGTTTGCCCATCGAAACGGTGATAATTGCGTCATAGCGGCCGCGTCGTAAAAACCATGCCAATAGCCAGGGCCACAACAGCGTTCTGCCCGGCATAAAGCGCAAGGTCACTGACTCGTCCAGCGGGTAAAATGCCCGGTCGCCGCTGATCGACACCAGATCCACCTGATGCCCCAAGCGTGTCGTCAGCGCATTGGCCAGACTGCTGGCTACCCGCTCGGTACCGCCTTTTTCGGCGATGTTCTCAATCACAATCGCTACTTTTCGTTGCTGCATGTCATCTCCGAAATCCCTCGCGGGCGGTACGCAACAGTCGCCCGCCGAGTGGAAACAGTCCCAGTCTGGCCAGACAGTCTCCGTACAGTTTGATCGCCCTGAATTTGCTGCTCAGGGCATCGCGCTCGGTGCGCGCTGAGTAATAGGTGAAGGCCTGCAGGTTTTCGCTGTACAGCGAGGCCAGCAGGTGTTTGCAGGCAAAACCGCTGATATAGCGGCCGCTGGCATTAAGGTAAGCATCGATAAACTGCTCGCTGGCATCGATGTTCATCCGGCAGCGGTCCGTATCGGCATCGCCGCAACGGATAAACACGCCGCGCCCCTCGTCGAAGGCCACCCTGGCCCCCAGATTGGTGGCGTTGACCAAAAATCCCCAGTCTTGATACTTGTAGAGGAATTCCGGAAATAAAAAACGTCGGTCTTCCTTCTTACGCAGGCTGATGGTTGAGGTGCGAATATCACCCATATCGAGAAATAAAAAATCCGCTCCCGCCACGCCTTCTTTATAATCGAAGCGATAGCTGCGAATATTCTTATCACTTACCGTGACGTAGTTACCGAAGATAATGTCTATTCGGGTGTCCTGATGACGTTTCAAGCGTCGAATAATATAGTTGGTATTAAACGAATCCTCCGGCTCGAGAAAAAAAACCACGTCCGAACGTGCTAACCGAAAACCGACATTGCAAGAGGCTGCCGTATTACGCCGTACTTTACTTTCATGCAGCCGCGCCCGGCGATTGGCGACCAGCAGGCTGCGTATATTATCCAACTCTTGTTTGTCCGACGCATTATCAACCACGATAATTTCGTAGTCGAAACCGGAGCAGGCATTGGTCATCCTGACTAATGTGGTGGCCAAACTGGCTGAGTTATTAAAAACGGGAATGACAATCGATAAGTCCATTTATTACCTCAACAATATATTATCATTTGGCAAAACAATGCTAACGCCAACGGAATAACTTGTTATCCCAGAATATCCTTGTCCGGTTACACCCCCGTCCTGACGCGGTGAAATACGCGCAGCCTACCGGTGACTCAACTACTCCTGGAAATAACCTCCCCATTCCTGTTCAATAATTTCCGGTGTGAATCGTTGCAGGCCGGCTCCGGGAGTAAATGTTAACTCGCCAAAATAGATCCTTTCCTGCACCTGATAGAAATCCACTCTTACGTAAGAAAACTGTTCTGCTACCTGGCGTGCCAACTTCAGCATCTGATCCAGGCGACAGGGTTTATCCATAGGCACTTCGCTGTTGGGCACCCCCATGCGGATCTCGGTGCGGTTCCATTGGGCATCGAAAAAATCACGGCGGTGGTCAATAAAACGCTGGTAATCAATCTGGATGAAAAAACGCACTTCCCCGTTGCGGTTAAAACAGTGGATCTTGATGTCATTCGGGGTTTTTCCGTCTTCCAGCAACATTTTTTCCACCATGATGCACGGCGAAATATCCTTATAATGACGTTCGCGATAGACCTGATAAAAGTTCTGTCGCAGCCAGCTGTTGGTCAGCACCCGCAATTCATTAAAGCTGGTCTGACTTTTATCAAACACCAGCTTGTTATAACCGCTGCCGTGATTCGCCTTAATCACAAAGGCGTCAGGCAATGACTGGTACATTTCCTCAGTTAATTTCTCACCCTGAGCATAGAGTTCAATCAGATATTCTTTCCCCCACAGCTTCTCGATATACTCTCTGACCAGATACTTATCGGACAATTGAGTATACATCGCCAGAGGATAGACTTTCCTGCGCATCAGTTTCTCGCTATACCCCACCGGTTTAGCCAGATGCGGTAGCTTGCGAAAAAATAGAGCATATTTTAGCTGATGATATAGTGCGTCGGGTATATTACGGTAAAAACCCTTCACCAGATTATTTAGCATAAAGTTCTCGCACCTTCCCTATTAGTTGCGGTAAACAACGGTAGCAGGTGACCTGCAGCCGGGTAATTTGTCCTTTTCTAAAAAAGCCATTAAGTACAAAAAATGAAATAAATTCGGTGATAAACGTTGATATCGCCGCGCCCAAAATGCCATAACGTGGGATCAACACCAGATTCATCAGCACGTTGACCAAAGCGGCCAATGGCATTTTTATCGCGATAAACCGATAACCACCAAACAGCACGATCGCCCGATAAGAGACGGTGCCCATCACCGAGAACAGCGATGTCACCGAACACAGCGCCAGAATGGTGGCAGTTTCACGGTAACTGTCGCCAAACATCAGCTTCACTATCGGGCCAGGGAATAGCGACAGCAGTAATATCACCGGCATCGAAAGCAGCAGTACCACCAGATACAGCAGCCGGATCCGCCCTTCCTGCTCGGTCAGGGAACCGGCGTTGGCCACCCCCGGCATCATCGAGGTAATCAGCGCAATGGGCACAAAGACCCATCCCTGACTCAGGGTGATGGCAGCGCTGTACAGCCCGACGCTGTGTTCCCCGAGATAGTTACCGATCATGATCTGGTCGATACGCGTATAGATGACAATCGATAGCCCGGACACGGCCAACGGCAGCCCGACCTTCAGCAGATAGCGGCCATAGCGCCGTTGATGACGCAGGCTGATGGGCCGCATTCCCCCTTTCTCGCGGCGAAACAGCAACCAACGTACCCCATAGGGGATCAGGCTGCTCAGCACATAGGGCACCGCAAACCATTCCAGCGGCAGCTTGGCATTCACCAGCGCCAGCCGCACCACGATCGACAGCAGCAGCGCCACATTGTTGATCAGCGTGTTGAGCTTCGATTTCAACAGGGCGTCATAATAGATTTTGTAAACGTCCTGCACCGAGAAATAAGCGCTGGCCAGCATCAGCGCCATCATGATCTGGCTGGTGCGATCCTGCGTTAACAGCGCCCAAGCCATCAGCGGCACCGCGATCAGCGCAAAGAGTTGCCGCCGCAGACGCATAGAGGCCAGCATCAACCGAATGCCGCTGTGCCGTTGGCGGGCGACACGGTTGAACAACACCGCGTCGGCCCCCAGTTGCACCAGCGGAACCGCGATGGCGATCACCGACAGCAAATAGTTAATCAGCCCGTACTGCGCCGGCCCCAGATAGCGCGCGACGTAAACCGAAACGAAAATCCCCGACAGGCTCAGCGATACTCGCTCCAACATTAACCACAGGGAGTTCATCAGCATCGCTTTCATAGGGTTACTGAACCTTTTCCTGATGGCTGGGGTAAGCAAAGGCATAGTAGCCGGCATCGGTGGCGGTCTTTTTCACCATGCCGTTGAGGATCACCCCTTTAATGGCAACGCCATTCTGTTCGAAACGTCGGATGCTGGTCTCAATCTGTCTGACGGTGTTGACCTCAAAACGCACCACCATCAGCGCCGTACCGGCGTGATGCCCAACAATCGCCGCGTCGGTCACCGCCAGCACCGGTGGCGTGTCGATCAGCACCAGATCGTAATTCTGACCTGCCCAGCGCAGGAAATCGGCAAAGCGTTGATGCATCAGCAGTTCAGACGGATTGGGCGGCACCTGGCCACGCGGCACGAAATCCAGATTGGCGATGTCGGTCTTCTTCACCGCCATTTCTGGCGCAATCAGCCCGGACAGCATATCTGACAGACCGGCCTTGGCGCTGTTGATCAACCAACGATGCAGAAAGCCTTTGCGCATGTCGGCGTCGATCAGCAGCACCCGCTGCCCTGCCTGAGCGATCACCACCGCCAGGTTGGTGCTGGTAAAGCTTTTCCCGCTGGCCGGGCTGGCGCCGGATACCATCAGAATATTGTTTTTGGCCTCCATCATGGCGAAATGCAGGCTGGTACGCAGGCTGCGGATGGCCTCAACGGACAAATCTTCCGGTTCCTCCTGCGCCAGGATCGGCAGTTTGTCGCTGCTGTGTTTGGTCAACAGTTGCTGTTGAATACGGTTACGTTTCTGCTGCCAGGGCGAAAGCGGCACCGTGGCATACACGCTGATACCGCGCTTTTCCAGCGTATCGGTGTCGCTGATGCCACGGTGAAGCGCCGTACGCAACACCACCACCGACGCCGACAGCACACCGCCCATCAGCAGCGCGAAGAAGACGATCATCGCTTTCTGCGGCTGTACCGGACGCAGGCCGGTTTCCGCCTCATCAATGATGCGAATGTTGCCCACGGTTCCGGCCTTGCTGATGCTCAGCTCCTGCTGTTTGTTCATCAACTGCATGTAGACCTGCTGATCCACCTGCACGTCGCGGGTTAAGCGCAAAATTTCCTGCTGGGTTTTCGGCAGGGTTTGCACCTGTTTGCCAAGCCGCGCTTTTTCCGCCTCCAGCGTGGCGCGCTTTTCCAACAGGGCGCGATAGGCCGGATGTACCCGGGTATAAAGTTTGGAAATTTCCGCCTCTTTGAAGGTCAGCTCATTAAGTTGCCCTTCAAGCTGCACCTGGGTGTCCAGCACCGACTTGGCCTCCAGCGACAGGTCTACCGAGTCGTTCTGCTGGCGGAATTGATTAAGCTGATTCTCGGCGTTATTGAGCGAGGTCTGGGTCCGTGGCAACTGTTCGTGCAGGAAGGCCAGCATGCGCTGGGCTTCTTCGGTTTTGCGATCCACATTCTGCTGCAGATAGTTATCAGTGATACTTTTGAGCACCGCTTCCGCACGCTGCGGATCCTCCCCCGCCAGGCTGAAGGTCATGATGCCGCTTTCCTTGCCGCCAGGCGCGACATCCAGAATATTGCGCAGATCGTCCACCGCTTTTTGGCGCGGCACGTTAACCACGGTGAAGGTGGTGCCCGGCAGTGCCTCAAGCTCGCTCACGTTGACCGACCAACCGCCCTGCTGCAGCGTTTGCCCTACAACGCCGCTGAACAAGGTTTTGCCGTCATGGCTCAGGCAGTAATGCTGCGGATCATCAACGGTCAGGGTCAGTTCCTGGCCCTGCATCACCGCCGGTACCTTCATCGAGGAAATACGCAGTACCGGTGTCACTTCGCCGCTCAGGCGGGCAATGCCCTTGCCGAACAGCGGGAAATAGTCCGGACTGATGCGCACCGTCAGGCCGAGGTCGTCGACGGTTTTGCCAATCACGTAGCGTGATTTCGCCAGCGACACCTCGTCCTGGGTCGCCGAGTTCTGACCGACTCCGCCGATCGAACTGTCCAGCGTTTCGCGCAGCAGCGAGTCGCCCGAAAGTTGTTTTTCCACCTGCACCAAAGCCGTGGCCTGATAGATTGGCGTTGCCATCAACGCATAGGCACAGCCCAGGATCCCGGCTACGCCGGTCACCAGCAGAATGCGCCAGCGGTTGTCCCACAGCGGGCCAATCAGGCGCTCCCACTCCAATTTGTCGTCCTGTTCGGCCATCACAATCGGCAATGCATTGTTCTTCATCATCGGTCTTCCTTTAGTCACCGTTACGGGGTTACCAGTTACGTACCCGCAACGTGGCCTCACTGAGGTCGTTGAAGCTGGAAATGGTCGGTACCAGCTGGCTAATCAAGCGATTCCAGCGTGCGATCGGTGCCGCGGTGACGTACACCACGTCGTAAGGCTCCAGCTGGAATTCGGTGCCCATCGCCAGTGCGGCGGCATCCGACAGGTCAAACTGGTACAGCGACGCCAGCCGTTTTGGCTGCTTGCCGCCGTTCGGGCGGATCACGAACACCCCGGTAGCATCGGCCACCGTCTGGCTGATCCCTTCGGAACTGCCCAGGGCTTCGGTCAGCGTCATGCCACTGCGGTCCATTTTCAGCGTCGACTGCTTGCCGACTTCGCCCATCACAAACACTTTCAGTTCGTCGTTGCGCGGCACATAGAGGATGTCGCCAGGCGTCAGCAGGTGGTTTTGGCTGATGTCGCCGCGCTGCATCAGCGCCTGCAGCGAAATCGGCTGTTCTTTGCCCTGATGCGTCAGCACCACGTTGCGCCAGTCGGCGTTATCAGTCAGCCCGCCGGCGGCGTTGATCGCATCCAAAATGGTCAGCGGTACGTTGGTCACGGCCTGCTGCCCAGAGATTTTCACTTCCCCGGTGACATACACCTTTTGTGAACGGAAGGCGGCGATGCTGACGTCCACCTGTGGGCTTTCCACATAGGTTGCCAGGCGGCTGGCAATCTGGTTGCGCACTTCGGTAACGGTTTTGCCCACCACCTGCACCCTGCCGATGTACGGATAGAAGATGGCGCCATCGGCATGCACCCAGTTGCCGGTATCGCTGGCGCTGCGGTATTGCCCTGCCGGGGTGGTCAGCTCCGGGTGATCCCAGACGGTAACGTTGAGCACGTCGCCAACGCCGATGCGGTACTGATAGCTTTGCAACCGCTGATCCAACGCCAGGTTGGGGCGCGCTACCGGCTCTATGCGACGCATTTTTTCCAGCAACATCGGCGTGACGCGATACACCTGAACCTGTTTATCCAGATCGAAATCGTCGTCTTGTTGAGTCACTGTGTCTTTGCCATGGGTCGGCAGGTGTGAACCCGGAAAAGCGGTGCAACCACTGAGCAAAACGCTGGACAGCACCAGTGGCATCAAATGAGGCAAATGAAGGTTCATAACGGTACCGTGAAAAACGGGCCGCCATAGCGGCCCGTGGGAGGATTAACGATCGGCGGTAGGGTTATCGGTAAAAACTCTGGCCTGACGGGGTTCGTGCAGCAGGACAAAATAACCGAAGAAACAAAATACAAAAGCCAGCAGCATCAGGTGATCGGGCAGTTGCAGCACTTCGCTGCAGATCCCGACGCAGGCCAGCGTCACCGCCAACATGCAGCTCATGCTCAGCGCCTGGCGTGCATTAAGGCCACGGCGCATCAGAATATGATGCAGGTGATCGCGCCCAGCCTTAAAGGGACTCTGTCGACGCAGCAAACGACGCGTCATCACCGTCACCATGTCCATCAGCGGAATGGCAATCAGCCACAGTGCGGTCACCGGTCGCATCACAGCGTCTTCGCCCTGCGTGGCGGCAATCAGCAACCACAGCACGCTAAACCCAATCACCATGCTGCCGGCATCCCCCATGAAAATCTTGTTGCGCGCACCGAATACGCTGAGGTTAAACAGCAGGTAGGCCGCCAGCGCCGCAATCAGGCTCAGACACCACAACGCCTGCTCTTCATGCCCGGCCAGCCCGAACAGGATGGCCAGCGCCATAAACGTGACGCAGGACAGCGCGCCCAGTTGGCCGTCGATGCCGTCAACCATGTTATAGGCGTTGATCGCCCCCCACACCGCCAACGGCGTGATCAACAAGGCCGCGTAACCCAGCTGCAGTTCCTGATGACCCCACAGGTAACCCAAAGAAGTGAGTTGCATCCCTGCCGCCAGCATCATCGCCAGCGCAATCCCTCCCTGCACGATGACGCGTGGCGTCACCGGCAGATCAAAGCGGTCATCCAGAACGCCCAGCAGCACCAGCGCCGTAATGCTCAGCAAGTAGGTGGTACTGTGCGGCAACCATTCGGGCTGCCAAAAGGTCACCAGCGTCATCACGAGGTAAATGACAATCCCGCCAACCAGCGGAACATGCCCCTGATGACGCTTGCGCGCATTGGGTTTATCCACTAACCCCACCGCCAACGCGGCGCGGCGGGCAATAACCACCAGCACCAGCGCCAAAATAAATATCACGCTCAGTTGATATAACATTGTTCCTCCAGCGAATAAGCACGCTACCGCCCTTGAGTTACAGCTCCCAATGCGCTATTAACAAAAATAAAATTGACAGCCCCAGGATATAAGTCAGCATCAGCCAATCCCGTTTAATACAGATTTATCTGCTTGTCAGAGGCGTAAAATAAATAACCCTAACTCGTAATAAAGTTATCCCTAGGAAAACTCATGCTTAATTGTTTTTTCGATTGCCGAATCAAGTTCGACCGGCGCCACGAAATCACATTGCACATTGCTTTTAAATTGTGTTCTGGCACAGAATTTCTGCACCCGGACGCGGCTAATAGGAAATTTTCGGCGACTTATTTTACTCACTACATCTAATGCCGTTGCCCCGCAGATCCCAAATAGGTAAGGAATGCGAATAGTCTTATTATTTCTGCCTAATGATGAAGAAATAACGTCCACCAGCTGATTCATGGTGAAGTCAGGTTTATCAACATAATTACTGACCTGATAAGTGGCCTGTTGATCCAGTGCGTACTCGAGTCTGGCGGCAATATTCTCAACGTAGGCCATGGACTTCATATTATTGCCGCTGCCTATCATCACAAAGCGGCCGCTGGCAATTTGGCGGAACAGGTTATAAACGTTGCCGCGATTGTTTTCGCCAAACACCACCGTCGGGCGGATGATGGTTAATTTGTTACTGCCATCGGCTTTACGCCAGGCTTCATAGACATATTCCGCTTCCAATTTGGATTTGCCGTAATGGTTAAAGGGCTCGAAAACCCCTTCTTCGCCGGTCTCCCGGGTCACGAAACCATAAACCGCCACGGAGGAGGTAAAGATAATCTGTTGGATATTCAGCGCCGATGCTGTCATGCAGACATTGCGCGCCCCCTCAACGTTAACCTGATAATACAGTGAGATAGGATCAACATTATCCTGATGCTCAGCCGCAAGGTTGATCACGGCGTCACACCCTGCCAACGGCTCCTGCAGGGTCTGGGGCTGGGTTACATCGCCAAACTGATAGAGCTCGGGAAAATGCTCACTCCGCTTTTTATCCACGATGGTCAACACCAGGTCGTCACGCGTACTCAGACGCTTAACCAAACGCGTTCCGATAAAGCCGGAACCCCCGATGATCGCTACTTTACGCTTATCCATAATTTGTCACTCAGCCCGGTTTATCCATTATTCCCCACCGCACCATTGAGGCAGGACGCTAATTCGCGTTAGAACATGGAAACCAGACTGGACAAAACGAACCCGGCTTTCAAATAACAAATAATGAAATAAAAATATGTGCCAAATGTAAAATTATCGATAAAGGTGAAATATCATCGCGTGCTAATTTTTAACATCGTAAGCGACCTGATATTCCATGGTTTTATTCGGCAGTATGAGATTAATCTTACCCGTCCCTTGCGCATCCGAAGTTTCGTATTTCACCGGCTGTTTCAACCTTCCTAGTTTAGGATCGACGCATTCGATGGTGGCCTGCTCCAGACTTTCCCCCTGATACAGGCAAAGCAGGGTTTGCGGACTGTTGGTGTGGGAGTTATTCAGCGTCAGCGTCAGCACTACACGGGTATTGTTTTGAATATCATTGATAATCGGCGGGCGGGTTTGATTCCCCAGCACGTAGGAAAAATGTGAAATAATGAGCAACGATACGAATACCGACAGGTATTTCACAACTCTGACGGCGGGTACGGAGAAAAAACCCGCTGAAGCCGGTATCTTTTTTCTGATTGATGTATTTTTAAGCGTTACTGGCGTTGCCGGAGGATCAACAGGAGCCATATTTTCATCATTGAGCTCTATTTCGTCAGCTAAAGTTTCATCCTGCTTATCGTTACTTTCAGAAAGTTCCGCTTGAATATCTTTATTATCGTTATTGTCGACACCCCATATTTCATCGTCGACATATTCCTCCTCTTCAGAAATAAAGTGAAAAACGGCCTTGTTCTCCACCTTATAACCTAAACGAGGAATGGTTCTGATAAGTGTATGCTCAGCATCGCCGATCTTTTGACGAATTGATTTAATTGTTTGATTTATCGTTGAATCCGAACAATAAGTCCCTTTCCAAATGTTTTCTATAATTTCCGTACGGCTAACCAGTTCTGGGGATCTGGCGACAAGAAGTGAAAGTATCTGATACTCCTTCCAACGTAGGCGAAATTTTTCCCTGGACGGTGTCAGAACATCTAGATTCCTAATCTTTATTCTTTTATCAAGATTCACTTTTAATTTCCTTAGCGTGCCTGTCCTGCACACTTTGTATAGAAATATGAAAAAATGTTCAAGAAATTAAATGTAAACTCAACAGGTTGCATTCATGGGATATTTATTTTTATAAAAAATTACTGATTTCATTTTTTACAACACCTCTCAAAAGGAGGCTATGTTTCTTTGAATGTCTTTATTTCCCTGTTGGAAACATGGTTTCTCATCATGATTTCCGGCAATAAAACTGGATTACCTTATTGTTTTAAAACAAAAACTATACACATGTTAAAAAAATGTTATTTAAATGAAATTATGAAATTTCATCCCACCATCAAACAATATCATCTGTTTTTCCACCTAATCTGATTGTCAGATAGCCTACAAAAAGCCTGCTAAAACAGAATGAGAGTTATCTGATTTAGTCCCTCTCGGAATGCTTAGTTAAAATATAGCATCAAATACAAAGGTGTATTGTTAACTTGATGAAATGAATCTCCGCCAGCGTGAAGAAACAGAATTTCATTGCCACGTAAGGCAGCATTCACAGTGCGTTATTTCCGTAAGGAATTCGACGTAGAAATGAAAAAATAATGTCGGAATAACATTTTTCGCAAAGACAGGAAAAAATCAAAGTGGGAGAGATATATCTATAAACAAAGGAAAAAGCAGTACGTAATAATAAGAATATTACCTAAAACTACGAGGATTTCACTGGGGAGGTAAAAAGCTTCACTTAAAACGTGGGATAAAAAGCGCCTCCCCTGACGGGCAGGCGCAGAAGTTGTCAGTACGTGGCTATCTTTTACGGCCGTAAACAAACCAGGTCACCAACACGCACACAACATAAAACACCAGGAAGATTTTCATCGCGCCCGCCGGCGAACCGGTCAGCGCCAGCGAGGTACCGAAAGCCTGCGGAATAAAGAAACCACCGGCAGCACCAATCGCTGAGATGAAGCCCAATGCAGCGGCAGAATCAGTGACGGCCTCGCGCTGAGCACTTTCATCACTGCCCCCGGCCGCCTTAACCCGGTCGACGGTGATTTTGCGAAAGATAACGGCAATCATCTGGAAGGTAGAGCCACTGCCCAACCCGGCGGTGAGGAACAACAGCATAAAGACGCTGTAAAACGCGATAAACGATCCTGCGTGCCCTGCCCCCGGTAAGGTGAGGAACAGCAAGGCGGCGAACACCGCCATCAGCACAAAGTTAATCAGCGTGACGCGGATACCGCCAAAGCGGTCGGATAACGCGCCTCCCACCGGTCGTGCCAGCGCCCCCAGGAAAGGTCCAAAGAAGGCATAGTGCAAAATGACCACGTCCGGGAACTGAGTTTTGGACAGCATGGCGAAGCCGGCGGAAAAACCGATAAAGGAACCAAAGGTGGCGAGGTACAGCAGGCTCAGCACCCACAGGTGGCCCCGTTTAAGTACCGGCAACTGCTGACGCAACGACGCTTTAGAGGCCGCCAGATCGTTCATACCGAACCAGGCCGCCAGCGTGCCGACCAACAAGAAGGGTACCCAGATCCAGGCCGCATTTTCCAACCACAGTGAACTGCCGTCCGGCTGCTGCTGCGCCGTTCCGCCAAATACGCCGAAGACAGCGACGGAAATGACCAGCGGAGCCACCAACTGCATCACGCTCACACCCAGATTACCCAAGCCACCGTTCAGGCCTAAAGCGCCGCCTTGCTTAGCCTTGGGAAAGAAGAAGCTGATATTGGCCATGCTGGAAGCAAAGTTGGCACCGGCAAAGCCACACAGCAATGAAATAATGACAAACACGCCATAAGGGGTAGTGGCATCCTGTACCGCGAAGCCCAGCCACAGACAGGGTACCAGCAGGAAGCAGGTACTGATGGCCGTCCAGCGACGCCCGCCGAACATCGGGATCACAAATGAATAAGGGACGCGCAGGATGGCACCCGAAACGGAAGGTAG
Organism: Serratia sp. OS31; assembly: GCF_014164835.1. Taxonomy (NCBI): domain Bacteria; kingdom Pseudomonadati; phylum Pseudomonadota; class Gammaproteobacteria; order Enterobacterales; family Yersiniaceae; genus Serratia; species Serratia sp. OS31. Next base: position 18,210 of record NZ_JACJFQ010000005.1, on the reverse strand, counting down.
CGCGGTAAGCAGGAACAGCTGATCGGTGGTGAAATTGAATCCTACCTTGTTCAAATTGACCGCCACTGCGCTAAACAACATCCAGACGCAGAAGGCCAATAGCAGGCAAGGAATGGAAATCCACAGGTTGCGGTTAGCAATGCGTTGGCCACGCTGCTGCCAAAATGCGGCATCCTCAGGCTGCCAGTCCTGAATAACCGCGCCTGTTTTTTTTGATTTTGATAATGACGTTGCTGATTGCGACATAAAAAACCTCAGACACAGGATGATAACTTCGCTCACCCTAGGCGGCGCCCCCTACGGCAAAGTTGATGTAAATCAACCCAGATGCAGGTAGCCGGATGCCGGAAAATGCTCGCCATCCCTTTATGAGTAACCCGCTAACGTCGCTAAAAACAAAACAAATCAAGCGATTGAAAATTCCCCCGTACCGCCGCCACGCACCCACAATGCGAGGTGGAAACTAATGGGTACTTCGTTAGAGGTATGGGGTTATGCCTGGGTATGATGAAAAATAACGCGGAATCGTTACCACCTTCGCTGGCACCACCTGCTTTCGCCCTCTGGTTTCCAGCCGTTATTTTGCTATGCGCCGGGGATCCAAAGCCTATGAAACGCCTGTTAGCTCCGCTTTCCATCGTTAACCAGGTGGCCATTTTGATGTTGCTGCTCGGCATACTGGGCGTGGCCGGCATGAGCATTTCCGCCTGGATGTCACAGAGCATTCAGGGCAACGCCCACGCCATCAACAAAGCCGGTTCACTGCGGATGCAGAGCTATCGCCTGCTGGCACAGGTGCCGCTGGATGCGCGCAGCGAAATCCTGATACGCGAACTGGATCAGGATGCAAACAGCCCAGACCTGCAACACCCGCTGGAACAAGAAGGCTTGACCGAACAGTTTCAGGCGCTGCACGACTACTGGCGACTGACGCTGCTGCCGCAATTGCACCAGGCCCGTCAACCGACCGACGCAGCCCCTCAGGTGGCACATTTCGTCTCCCTGCTGGATGCGCTGGTCTCGGACATCGACCGCCATACCGAACGCCGGTTGCTGACGGTGACGCTGGTGCAGGCGGTGTTTATCGCCCTGACGCTGTTGCTGTTGGTGGGCACCATTTGTTACCTGCGCCGGCGCCTGCTGCATCCCTGGCGGCAATTGGTGGCGATGGCGCTGTCGGTGGGCCGCGGCGATTTCAGCCACCGCTTCACCCAACGTGGCCACCAGGATGAAATGGCCTCGCTTGGCGGGGCGTTAAACACCATGTCCGACGAACTGGCCACTATGTACAGCGGACTGGAGCAACGGGTGGCGGAGAAGACCGCCGATCTGCAACAAAAAAACCAGGTATTAAGCTTTTTGTACCGCGCCAGCCGCCAACTGCACGCCAATGAGCCGCTGTGCAGCCGCCTGACGCCAATACTCAATCAGTTGCAAACCCTGACGCCGTTGCGCGCCATTCAGGTGCGGCTGTATGAAAACAACAGTCAGGAGCAGTTTGTGCAGTTGAGCGGCAACCAGCCGCTGCGGCCGGAATACTGCAATAACCCGGTGTGCAGCGCCTGCCTTAACGACGACGAGCAACAGCATGCCAGCCACCCATCACTGAGCTGGAGCCTGAGCGACAAGCTGGGAGATTATGGGGTGATTGTCGCGCAACATGCGCCCCAGCGCCCGCTGAATGACGACCATAAGCAGTTGATGAACACCCTGGTGGAGCAATTGACCAGCGTGTTGGCGATTGAACGCCAGGTTGACCACCAGCAGCAACTGATGCTGATGGAAGAGCGGGCGGCGATAGCGCGTGAACTGCATGACTCCATCGCCCAGTCGCTGTCGTGCCTGAAGATGCAGCTCAGTTGCCTGCAAATGCAGGGTGCGGAACTTTCCCCCGCCAATCTGGGGCTGGTGCAACAGATGCGAGAGGAACTGAACATTGCTTATCGCCAACTGCGCGAGCTGCTGACCACCTTCCGCCTGCGGTTGACGGAGCCGGGGCTGCTGGCAGCGCTGCAGTCGACGGTGCAGGAGTTTGGTCAACGGCTCGGTATTCCCATCAGCCTCGACTATCAGTTAACGCCGCGCACGGTGCCCACCTATCAGGCTATCCACCTGTTGCAAATTGCCCGTGAGGCGTTAAGCAATATCCACAAGCATGCCCAGGCCAGCCAGGTGAGCATTCAGGTGATCAATCAACGGGGCGAAGTCACCCTGAGCGTCTGCGATAACGGCTGCGGCCTGCCGCAAGATACCCTTCGCCCCGACCACTACGGCCTGATCATTATGCGCGATCGCGCCAAAAGCCTGCACGGCCGCTGCGAAATTTTGCCCCGCAACGGCGGCGGCACCGAGGTCCGGGTGGTATTCAAGCCGGACAACCACGCCATCGACTAATGGGAGAAACCATGACGACCGAAACTGCCGCCACCATTTTACTGATTGACGACCACCCGATGCTGCGCAACGGCGTAAAACAGCTTATCGGCATGGACCCGCGCCTGCAGGTGATTGCCGAAGCCGGCAACGGTGAACAAGGTGTTTCGCTGGCCGAGGAGCACGATCCTGACCTGATCCTGCTCGATCTGAATATGCCGGGCATCAACGGGCTGGAAACGTTGGATCGCCTGCGCATGACCGCGCTTTCTGGCCGCATTGTGGTGTTTAGCGTGTCGAATCACGAAGATGACGTGGTCAGCGCGCTAAAACGCGGCGCAGACGGCTACCTGCTGAAAGACATGGAGCCGGAGGAGCTGTTGAAGGCGCTGCACCAGGCCGCCGCAGGCCAGATGGTCTTAAGCGAGGCGTTAACCCCAATTCTGGCCGCCAGCCTGCGTGAAAACCGCCCGAGCGCCGAACGGGATATTCAGCAACTGACGCCGCGCGAGCGCGATATTCTCAAACTGATTGCCCAGGGTCTACCGAACAAGATGATCGCCCGCAAGCTGACCATCACCGAAAGTACCGTCAAGGTGCACGTCAAACACCTGCTGAAGAAAATGAAGCTGAAATCGCGCGTTGAGGCCGCCGTGTGGGTACTGCAGGGCAAAAACGGCTAGTCAGCGCCGTTCAGCGGCCCGGTCTCTGCCGGAATGGTGGGCGTTTGCAGCATTTTGGGCGGCGGTAAACCTTCGTCCTCCCCGGAAGAGGCCGTCAGCGGCGGCGTCACCTGCAGTTGGATCCAGTTGGAAGTCACCAACTGCTGCTTGTCGTCTTCCAGCGTGACCGATAAACGGTAGCGGTTTTCCGCCCCCGGTGTGTCATCCCACTGCGGCACAATCAGGCTCCAGCCGTTCGGATCGTTGCTGTTTTGCGACGACGTCAGGCTCAGTGCCTGGGTGTCACCCTGCCAACTGACACGGGTGATTTTATTGGTGGTTTTAATCTCCAGCTTCAACGGCAGCGTTTCACCCGGCTGCAGGCTCCAGGGCGGCGTGGCCAGGAAGACCTGCAGCGTTTTACGCTGGCGGAACTCCATTACCGGGACATTTTTCCGTTCGATATTGTCATAGCGGCTGCCGCGCAGCGATTTGGCCTGGGCCACATACTCCGGGGATATCTGCTTTACCAGCGGTACGCCAAGACGATAGCTCAGCGCCAGTTCAACCTGATCCTGGCTCACCCCGCCTTCCCCCATCTTGTGCAGCGCTTTCACCGTCACCAGCGGCACCGGCGTGTAATTCACCCCCAATTGCATCGCTCGCGGGTCGTTTTGTTTTTTACCGCTGCCGAACAGGTTTACGTTCTCCCCCCAGTACTGTTCGTAGCTGAGAGAGCCGCCGATCTGGCGGTAAAACGGCAGATAACCCTGGGTGGTGATGTCGTAACCGCTTGCCGGACGACTGAGAAATTCGGCGTTATCGTTCTGTTGCGCCAGCGCCGATAACGGATAGTAATAATTGGCGGAAAAACGCAGGAAGTCGCCCCAGGCTTCGGCCCCCAGACTGGCGCGGTTATGATTGCGTTTGAAGTCGCTGTCGAGCACCGTGTTGTAGCCCAGCAGCCAATCGCCGGCGACCCAACGCTGCCCAACGCCAAAGTTGCCGAGCGCACCGTCGGTTTGCTGCAACAGGCCGAGCTGGCTGTAAGTCAGCAGCCCATTAACATCATACAAAGGACTGAACAGCTGGCCGCTGCTGCCGGAAAAATCCCCCTGATCGGACATAGTCAGCGACAGTTTGGCGGTCCCCAGCGGCGACAGCAGCTCCTGCGCCTGTTGTTGCAGCACCTCGCCGGCTTGTCCCACCGCGTAACTCTCGGCGCGGGTACGCACCTGCTGGCCGGAGACGTTATTCAGGTTACGTTCCCCCAGCTGTTTGGCCATGGTGGCCCACTCTTTCTCGCGTTCGGCGTCATTCGAGATATTGCCACCCAGCTCCGGCAAAGCGTCGTCCGTATTCGCTTGATGGCTAACGGAAGGCGGCGCAGGGGGAGATTCGGCACCGGCGGGCAAGCTGCCCAGCAGCCACGCCAACGCCACCGCCGGTAAACAGGCAGGGGCCAAGAGGGTATGAACGGTTTTCTTCACTCTGTCACTTGCTTTAGGGATAGCTTCAATCATTACACCACCGCCGTTCCCTCATCCCGAGAGTGGGCGGATAAACCTTTTTGCTGCGGCCACTCCAGGCAGCAGAACAACGACCTTTGCACAGCGAACAACCAGGGTATTGGCCCTGTCGGCACCGGGGCGCCAAAGTGCATCATGAATCCCAAAGTCTAATCGGTTTCTGATGATAAACCATCAGATAAACCTCAGTTTACCTTGTGACAACGTCACCAATACGATTGATATCGCTTTACCAAGAGGGGTCAATCCCGATCGCGCCCGAACATTGGCATTCGGGCAGGATAAATTCACTAAATTTCATCGCAGATTTTGCCTGATTAATCAGCATTCATCTTTTCATAAAACACAGTAATACTTTGATTATGCGTGGAAACCCTCAATTTCAGCGTATTTTACCTGGCTATAAACAACGCATTGCGATCGCCTGCGCAAAGCGCGTCATTACCGGGCACCTGCTCTGCTGTAAAACTCATTTTGCCGCTATTTTGAACGCTAATTTCAGTTCAGCAAGGATGCTCATGTTTAACGACCCGCAGTGGGATCTGTGGTATCGCGGCCTGCTTATTCCGGCCATGTTACTGTCGGCGGTCATCGCCAGATGGCTCATGCATTCCGTGTCTCGGGATCTGGGGCAACGCCTGCCGCCGCTAAAAACCCGCACTCTGATGTTGATAGCCATCAGCGCCGGGCTGACGGCATTGCCTTTTAACCTCACACCGCTGCAGCAAACAGGGCTGCTGCCGGTGGCAACCCTGTTGATCGCGCTGGCCTGCATCGACTGGCGGCACCGATTATTGCCCGATCGCCTGACGCAGCCGCTGTTATGGGCCGGGCTGCTGGCCAATCAGCAAGGCTGCTTTACCTCGCTGAACGAGGCGGTGACCGGGGCCACCGTCGGCTATCTGTCATTGTGGTTGCTTAACGCCGGTTATCGCTGGCGGCGAAAAAAGGAGGGCATCGGCCAGGGCGATTTTAAATTGCTGGCGGCCCTGGGGGCCTGGAGCGGCTGGTCTGCCCTGCCCATATTGGTCACCGGCGCGGCAGTGACAGGCTTATGCGTTGCGACGTTGGCCTGTTTACGCCGCAGCCCCGGCAGAGATGCCCCGCTGCCTTTCGGCCTCTATCTGGCCCTTTCCGGCTGGTTTACCCTGCTTTCGCTGGCCGACATGGATATCACGCCCTTCATCAAGGGAAATTCTCTCATTTCAGCTTATTTCACCCCAATGGCGGATTAATGCCGTCGCTGGCGCTGTTATAGCCGACTGTTGGCCCGGCTGTTATAGCGAGCCTGTCTCTGCGCCACTATGCTTTATTTAAGCACACACAGGAGGCTGTATGATCGGTCGTGGTTTCTCCGCACTCGCGCTCAGCGCGGCATTACTTACCGGTTCGCTGTCGTTCGCGGCGCAGGCCGCCGGCACCTTTACCCTCAGCTCATCGGCGTTTCAGGACGGCGGCATGCTGGCACAGAAATATGCCGGAGCAACACCCGGCAATGCCAGTTGCACCGGCGACAACGTTTCACCTGCGCTGAGTTGGACCCACCCGCCGGCGGGCACCAACAGCTTCGCTCTGCTGGTGTCCGACCCCGAAGGCCGCGCCGGTTTGGGCGTTAGCCATCTGGTAGCTTATGGCATCCCGGCCACGGCCAGCGGTTTCGCCGAAGGCGACCTCACTCAGGGCAAAGGCTTTATCGGTGGCAAGAATTCACCGGGTACCGCGGTGTATCACGGTCCATGTCCACCGGCGGGTTCAGGCTTGCACCACTATACCTTCGTGCTGATCGCCACCGATCTCCCGCCCCATGCGCTGGGGCCAGGATTAACCCGCGAACAGCTGTTGGAAAAATTGCAGGGCCACGCCAAGGGCGGTGCAGGTATCATCGGTCGCTTCGGTCAATAACCGTTACCATGGCGGGTTACTTACTCACGCGATCCAGATACAGCATGCTGTTGGCGATATCCACATGCGCATCTTTAACGTTATCGCGCAGTGCTACCAGGGTTTGCCCCTGCAACGCCACGACATAGGGGGAACTGGCCTGCAGTTCACGCTGCAGCGTGACGTAACGCGCGGCGCGGGTTGCAGCATCCCCCTCTGCCGCTGCTGCACGGGTTTCCGCACTCAATGTCGGGATGTTCCATTGCGTACGCCAGGCCAGGGTTTTCGGCCCATTCGGCACGTTGTAGGCGAAGGCGCTGGCGTTGGTGTTAGGATCCAGATAGTCGGCCCCCCAGTAGGTGAAGATGGCCTGGAAATCGCGGCCGCGCATTTTGCCCCACAGATCGCTCTCCACCACCGGATGAATATCCAACTGCAGGCCGGCCTTGGCAAAGCTGGCCTGCAGCGCCTGGGCGATGTCGGTATACGGCGGCTGGTTGATGACGATCAGATCAATACGCGTTCCTTCGGCGATACCCGCGTCATGCAGAATCTGTTTGGCTTTGGCGACGTCGAGCTTGAAAGGCTGACTGTCGAGGGCGCCATCCAACCCCTGCGGCAGGAATGCCTGGTGTACGCGATACTGCCCCTTCAGCAGGTTGTCGGCAATCGTCTGGTAATCCACCAGCCAGCGTGCTGCCTGCCACAAGGCCGGATTACTCAAAGCCGGCACCTGCTTGCTGCCGGTATTGAACCCCAGGTAAAAGACTTTGGACGAATCGCGCTGCTCGATCCTGATGCCTTTTTCGTTACGCAGCGAGTTGAACTGATCGGCCCCCAGATCATAAGCCACGTCAGCGTCCCCTTTCAGCAGCAATAAACGGCGGGTACCGGCGTCGCTGACGTTTTTCAGCAGCACCGTTTTCAGTTTGGCCTGCGGCTGAGCGTAGTCGTTGCGGCTAAACAGCAGAGCCTCGTGCGGCACATAGTTGCTGACGCGATAAGGGCCGGCACCGGCTGAGTTCGAACGCAGCCAGGCATTGCCGAAGTCCCCCTGCTGACCGTGCTCGCTGAGCAGCTTTTCATCAACTATCGACGCCACCGGCGCGGTTAACAGCCGCAGCGCCAGCCCACTGCCGATATTGGCCGACCAACTCAGTTGCACCTGGTTATCGCTCAGTTTTTTCAACTGGCTCTCGACGTTTTCCGGCGTCCAGCCGAACTCACCGAGAATAAACGACGGCGCCTTGTTCAGTTTCACCGCCCGCACCAGCGAGAAGATCACATCCTCCGGGCGTACCGGATTGCCGGAGGCGAAACGCTGGTTGGCCTTCAGGGTAAATATCAAACTTTGGCCGTCCGCCCCCGCTTGCCAGCCGCTGGCCAGCTCCGGTGCCAGCTTTTCCGGCGTAGTGCGATCCGGTGTCAGCAGGCGCTGATACAGATTGACCAGGTTGGCCGAACTGACGGTTTCAAAGCTTTCGGCGGGATCAAGACTGATGATGCCTTCCAGGGAACTGACCACCACCAGCGTGTCTTTCGGGGTGGCAGCCTGCGTGCCGAAGCTCGCCGCCAGGGCACTGAACAATAACGTTGGGATTAGCCGTTTCATTGATGCACTCTCCAGAATCACGCGGATGCGTTATTTGGCGAGTGTAGGGGCAGCGACTTAGTAGAAGAACCACTATAAATTGCTTTATTTATTACTCAGATGAATATGCCCGCCGGATGAACGGCGGGCTGATTTCAGCTCACCAATCGGCCATGCGCCATCGCCACCGAACGATCGCACATGTGGTCAATCACGTCGGCATCATGGCTGACCAGGATCATCGTCAGATCGCCCGCCTGCTTCAATTCGTTCAACAGGTTGAGGATTTCCGCCTGCACCGACATGTCCAGCGCCGAAGTCGGCTCATCCAGCAACAACAGCTTTGGTTTCAGCAACAGCGCCCGCACTATCGCCACCCGCTGACGTTGCCCGCCGGAAAGCTGGTGCGGATAGCGATCCAACAGTTTGGGATCCAGCCCCACCTGGCGAAAACCGTCGCTGATTTTCTGCTCGATATGGCTCTCTTTCAGCAACTTTAGGGGTTCTGCCAGCGTACGCAGCAATCGGTGCTTGGGATGTAACGAGGCATAGGGGTCCTGAAATACCATCTGGACCTCACGCCGCAGAGCTCCGGTAAAAGGACGGCCCGGCTGCAAATCACGGCCCAGCAGCTGAAAACCGCCGCTCCAGTTTTCATTCAGCCCGGCCAACACCCACAGCAGCGATGACTTGCCGCAGCCGGACGGGCCAACCAGGCCGAAGCATTCGCCCGGTTCGATGTGCAGATTGACATCATGCACCACGGTGCGTATCTCATAGCCCTGGCGGTGGCTGACGCTGAGGTTTTCCAGGGTAATCAGGCTCATTTCAGTGACTCCAGCAGTGCGCGATCCAGTACCGGCAAGGTTTTGCCGTGAGTCTCGCGGCTTGGCCGACATGACCATAGCGTGCGCGTGTAAGGATGGGTCGCGGAGGCCAAACGATCGGCAGGCAGTTGATCCAACAGTTCGCCCTTGTACATCACCAACACCCGTTCGCAGTAATGCGCCACCTGCTGTAAATCGTGACTGATCAAAATCAGGCCCATATTACGTTGCTGCACCAGATTTTCGATCAGTTGCAAAACCTGATCGCGCATCTGGTGATCCAGCGCCGAAGTCGGTTCGTCGGCAATCAACAGCTGCGGATCGTTGATCAATGCGATGGCCAGCATGACTCGCTGCCCCATGCCGCCGGACAGCTGATGGGGGTAACGCTGACTCAGCGTCTGCGGATCGGGCAAGCCAACCGCTGCCAGCATGTCCAGCACCTTCTCCCGCCGCTCGGCGCGCCCCAGGCGGGTATGCAACAGCAGCGGCTCCTCTACCTGGCGCCCAATCGGCTGGGTCGGATTCAGCGCGTGCTTGGGATCCTGCATCACCATGGCCACCTTGTTCCCGCGCAGCCGGTTCCACTGGCGCTCGTTCAAGCGCGTCAGATCGTCATCGCCCAGCGTCAAACGCTGTGCCTGCACCTGCAACGGCGGCGGCAACAGCCCCATCAGGGCCCGGGCTGTCAGGGATTTGCCGGAACCGGACTCGCCCACCAGCGCCAGCCGCTCCTGCCCCATGCTGAAAGAGATGCCTTTCACCAACGGCGGCGAAGCCGGTAACAGCACCGACAGGCGTTCGACGGTCAATAATGGGTTATCAATGTCCATGACGAGGATCCATTTTATCGCGCAGGCCATCGCCCAGCAGGTTAAAGGCCAGGCTGGCGAACAAAATAGCGCCGCCCGGTGCAGCGGCGACCCACCACTGATCAAAAATCACTTTGCTGCCCTCGGCCACCATCGAGCCCCACTCGGCGGTCGGCGGGGCCACGCCCATGCCGAGAAAGCCCAATCCCGCGGCGGAAAGGATAATCCCACCCAAGCTCAGCGCCGCGCGCACCACTGCGCTTGGCAGGCACAGGGGTAAAATATGCCCGGCCATCAGCCGTAGCCCACCGATACCCTGCATGCGCGCCGCCGCCAGATAGTCACTGCGGCGCAGCGCCAGCGTTTCAGCCCGGGCTTGCCGGGCGAAAGCCGGCCAACTGGTCAAGGCCAGCGCCAGTGCGCCGTTCATCAGCCCCGGGCCCAATACCGCGACAAATGCCAGCGCAATCACCAGGCTCGGCAATGAGAGGAAAATATCGGTCACGCGCATCAGAATACGCTCGACCCAGCCGCCGAGATAACCGGCGCTGATGCCCACCAGCAGTCCAATCGGAATGGTCAGCAGCAAGATCAACGACACCAGGATCAACGTTGGCCGTGCGCCGTAAATCACGCGCGACAACAGGTCGCGGCCAAAGCCGTCGGTCCCCAGCCAATGCCCGGAGGACGGTGGTAACAGGCGCAGTTCGATGTGTTGCAAGTTAGGGTCGAAAGGGGCCAGCCAGGGGGCCAACAGCGCGGTCAGGATCAAGACAGCCACCAGCGTCGCCCCCAGCGTCAGCGTGGTCAGCTTGCCGCGTGGGCGATAGCCGACCGCAGGTTCGCTCTGGGGTTCATGTTCAGAAAGATATTGGCTCATCGGGTTCGCGGGTCCACTAAATAGGTCAGCGCATCGGCCAGCGCGTTCAATACCACAAAGCAGGTGCCGATCAGCAAGGTGGCGCCAAGAATGGCCGGGGTATCGGCGGCAAACAGCGCAGTGGTCAGGTAACGCCCCACGCCCGGCCAGGCAAACACCGTCTCGGTCAGCACCGCGCCTTCCAGCAGGCTGGCATAGGACAGGGACAAAACGGTGATCAGCGTGCCGAGCACGTTGGGAAACACGTGACGCACCAAAATACGCGTACGGCTGGCCCCTTTGGATCGCGCCAGGGTGACATACTCTTTATTGCACTCTTCCAGCATCGCCGCACGCAGCAAGCGGGTGATGCCTGCCATCGACAACAGCGCCAGCGCCACGACCGGTAACCACAGGTGACTGATGGCGTTATAGAACATGTCACGATCGCCGGACAGCCAGGTGTCGATCAGAACAAATCCGCTGCGTGGCTCCATACTGTAAAGGTAGATATCGTCCAGCCGCCCCGGCCCCGCCGACCAGTGCAGCGTGGCGTAAAACAGCAACAGCCCCAGCAGACTGAGCCAGAAAATCGGCACCGAATACCCGATCAGCGACAGCAGGCGCGCGGCGTTATCCAGCCAACTGCCCGGTTTGATCACCGCCAGAAAGGCCAGCGTGATGCCGCCGAACGCGCCGAGGATAATGGCGCAGGTCGCCAGTTCCACCGTGGCCGGGAAGGTACGCAACAGATCGCTCAGCACCGGCTGCGCGGTAATGCGTGAGATCCCCATATCTCCGTGCGCCAGGTGCACCAGATAGCGCCAGAACTGCACCGGCAACGGTTGATCCAGCCCCAGATCGTGACGCACCTGTGCATAGGTGGCTTCGCTGGCATGATCGCCGGCGATCTGCAAAGTGGGGTCGATCGGCGCCAGATGCGAGAGCATAAAGGTGAACAGCAGCAGCCCAAGCAGCGTCAGCGCCAATGACAGCAAGCCGGTCAACAGCCTGCGTCCCCAACGCCAACTGTGCCGGGCGAGCCCGGCGGAAGCGGTACGGCTTATCATTACTTGCTGACCTTGCTGTAGAACACCATGTCAGGGTTGATGCCCTGCTCGTAGCCTTTCAGGTTGTCACGCACCGCAATCAGGCTGCGTGCCTGCAGGCCGATGACAAACGGCGAGCTTTGCTGAACGGCCTGCTGCAGCTGCTGATAATCCGCGACTCGTTTGGCGGTGTCATTTTCCGCCGTGGCCGCCAACGTCAGCTTGCTCAGCGCAGGGATCTGCCAGTTGGCGCGCCAGGCCAGCGTTTTGCTGCCGTCTTCCGGGTTATAGGCGAAAGCGGCGGCGTTGGTGTTCGGGTCAAAATAATCCGGCCCCCAGGAGGTCAGGGTCGCGTCATAGTTCAGGGATTTCACCTTGGTGGAAACCTGCGCGCTGAGGCCCGGCACCAGTTCCACCTTCACCCCGCCCTGCGCAAAGCTGGCTTGCAATGCCTGCGCGATATCCAGGTACGGCGGCTGATTGTTGACGTCCAGCTTAAAGCTGACGTTGGTCAGGCCGGCCTTCGCCAGGATCTCTTTGGCCTTTTGCGGGTTAAAACTGTATGGGCGGTCTTTCAGCGCGCCCAGGTAACCTTCCGGCAGAAACGCCTGATGGGTCTGGAACTGGCCCTTCAGCAGATCGTCGGCAATGCCTTTATAGTCGAACAACCAGCGCGCGGCTTCCCAGAACGCCGGATTGCCCAGCGCCGGTGACGCCTTGGCGTTGAACTGCAGGAAATAAAGTGAGGCGTAAGGGATGGCCAACGGCTTGACGCCCGGCTTGCCTTTCAGCGCCGCCATCTGATCCGCTCCGAGGTTACGCGCGATGTCGGCGTCGCCCTGTTCGATCAGCAAACGGCGGGCTGCCGGATCGGGTACGTTCTTGATCAAAATGGTCTTCAACGTAGGGGCACCTTCCGGTGACCCTGGGTTGGCGTCGAGCACCACCACTTCGTGCGGCACATAGGTACGGATTTTATACGGGCCGCTGCCGGCGGAATGGCTGTTCAGCCATTGATGACCCAGGTCATCCCCCTGCTGATGGGACAAGGCCTCTTTGGCATCGACAATAGAAGACACCGGCGCCGAAAGCAGGCTAAGCACAAAGGCCGGGCTGACGTTTTCGCTCCAGCTTATTTTGACCCGCCGGTCATCCACCTTGGTCAGGTGCTGGTCGACGTTCTTGGCGTCCCAGCCCAACTGGGTGAGGATAAACGAGGGCTCCAGATTCAGTTTCACTACCCGCGACAGTGAGAAAATCACGTCTTCCGGGCGCAGCGGATTGCCGCTGGAAAATTTGGCGTCCGGCCGCAGGGTGAAGGTCAGGCTGCGGTTATCGCTGCCCGCCTGCCATTCGCTGGCCAGCGTCGGTTTGAGTTCGATAGGATTTTTAGGATCGGACTGGATCAGCCGCTGGTAGAGACTGTTGAATGACTGCACCGTGGTTAACTCAAAACCCTGGGCCGGATCAAAACTGACCACGTCATCGATAGACTGGGCAATCACCAACGTGTTCGCCGGGGTTGCTGCCTGTGCGTTGAAGCTGGCCGCCACGGCCAAAAATACCAAAGAGGGAACGAACGCTTTCATCAAAACTCTCCAAGCGGATGGAATTTATAGTAATTTCGCGAGTGTATGTGAGAGCTCTCGGCAGGCGAAGGTACTTAAATAACTATAGATATTCTTTTTCTGTCTATAGCTGAGATTTTGATTATTAAGCAGGCGGGAGGATAGCGTCAGTTGTGCAAGCGCTACGACAAAACATATCTTTTCGATGCAGGCGGTACCCCTCCTCATGAAGTTCCATCACGCTTGAGAGGCTTACTGTTTTACTGACAACGGCAATCTGACGTTGTAACAGACGACGACGAACCAAAAGCCTTACAAGTGCTGCCGGGCAGACATGTCCCGACAACCAGGTTGAATGAAATCACCGTCACCACAGTTTCAACGGAGTGGATAACTATTATATTTCAATGCATTAAACTCCTGACAAGCAAAAAGCTGCAATCAGCTTTTCAGCTTCCCACTCCTTACTATCTGATACCTGCCCGTCTCCAATCTCTACCAGGCGCAATTCTCCCCGGGTATTTTCTACGACATCTATTGAATAAAACGGAGTCTCCACGCAGCGCGCAATCGCATTAACAAATTCAGGTATTCGATCGTCGGATGAAAACACCCTCCCGTTAAGCGCAAAATAGCGACGCTCAGTGTTATTAACAAATTTCTCAACACGCCTCAGACTAACACCACCTTCTATACTCCCTCGAAAATGTGCAATAAGGCTGAGAATTTCTGCGATTTCCTGTGCATCCTTGGCCACAGAGCCCCGTGACGTCGTCAAGGACTTTACGTAATCTTTAACAAAATAAGCGGGCCATTGAAGCTGGCTGACGAGACTCTCAAAATCAGCATCAGCTGTGGTTATAATAGTTTCCGGTGTATATGCCTTACAGCGCTCGTACCAACCCGTTATATAGTGATTACTGATATATTCTTCAGGGGACTCAAGCATCTTCCCTCCCCGTGCAGCCACGGCACTGTACAACTGACGATATTCATCGACGTTCAGCATCCACCCTCGCCAGACCACTGGGCTATCGGATTCAAAGGGAGCCGAAAACTGATATTTACCCATCGCTGCCGCTTCTGAGGCAAGTAACAGGCAATGTATCCCGCGCTCCCGGGCACACAGATACTCCAGTTCAAAAGTTTCATCCGGTTTGCACAAGTTCGAATAATCATCAGGATAGATAATTTGCATGTATAGGGCGCCTTAGGAATAATAAATCCAGTCAGTCTGAATCACGCTGATTTTATGGAATAAAATGGTGGTGACGCCAATGAGTAGAACATAAATTTTTCGACGAAGGCACTAGCAAATTTTCATACGGTGACATCAAGCGTGAGAGTCCGACTGTTTTACGAACCAGACACCTGGTTTGGGGTCATAGCCTCACCTTGTACGGCTCAAAATGCTGAGTAGGTACTTTCCCGGTAACAAAATACTCTTTCAGTGCCCGGAAAGGGTCAAAGGACAAGCCATCTCTGGCTGTGATATCAATGAAAAGACGAAAGTAGCGATTGGCAGTGTCAGTAAACGGCTCGAAAATAAAGGCCTGTACAACAGCAGAACCTCCATCAGCGATTGACTTCTGCACGCCAGACTTCTGGCCCTGTAGAAACAGGACAGCGCAAATACCTAGCATGTATCCCGCTTGCTATCTGCGCTGCTGTTTCCGTCGCCCTATGCTCAAATCTGGTAATCGATCACCGTTTCCAACTGCGAGGAGAACACTTTGTCTTTGATTTCCGTCAGTGACAGCGTCGGGTTGCAAAGCTGGATAAACTGCCAGGCATAGTTACGTTGTAACTGACTGCGTTTCAAGCCTAACCACACGGTATTGGGTTCGAACAGGTGCTCGGCGTTAAGGCTGACCAGCCCATGATCGCGCTCTTTCTCATACGACATGTCCGCCAGTACGCCGACCCCCAACCCCAGCTCGACATAGGTTTTTATTACGTCGGAATCCTGCGCGCTTAAGGCAATGTCCGGCGTCAGCCCGGCGGCTTTGAAGGCGCCATCCAGCCGCGAGCGGCCGGTAATGCCCTGGCGATAGGTGATCAGCGGCAAGGTACTGAGCATTTCCAGCGTCACCTGCGGTTGCCGGGTCAGTTCGTGTCCTTCCGGCACCAGGATGGTGTGATGCCAGCGGTAGTAAGGGAACGCCGCAAGAGATTCATCGCTCATCAGCCGCTCACTGGCAATGCCGATATCGGCTTCGCCGGAAGCCAGCATCGCGACGATTTCCTCGGGACTGCCCTGATTCAGCACCACCCTTACCCGCGGGTACAGCGCACGAAACTCCTTGATCACCCCCGGCAGGCTGTAGCGCGCCTGCGTATGGGTGGTTGCAATATGCAGCTGGCCGGTGTCGTTACTGCTGAACACATCCGCCAGTCGACGGATATTATTGGCATCATTCAGGATGCGCTCCGCCACCACCAACAGCTCTTTTCCCGGTTCGGTCATGCCCAATAAACGCTTGCCGCGGCGGATAAATATCTCAATGCCCAGCTCTTCTTCCAGTTCCCGAATATGGCGACTGACCCCAGACTGCGAGGTAAATAAAGTATTGGCCACCTCGGTCAGGTTGTAGTTGCAACGCGCCGATTCCCGAATAATTTTTAATTGTTGAAAGTTCATCCACTCCCCCTGTCGAGCAATATTGTTAACATCAGTGATACGGAGTCTGATGCAAGGGGACAAATAAGAAATAACCTTTAGTTATGCATTTTCATGCTAAGTGAATTTTTCACCGTTGCAAATTAGCTGTTTTTTAATCTTTAATTATCTAATGGCTTTAAAATTAACAACATAGATATCCACTTTTCATGTGTGGATTAAATGCTTATGCAAAATAAAGTTATTAAATATAGGCATTAGATATATAAACAAAAAAGGCTCAGCAAGCTGAGCCTTTCGAACGCGTCATATGAGCGGGATCAGGCGGTGGCCTCTCCGCCGATAGGGCCGGAGGTATTCTGCTGCAGCCATTGCTGCACGTAGCTGACCAAATCGCCAATGCAGTCGTCCTGCATGCCGTGATTTTTCAGCTCATTATCCAGCGAGAACAGGTACTGAGCGTTTGTCCCCAGCGGCCCGCTGGCGCTGGCGATCAACGGGGCTATCACCTGATGGCTGGTATCTTCTTCAAACAGCGGGTGCTGCGGGTTCATGACAAACACCAGCGCGGTCACCACTTCGCCGTCTGCCAATGTAAGATCGCACCAGGTCGGCAAATAACAGCCGGTGACCATTTCGCGTTTCCACAGCAGTTCCAGCTCTTCGCGCAGCTTGGCTTCCGGCAGGCGAAACGCCAGGCCGGTGGTATGGCCGCCCTCTTTCAGCGCCAGCATCCGCCCCGGCTGGTGCAAGGTGCCGCGCCCGGCGGTAAGCCGCAAACAGAAGGCGCGGTGCCAGCCTTGCAGCGTGGCCGGCCGCACCTCTTCGGATTCAAACACCGGGTTCCACATCAGTGAACCGTAGCCGAAGACCCACACCGGGCTGTTATCCGGCCGACGGGATAAAGTACAATCCAACGAGGCCGCCCGCTGCTCTGATGTCAGTAACAGCGACTCCTCAATGGTGCCGAATGCAGTTTTGCAATCCGCATTTTGCAGAAAATCTCGCGTTAACACCTTAACAACCTCCCGGGAATAGGATTGCCCATACTCCCTCGCCACTGTTCAATCTTATTTATTAGGTGCGGAATTATATTAATACAATAACCTGCCCGCGATAATAATGACCTTATTCTTTTCTCAGTGAGCAATCAAGTTTCAAAAGAGCTTAAAAGTGAAAAAGTATTTGTACTCAGCAGCAATAATATTAATTGCCTGAGCATAGGAGCGGATTTCATGATTTCCCGACGCACAAAAGCGTCGGGGGAGCCTTACTTTTTGTGCCAGCGGTCGTCGTCACCTTTGCGGTAGCTTTGCTTCACCGCCGCCTTAATTAGCAAACAATTCTCATTATCACATGGCATGTTATACTCCTCGCCAAACGAACATAAGGAGAACCCCGTGACTACCGAAGCCCCACGCTCACGCGCACCCTACCTGATTGCTGTCAGCGCGATTCGCGATGTTACCCCGCACCTGCGCCGCATCACCTTCACCGCCCCTGACCTGCGTTATTACCCGGCAAACGCCGCCGCCGCGCACATCAAGGTTTTCCTGCCGCTTGAAGGCCAGACGCAGCCGGACCTGCCGACGCTGACCGAAAATGGCCCTCGCTGGGCGGCCGATGCGATACGCCCGATTGTCCGCACCTATTCAATTCGCGCAGTACGGCCGGAGCTGGCGGAAATCGACATTGAATTCGCCATTCACGATCACAGCGGCCCGGCAGTTAACTTTGCGCGCTCGGCAAAAGCAGGCGATAAAATCGGCATCAGTAACCCCGGCGGCCCTAAACCAATGCTGCCAGAGGCCGATTTCTACTGTCTGGCCGGCGATCCTTCCTCCTTGCCCGCGCTGGCGGCCTTGCTGGAAGGCTTACCTGCGCGCAGCGAAGGCCATGCCTTTATCCGCGTCGACACTGCGGCTGACGTTATAGATCTGAAAAAACCGGCAGGCTTCGAACTGAGCTGGATTATCGGCGGCACCGAAAAAACCGCCGAGTTGGTGACGCAATTTTGTTCATTGCCGTTGCCACAGGCAGAAATTCAGTATTGGCTGGCCGGGGAAGATCGTTTGGTGGTAGATCTGCGCCGTTACCTGCGCCGCGAGCGCCAATGTGACCGTAATCAGCTTTATGCTGTCCCTTACTGGCGTGAGGGGCTAAACGAAGAGGGTTATCATAATAAACGGCATGAAATCATGGACAATATTGATGACTAAAGGGGGATTTCCCCCTTATTAATCAATCAATGCAGGTACAAACTGCAATTTATGTGCCGTTAGTGAAGAAAATTCATTTCACTACGTAAAAGTAAGTAAATAAAACCGCATCCGATGCGGTTTTTTTGTTAACCTAGTCACAGAAAGCAAGCATTTGCTTTTACAAGTAAAACAACATCACATCATTCCCCGGCACACGCCAGCCGGTGTATCCTATTAT
>NZ_JACJFQ010000059.1:0-12301 GCF_014164835.1 Serratia sp. OS31 | reverse complement strand
TTGGTGCTACCAGGTCGAAGGGAGCGCAGGTATCCCCGGGAACTGAAATCATTGAAACGAAAATATCCTATAAAAAACAATGCCGGTCACCTTAAGTGACCGGCATTAGCCTTACGGCGGTTTTTTGTTGGCTCAATTCAATGAACCGTTATTTTTTGGTCTTCTTTACCGTCTTGGCGACAACCGGCGTGGCCAAAACCTCTTCGTCAACCGCTTCGCTGAATTTACGGCCGTAGAAGGTATCCAGCATGATTTGCTTGAGTTCAGCAATCAGCGGATAACGTGGATTAGCCCCGGTACACTGGTCGTCAAAGGCGTCTTCAGACAGTTTGTCTACTTTCGCAAGGAAATCGGCTTCCAGCACGCCGGCTTCGCGGATTGAAGCCGGGATGCCCAGTTCGGCCTTGATCTCGTCCAACCAGGTCAGCAACTTCTCGATTTTCTGTGCGGTACGGTCGCCCGGTGCGCTCAGGCCGAGGTGGTCAGCGATTTCGGCGTAGCGGCGACGCGCCTGTGGGCGGTCGTACTGGCTGAAAGCCGTTTGCTTGGTCGGGTTGTCGTTCGCGTTATAACGAATGACGTTGGAGATCAGCATGGCGTTGGCCAAACCGTGCGGGATATGGAACTCGGAGCCCAGTTTGTGGGCCATCGAGTGGCAAACCCCCAGGAAGGCGTTGGCGAACGCGATACCGGCGATGGTCGCGGCATTGTGCACGCGCTCACGGGCTACCGGGTTCTTGGCACCTTCTTTATAGCTGGTCGGCAGATACTCTTTCAGCAGTTTCAACGCTTGCAGCGCCTGACCGTCAGAGTATTCGTTCGCCAGGACTGAAACATAAGCTTCCAGCGCGTGAGTTACCGCATCCAGGCCACCGAAGGCGCACAGGGATTTCGGCATGTTCATGACCAGGTTGGCGTCAACGATCGCCATGTCAGGAGTCAACGCGTAATCTGCCAGTGGGTATTTCTGGCCGGTTACGTCGTCGGTCACTACCGCAAACGGCGTAACTTCTGAACCGGTGCCTGAAGTGGTGGTGACGGCAATCATTTTTGCCTTCACGCCCATTTTCGGGAACTTGTAGATACGTTTACGGATATCCATAAAGCGCAGCGCCAGGTCTTCGAAGTGGGTTTCCGGGTGTTCGTACAGCACCCACATGATCTTCGCAGCATCCATCGGTGAACCGCCGCCCAGTGCGATGATCACGTCTGGCTTGAAGGAGTTCATCTGTTCAGCGCCTTTACGCACGATGGACAGCGTTGGATCCGCTTCAACCTCGAAGAACACTTCGGTTTCAATGCCGTGTGACTTCAGAACGGAAGTGATCTGGTCTGCATAGCCGTTGTTGAACAGGTAGCGGTCGGTCACAATGAAGGCGCGTTTTGCCCCGTCGGTCGCTACTTCTTCCAGCGCGATTGGCAGTGAGCCACGGCGGAAGTAGATTGATTTCGGAAGTTTATGCCACAACATGTTTTCTGCTCGCTTCGCTACAGTTTTCTTGTTGATCAGGTGTTTTGGACCGACGTTTTCAGAGATGGAGTTACCGCCCCAGGAACCGCAGCCCAGCGTCAGAGACGGAGCGAGTTTGAAGTTGTACAGGTCGCCGATACCACCCTGAGAAGCAGGGGTGTTGATCAGGATACGCGCGGTTTTCATCTTGTCGCCGAAGAAGGCTACGCGTTCAGGTTGGTTATCCTGGTCGGTGTACAGGCAAGAGGTGTGACCGATACCGCCCATGGCGACCAGTTTTTCCGCTTTGCTGACGGCGTCTTCAAAGTCTTTGGCGCGATACATGGCCAGCGTTGGCGACAGTTTTTCGTGAGCGAAAGGTTCTGACTCATCGACCAGCTTCACTTCACCGATCAGCACCTTGGTGCTTGCCGGAACTTTGATGCCGGCCATTTCAGCGATTTTCGGAGCAGACTGGCCCACGATAGCCGCATTCAGGCCGCCGTTTTTCAGGATGATGTCCTGCACGGCTTTCAGTTCTTTACCCTGCAGCATGTAGCCGCCATGGGAAGCGAAACGTTCGCGCACCGCATCATAGATGGAGTCAACCACGATGACGGATTGCTCAGAGGCGCAAATCACACCGCTGTCGAAGGTTTTAGACATCAGAATAGAGGCAACGACGCGTTTGATATCCGCCGTTTCGTCAACCACCACCGGGGTATTACCTGCACCCACGCCGATGGCCGGTTTGCCGGAGCTGTAGGCCGCTTTCACCATGCCTGGGCCACCGGTGGCCAGGATCAGGTTGATGTCAGGGTGGTGCATCAGCTGGTTGGAGAGTTCAACGGTAGGTTGATCGATCCAGCCGACGATGTCTTTTGGCGCACCGGCGGCAATCGCTGCCTGCAGCACGATATCTGCCGCTTTGTTGGTGGCGTTTTTCGCACGTGGGTGCGGAGAGAAGATGATGCCGTTACGGGTTTTCAGGCTGATTAACGCTTTGAAAATGGCCGTGGAAGTTGGGTTGGTGGTGGGTACGATACCGCAAATCAGGCCGATAGGTTCGGCGATGGTGATGGTACCGAAAGTATCGTCTTCAGACAGGATACCGCAGGTTTTTTCATCTTTATAGGCGTTGTAGATAAACTCGGATGCGAAGTGGTTCTTGATCACTTTATCTTCAACGATACCCATACCGGATTCTTCAACGGCCATTTTAGCCAGAGGAATACGGGCATCGGCAGCGGCGAGGGCAGCAGCGCGGAAAATTTTATCAACTTGCTCTTGAGTGAAGTTGGCATATTCGCGCTGGGCTTTTTTGACACGTGCAACTAGCTCGTTCAGTTCAGCGACATTTGTTACAGCCATAATGCTCTCCTGATAATGTTAAACTCTTTCAGTAAATCAGCCGTGCGAGCAACTAGTATAGACAGATCGGTGGAAAATGCTGTTTTAAAAACAAAGGTTTCCCATCTTTTTGTGCTGCATGTTGCTGATTTGCTTAAAGAGCTTTACCCGATGCTTCAGCAGGAGAAGACAGCGGGCCGAACAGAGATGCCACTTTTTCCTTAACCTGTTCTACTCCCTGACTACGACTAAGAGCTTAACTACTCTTGGGTAGTGATTATGTGATTTAAATCAAAAAAATCGCATGCTGACACCATTCAGCCATGGTTTTTGAGAATCATTCTTGATAACTGCGATGTCAGGCACTTTTTCTAACATAAAAAATCATAAACCGTACATTGCATTAACAGTGGTGAGTTATTTTATTATTTACCACATTAATAGATAAAAATCCCGGTCATGACCAATGGATTACCCGTGGCAATTCCATTACATTAGCGCGCGTAGGCAGTGTCACTTTTAAAGCTATTAAAGCGGAGTCATTTGTGGGCCAATCTCTGTTGGATTTTTCCGGCTACATTAAATTTTTTGTCGGCCTGTTTGCGCTGGTGAACCCGGTAGGCATTTTGCCGGTATTTATCAGCATGACCAGCTATCAGGCGGC
This sequence comes from Serratia sp. OS31, assembly GCF_014164835.1. NCBI lineage: Bacteria > Pseudomonadati > Pseudomonadota > Gammaproteobacteria > Enterobacterales > Yersiniaceae > Serratia > Serratia sp. OS31. The sequence goes on along the minus strand of NZ_JACJFQ010000059.1, from coordinate 8,837 downwards.
GGCAGGGCGCAATAAAACTAACCTGACCGCCAACCTGTCGGTGGCCATAATCCTGTGGACCTCGCTGTTTTTGGGGGAGGGGATTTTGCGCATGTTCGGCATCTCCATTGACTCGTTCCGCATTGCCGGCGGCATCCTGGTGGTCACCATTGCGATGTCGATGATCAGCGGCAAACTGGGGGAAGACAAACAGAACAAACAGGAAAAATCGGAGAGCGCAATCCGTGAAAGTATCGGCGTAGTGCCCCTGGCATTGCCGCTGATGGCCGGGCCGGGGGCCATCAGTTCCACCATTGTCTGGAGTTCCCGCTATCATAGCTGGCAAAACCTGTTGGGTTTTACCCTGGCGATCGCGCTCTTTGCCTTTTGTTGCTGGCTATTGTTCCGCGCCGCGCCATTGTTGGTGCGTTTATTGGGGCAAACCGGCATTAACGTCATCACCCGAATCATGGGGTTGTTGCTGATGGCTTTGGGTATCGAATTTATCGTTACCGGTATTAAGGCCATATTCCCGGGTCTGTTGTAATCCGGCGCAGGAGTCGTGAATAGGATGATTCACGACTCAAATTAATTTTAAAAATTAAAATCAATTATTGGTTCGCATTAATATAGTGCGCAATATGAATGAATTTTATTCACTTGCACCAGTATGTGGCATAAATCTCAATTTGTTGCTCAATAAAAACGCTAAGCGTTGTTTTTACCCCTTATCTTCCCCAGTTATTGCCCTTTTTCCCGCTCCTAACATCAAATCTGCTGTTAATTTAATCACATCATTCTGTAGGGCTTGTCTCGCTTTCATCCAGGTGTTATTAGTGATTAACCGCACATAAGCAGGTGTTTGTTCTTTGAATGGCTGCTTTGTTAACTGAATGTTTCTTTGTCTACTGTGTCAGCTTGCAGTGCGCCGTCAGGGTAAGGCTTGTTTTATTTTATCTGATTAAAATCAGTGCGTTATATCGTGTAATTGTCACCCTCGTCCGAGGGGTACAGATCGGGCTTGATGCAATAAAAGAGAATTGCTTAACATTTCTGTAAAAATTATTGGCTATGGAATTTGCCTTCTGCTAATTTCCGAGCAACTTTCTACGCGCAATTAACGCGGCTGCGTCGTCAAAGTGGGAATGATTTTTGCTGGTGTCTGTTTATTTAGAATACTTATAAATACTTCACGAATATCGATAAGCAATGCTTGTTGGTGAAAAGGAGCCTCGACCATGCAGCAAACCCGAAAGCGCACTCCATTGGCTATGTTCATTGCCGGCTTGCTGAGTATCAGCGCCGTATATTCTGCTCAGGCGGCCGACGTTCCGGCCGGAGTACAATTGGCTCAGCAGCAGAGCATTGTAATTAACAACGGCACGGAAGTGGCTTCGTTGGATCCGCATAAGGTCGAAGGGATACCGGAAAGTAATATTATTCTTAACCTGTTGGAAGGGCTGGTCAGCACCGATGCCAATGGGCATGTGGTACCGGCGACGGCAGCCCAATGGGAAAACCAGGATTTCAAAACCTGGACTTTTCACCTGCGCTCGGACGCGGTGTGGAGTGATGGCTCCCCGGTGACCGCACAGGACTTCGTTTATAGCTGGCAGCGCCTGGCCGATCCGAAAACCGGCTCGCCTTACGCCAGCTATCTGCAGTACGCCAAAATTGAAAATATCGACGATATCCTGACCGGCAAGAAAGGGCCGCAAAGCCTGGGCGTTAAAGCCATCGATGATAAAACGCTGCAGGTCACGCTGAGCGAACCGGTACCTTACTTCATCAGCATGCTGAGCCACACCTCGCTGAAACCGGTAAAACGTTCGGTGATCGAGAAGTTTGGCGACAAATGGACGTTGCCAGCGAACTACGTTGGCAACGGGGCCTATCGCTTGAAGGATTGGGTGGTGAATGAGCGCATTGTGCTTGAACGCAGCGCGAGCTATTGGAACAACAAGAAAACGGTGATCGATAAGGCGACGTTCTTGCCGATCGCCTCCGAGGTCAGCGACGTTAACCGCTTCCGCAGCGGTGAAATTGATATCACCAACAGCGCCATCCCGCCGAACCTGTTCGCGAAGATGAAGAAAGAGATCCCTGAGCAACTGCACGTTAACCCTTATCTGTGCACCTTTTATTACGAGATTAACAACCAGCGTGCGCCCTTTACCGATCCGCGGGTGCGCGCTGCCGTGAAACTGACGCTGGACCGCGACATTATCGCCAACAAAATCATGGGCCAGGGGCAGATCCCGGCGTTCAGTTTCACCCCAACCTTTACCGAAGGCGCCAAATTCACTGCGCCGGCATGGGCGAGTTGGAGTCAGGAACAGCGCAATGCCGAGGCCAGGAAGTTGCTGGAGCAAGCCGGTTTCAGCGCCAGCAAACCGCTTAAGTTCACGCTGCTGTACAACACTTCCGATCAAAATAAGCAGCAGGCCATTGCCGCCGCTTCGATGTGGAAGAAAAACCTCGGTGCTGAGGTGACGCTGCGCAACCAGGAGTGGAAAACCTCGCTTGAAAGTCGCCATCAGGGTCAGTACGACGTGGCGCGCGCTACCTGGTGTGGTGACTATAACGAGCCGAGCGCATTCCTCAATTTGGTGCTTTCCAACAGCAGCATCAACACCATTTTCTACAAGAGCCCGGCGTTTGACGCCCTGATGGCCGGCACGCTAAAAGCGCCGGACGAGGCTGCACGCGCCGCCCTTTATCAGCAGGCAGAAGCTCAGTTGGATAAAGATTCGGCGTTGATTCCGGTGTATTACCGCGTCAGCGCTCGCCTGATCAGACCGTCGGTGGGCGGCTTTACCGGTAAGGATCCGCTGGACTACACCGATGTGAAAAATCTGTACATCATCAAGCAGTAACGAGGGGTATTACGCCACGCCATCCGCGGTGGAGTAATACAGGGAAGGCCGCCTGCCGTATTCGTTCAGCGGCAGCCGGTATAACAAGGTCCGCTCACGGGCAACGCAGGCTCCACGATGAGCCTGTGATAATAAAAACTGGAGTATACACATGACCAACATCACGAAAAAAACCATCCTTGCGGCCGGCATCATTGCCGCGCTGGGTATCACAGCAACCGGAAGTGCTTTTGCGGCCGACGTGCCGGCGGGCGTGCAACTGGCGGACAAACAAGAGATCGTTAAGAACAACGGTTCGGAAGTGCAATCGCTCGACCCGCATAAAATCGAAGGCGTACCTGAAAACAACGTAACGCGAGATCTGATGGAAGGCCTGGCCAACAACAGCCCGGATGGTTCCATTGTCCCTGGCGTCGCGGAAAGCTGGGATAACAAAGATTTTAAAGTCTGGACCTTCCATCTGCGTAAAGACGCAAAATGGTCGAACGGCAAGCCGGTGACGGCGCAAGATTTCGTGTATAGCTGGCAGCGCGTGGTTGATCCGAAAACCGCATCACCTTATGCCAGCTACCTGCAATATGCCCACGTAGAAAACGTGGATGACGTCATCGCCGGGAAGAAAGATAAATCAACCCTGGGTGTGAAAGCCATTGATGACCATACCTTCCAGGTGACCCTGACCGAGCCGGTGCCTTACCTGGTTGAAATGACCCCGCACTATGCGATGAAGCCGGTATATAAAGACGCCGTCGAGAAGTTTGGCGAAAAGTGGACCTTGCCGGCCAACTACGTCAGCAACGGCGCATACAAACTGAAAGATTGGGTGGTTAACGAACGCATCGTACTGGAACGTAACCCGGAATACTGGGATAACGCGAAAACCATCATTAACAAAGTGACCTTCCTGCCAATTTCTTCGGAAGTGACCGACGTTAACCGCTACCGCACCGGCGAAATCGACATGACCTATAACAACATGCCGATCGAACTGTTCCAGAAGTTGAAAAAAGAGATCCCGAAAGAGGTTCACGTAGATCCTTATCTGTGTACCTACTACTACGAAATCAACAACCAGAAAGCGCCATTTACCGATGCACGCGTGCGTGAAGCACTGAAGCTGGGTCTGGACCGCGACATCATCACCAACAAAGTAAAAAACCAGGGCGATCTGCCGGCTTACAGCTTCACACCGCCATACACCGACGGCGCCAAGCTGACCCCACCTGAGTGGTTCAGCTGGACGCAAGAAAAACGTAATGAAGTGGCGAAGAAACTGCTGGCCGAAGCAGGCTATGGCCCAGGCAAACCGCTGACTTTCTCACTGCTGTACAATACTTCAGATCTGCATAAGAAGCTGGCAATCGCCGCGGCCTCCATCTGGAAGAAAAACCTGGGTGTGGATGTGAAACTGGTGAACCAGGAGTGGAAAACCTTCCTGGATACCCGTCATCAGGGGACCTACGACGTTGCGCGTGCCGGCTGGTGTGCGGACTACAACGAACCTAGCTCGTTCCTGAACATGATGCTGTCTGACAGCAGCAGTAACACCCCGCACTATAAGAGCGCCGAGTTCGACAAGCTGATGGCCAACGTGCTGACGGCGAAAACCAAAGAAGAACGTGCCGAGCTGTATCAGAAGGCCGAGGTTCAGCTGGATAAAGATTCTGCCATCGTTCCGGTTTATTACTACGTGAATGCCCGTCTGGTGAAACCTTATGTTGGGGGTTACACCGGTAAAGACCCGCTTGATAACGTGTACGATAAAAACCTGTACATCATCAAGCATTGATACGGTAAGTGCCGGCGGTGTTAACCGCCGGCCTATGTTGTGAATAATAAGCCGTTATCAGGCTGCAACACAGGGTTAGGGCAATGCTTAAATTTATATTTCGTCGCTTATTGGAAGCGATCCCGACGCTATTTATTCTGATCACCATCTCATTCTTTATGATGCGCCTGGCGCCCGGCAGCCCATTTACCGGCGAACGCGCATTACCACCGGAAGTGATGGCCAACATCGAAGCCAAATATCATTTGAACGATCCTATCTGGAAACAGTACGGCCATTATCTGGCCCAGCTGTCGCAGGGCGATTTTGGTCCTTCATTCAAATACAAAGATTATTCGGTCAACGATCTGGTGGCTGCTTCATTCCCGGTCTCTGCCAAGCTGGGTCTGGCCGCATTTTTGCTGGCGGTGATCCTGGGTGTTAGCGCCGGCGTGGTGGCTGCACTGAATCAAAATACCAAATGGGACTACACGGTGATGGGCTTTGCCATGACCGGGGTGGTGATCCCCAGTTTCGTGGTGGCGCCGTTACTGGTGTTGATCTTCGCCATCACGCTGAAATGGCTGCCGGGTGGGGGCTGGAACGGCGGGGCACCGAAATTTATCATCCTGCCAATGGTGGCGCTGTCGTTGGCCTATATCGCCAGTATCGCCCGTATCACGCGTGGCTCGATGATTGAAGTGCTGCATTCCAACTTTATCCGTACCGCGCGCGCCAAAGGTTTGCCTATGCGCCGCATTATATTGCGCCATGCGTTGAAGCCTGCGTTATTGCCCGTGCTTTCCTATATGGGCCCGGCGTTTGTCGGCATCATCACGGGGTCTATGGTTATCGAAACCATTTACGGCCTGCCGGGTATCGGCCAGCTGTTTGTTAACGGCGCGCTTAACCGCGACTACTCTTTGGTATTGAGTCTGACCATTCTGGTTGGCGCTCTGACTATCCTGTTTAACGCGATCGTGGACGTGCTGTATGCCGTTATCGATCCAAAAATTCGTTATTAAGCTGGAGCACGCAAATGATGTTGACGAAAAAGAACAGCGAGGCTCTGGAGCACTTCAGCGAGAAGCTCGAAGTGGAAGGACGCAGCCTGTGGCAGGATGCCCGTCGCCGCTTTGTGCACAACCGGGCGGCGCTCAGCAGCCTGTTCGTATTGGCTTTGATTACCCTGTTTGTGATTGTGGCGCCCTGGCTGTCGCAGTTTGCCTATGACGATACCGATTGGGCGATGATGTCGGCCGCGCCAAGTCTCGAATCGGCACACTACTTCGGTACGGACTCATCGGGCCGCGATCTGCTGGTGCGCGTAGCGATTGGCGGGCGTATCTCGCTGATGGTCGGCGTGTCGGCTGCGCTGGTGGCGGTGATTGTCGGTACCCTGTACGGTGCAATGTCCGGTTACCTGGGCGGTAAAATCGACTCGGTGATGATGCGTCTGCTGGAGATCCTCAACTCCTTCCCGTTCATGTTCTTCGTGATCCTGCTGGTGACCTTCTTCGGGCAGAATATCCTGCTGATCTTTGTCGCTATCGGCATGGTGTCGTGGCTGGATATGGCGCGTATCGTGCGTGGTCAAACCCTGAGCCTGAAGCGTAAAGAATTTATCGAAGCGGCGTTGGTGTGCGGGGTTTCGAGCCGCAACATCGTGCTGCGCCATATCGTGCCGAATGTGCTGGGTGTGGTGGTGGTTTACGCCTCATTGCTGGTGCCGAGCATGATCCTGTTCGAATCTTTCCTCAGCTTCCTGGGGCTGGGGACGCAAGAGCCGTTAAGCAGTTGGGGGGCATTGCTGAGCGATGGCGCCAACTCGATGGAAGTTTCACCGTGGTTGCTGCTGTTCCCGGCGGGTTTCCTGGTTGTCACTCTGTTTTGTTTCAACTTTATCGGCGATGGCCTGCGTGACGCCCTCGACCCGAAAGATCGTTAAGGAGTGCAATCATGAGCACCATTGAAAATCCGCAGTTGCAAACCGCCGGCACCGTGAAGCCGTCGCTGTTGCTGGATGTAAAAGATCTGCGCGTGACCTTCGGCACTCCGGACGGTGATGTGACGGCAGTGAACGATCTGAATTTTGATCTGCGCGCCGGTGAAACTCTGGGCATCGTGGGCGAATCCGGCTCCGGCAAATCCCAGACCGCCTTCGCGTTGATGGGACTGCTGGCCAGCAATGGTCGCATTGGCGGTTCGGCCAAATTTAACGGCCGTGAGATCCTCAACCTGCCGGAAAAACAGCTCAACAAGCTGCGGGCGGAAGAAATTTCGATGATCTTCCAGGACCCGATGACCTCGCTTAACCCTTATATGCGCGTTGGTGAGCAGTTGATGGAAGTGCTGATGCTGCATAAAAACATGAGCAAAAGCGAAGCCTTCGAAGAGTCGGTTCGCATGCTCGATGCGGTCAAAATGCCGGAAGCACGCAAGCGCATGCGCATGTACCCACATGAGTTTTCCGGCGGGATGCGCCAGCGCGTGATGATCGCCATGGCACTGCTGTGCCGGCCTAAGCTGCTGATTGCCGATGAACCTACCACCGCATTGGATGTGACGGTACAGGCGCAGATCATGACGCTGCTGAACGAACTGAAGCGTGAGTTCAATACCGCGATCATCATGATTACCCACGACCTGGGCGTTGTGGCCGGTATCTGTAATAAGGTGTTGGTGATGTATGCCGGGCGTACCATGGAGTACGGCAGCGCGCGGGATGTGTTCTATCACCCGAGTCATCCTTATTCCATTGGTTTGCTGAATGCGGTACCGCGTCTGGATGCCGAAGGCGAGGCGCTGATGACCATTCCCGGCAACCCGCCGAACCTGCTGCGCCTGCCGAAAGGCTGTCCGTTCCAACCGCGTTGTGCGTATGCGATGGCGCAATGTTCGAGCGCTCCGCCATTGGAGCAGTTTGGTGAAGGGCGCCTGCGCGCCTGCTTTAAACCGGTGGAGGCGTTGGTATGACAGCGGTAACCGACAAGAAAGTGTTGCTCGAAGTGGCCGATTTGAAAGTGCATTTCGACATTCATGATGACAAACAGTGGTTCTGGCAGCCGCCGAAAACGCTCAAAGCCGTTGACGGCGTGACGCTGCGCCTGTTCGAAGGGGAAACCCTGGGCGTGGTCGGCGAGTCCGGCTGTGGAAAATCGACGTTTGCCCGTGCCATTATCGGCCTGGTGAAAGCCACCAGTGGACGCGTGGCCTGGTTGGGTAAAGATTTGCTTGGCATGAGCGACGTCGACTGGCGCAAAACCCGCAGCGACATCCAGATGATCTTCCAGGATCCGCTGGCCTCGCTGAACCCGCGTATGACCATCGGTGAAATCATCGCGGAACCGCTGCGCACCTATTACCCAAAAATGCCGCGTCAGGAAGTGAAAGACAAGGTAAAGGCGATGATGCTGAAGGTTGGCCTGCTGCCTAACCTGATCAACCGCTATCCGCACGAGTTCTCTGGCGGTCAGTGTCAGCGTATTGGGATTGCACGCGCCTTGATCCTCGAACCCAAGTTGGTGATCTGCGATGAACCGGTCTCGGCGCTGGACGTGTCGATTCAGGCGCAGGTGGTGAACCTGCTGCAGCAACTGCAGCGTGAAATGGGCCTGTCGCTGATCTTTATCGCCCACGATCTGGCGGTGGTCAAACACATCTCCGACCGTGTGTTGGTGATGTATCTGGGCCATGCGGTGGAGCTGGGGACTTATGATGAGGTGTACCACAATCCGCAACATCCTTACACCAAGGCGTTGATGTCGGCGGTGCCGATCCCGGACCCGGACAAGGAGAAGGAAAAGCAGATCCAGTTACTGGAAGGGGAACTGCCTTCGCCGATCAATCCGCCTTCTGGCTGCGTGTTCCGCACCCGCTGCCCGATCGCCGGGCCGGAATGTGCCAAGACGCGTCCGCTGCTGGAAGGCAGCTTCCGCCATGCCGTGTCCTGTCTGAAGGTCGATCCGCTGTAAACGGCCATTTCATTCCATGTTGTTGCCTGAAGGGTTCATGTTTGCATGAACCCTTTTTTTATGGCATTTCCGCCACAACGCAAAACCAACAAAAACCACAAATAACTCACCCGACTAAAAAAAGAAAACTCAGCGTGTTTATTTAAAAATAATAAATAAAATTAAATGATTAATTCTGTTTTTACATGATTTTCACTGTGGCCTTTGTGATTCTGATGTGTGGTTTTAATGTTGTAATGG
>NZ_JACJFQ010000058.1:0-13919 GCF_014164835.1 Serratia sp. OS31 | reverse complement strand
GGTGCTACCAGGTCGAAGGGAGCGCAGGTATCCCCGGGAACTGAAATCATTGAAACGAAAATATCCTATAAAAAACAATGCCGGTCACCTTAAGTGACCGGCATTACGCTTAAGGCGCCTTTTTTATTGTCAGCTTCCCAGTTTTTTCGTCATCTTGCGGAAACAACTGGCGACATTTGATTAGAAAAAATCACCCTTGGGGCTCTTGTATTTCTGCCAGCCAGAATGATAATCACTATCGTTGAGTTTTACTTTTCTTTACATTGGCGCTGCCGTCATTTCTGACGTGCGGGCGCTTCGCAGCAGCTGCCTTTTTAGGGGTTATTACTTATGTTTGTTCCCTTCCTTATCATGTTCCGTGAGGGGCTGGAGGCGGCGTTGATCGTCAGCCTGATTGCCAGCTACCTGAAACGCACGCAGCGGGGTCAATGGTTAGGCGTGGTATGGATAGGGGTGATTGTTGCCGCCGCCCTGTGCCTGGCGCTTGGAATCTTCATCAATGAAACCACCGGCGAATTCCCGCAAAAGCAGCAAGAGCTGTTCGAGGGCATTGTCGCGGTGGTAGCGGTGTTGATCCTGACCTATATGGTGTTCTGGATGCGTAAGGTCTCCAAATCGGTCAAGGTGCATCTGGAAGGCGCCATCGACAATGCGCTCAATTCCGGCAAAGGTCAGGGCTGGGCGCTGGTGGCGATGGTGTTTTTTGCCGTGGCCCGCGAAGGGCTGGAGTCGGTATTTTTCCTGCTGGCGGCTTTCCAGCAAGACGTGGGGATTGAAGCCCCGATAGGTGCGGTGCTTGGCCTGGTGGCCGCCATTGTACTGGGCATGATGATTTACTGGGGCGGCGTGAAGCTGCACCTGGCCAAATTCTTCAAATGGACCAGCCTGTTTATCCTGTTCGTTGCCGCTGGCTTGGCCGCCGGGGCGATCCGCGCCTTCCACGAAGCCGGGTTGTGGAACCACTTCCAGGACATCGCGTTTGATCTCAGCAACCATCTGTCGACACACTCCCTGTTTGGTACCCTGCTCGAAGGCATCTTCGGCTACCAGGAAACGCCAACGGTAAGCGAAGTGGCGGTCTACTTCTTGTATTTGATCCCAGCACTGATTTTCTTTTTCCTGCCGCAGCGTGCGGAACCGGTAGCGGTTTCGGCGCAACGTAAAATCAATCATTAATTTAATAGGGAATCTTGTATGTCTACTCCGTTATTCCGCCGCAAGGCTTTGCACGCAGCATTACTGGCACTCCCGGCGTTCGCGCTGAGCATTGATGCCCTGGCGGCGGACGTGCCGCAGGTAAAGATCACCGTTAACGACAAACAGTGCGAGCCGATGCAACTGACGGTGCCGGCCGGTAAAACCCAGTTTGTGGTGCACAACACCAGCCAGAAAAACGTGGAGTGGGAAATCCTGAAAGGGGTGATGGTGGTGGAAGAGCGTGAAAACATCGCGCCGGGCTTCACCCAGAAGATGACCGCCAATCTGGAAGCGGGCGAATACGACATGACCTGTGGGCTGCTCAGCAATCCGAAAGGCAAACTGACCGTGAGCGCGGCGGCCGGTGCTGCCAGCGACGGCAAACCGAACGCCATGGATTTGGTTGGGCCGATTGCCGAATACAAAGTCTACGTGACCAAAGAGGTCGAAGGGCTGGTTAAACAGACCAAGCTGTTCACCGATGCCGTGAAGGCCGGCAACGTGGCAGAAGCGCGTAAACTCTATGCGCCGACGCGTCAGCATTACGAGCGAATTGAGCCGATCGCCGAGCTGTTCTCCGATTTGGACGGCAGTATCGACGCCCGCGAAGACGACTACGAGAAAAAAGCGGAAGATCCGAAGTTCACCGGTTTCCACCGCCTGGAGAAAGCGCTGTTTGCCGACAACACCACCAAAGACATGAGCAAATACGCCGATCAGCTGTACAAGGACACCCTTGAGCTGCAAAAACGCGTGACCGACCTGACCTTCCCGCCAAGTAAGGTGGTGGGCGGCGCAGCCGGCCTGATCGAAGAAGTGGCGGCGAGCAAAATCAGCGGTGAAGAAGACCGCTACAGCCGCACCGACCTGTGGGACTTCCAAGCCAACGTAGACGGCGCGCAAAAAATCGTTAACCTGCTGCGCCCGCTGTTGGTCAAGGCCAACAAGCCGTTGCTGGACAAGATCGACGCCAACTTTAAAACCGTTGATACCATTTTGGCGAAATACAAAACCCAGGATGGCTATGAGTCTTACGAGAAGCTGACCGATGCCGATCGCAACGCCATGAAAGGGCCAATCACCACCCTGGCGGAAGATTTGTCACAGCTGCGTGGCGTTCTGGGTCTGGACTGAGGCAAAGCATCATGAGTAACAAGATCGGCCCGGAAAACGGGCCGCATCCACAAACGCAGAGCGCGGCGTCACCGTCGCGCCGTCGTTTATTGCAGGGATTGGGGCTGGGCGTACTGGCGTTGGGCGGCAGTCGTCTGACCCAGGCGGCAGATAAAACCGCAGAACCGCTGGCGGTGGCTAAGGATGAACGCTGGCAGAAGCAGCCGTTCTACGGCGCGCACCAGGCCGGGATCCTCACGCCGCAGCAAGCGGCGATGATGCTGGTTGCCTTTGACGTGCTGGCCAGCAACAAGCAGGATTTGGAACGGCTGTTTCGGCTGCTGACCAATCGCATTGCGTTTTTGACCACCGGCGGCAAAGCCCCGGAAGTGGATCCCAAGCTGCCACCGCTTGATTCGGGCATCATGGGGCCGGAGATCTATCCGGATAACCTGACCATCACCGTATCGGTCGGCACTTCGCTGTTTGACGAGCGTTTCGGCCTGCAGCCGCACAAGCCGTTGCGGCTGCAAAAGATGACGCGTTTTCCCAACGACTCGCTGGATGCCAGCCTGTGCCACGGCGATTTGGTGTTGCAGATTTGCGCCAATACCAATGAAACCGTGATCCACGCACTGCGTGACATCATCAAGCATTCGCCGGATCTGCTCAGCGTGCGCTGGAAGCGGGAAGGGTTTATCTCCGCCCACGCCGCACGCAGCAAAGGTAAAGAGACGCCAATCAACCTGCTGGGCTTTAAAGACGGCACCGCCAACCCGAAAACCGACGATAAACCGTTGATGGATCAGGTGGTGTGGGTGGCTGATAACGCCGGGGAACCGGCATGGGCGGTGGGCGGCAGCTATCAGGCCGCGCGTATTATCCGTTTCCACGTGGAGTTCTGGGATCGCACTCCGTTGCAGGAGCAGCAAACCATCTTCGGCCGCGAAAAGCACAGCGGTGCGCCGCTCGGCATGAAGCATGAACACGACGAGCCGGACTATGAGAAGGATCCCGAAGGGAAGATGATCCCGATGGATGCGCATATCCGCCTGGCAAACCCGCGCACGCCGCAAACTCAGAGTAATTTGTTGCTGCGCCGGGGTTACAGCTATTCGATCGGCGTGTCCAACTCCGGCCAGTTGGAAATGGGGCTGCTGTTCGTGTGCTACCAGGCCGATTTGGAGAAAGGCTTCCTGACGGTGCAAAAACGTCTGAACGGCGAGGCGCTGGAAGAGTACGTCAAACCTATCGGCGGCGGTTACTTCTTTGCGCTGCCAGGGGTCAAAGACAGCAACGACTATCTGGCCAGCGGCTTGCTGAAAGCCTGAGCCTCACTTCACCAGGCGGGTTTTCCCCGCCTTATTTTTGAACCAACAGCCGTTAATTAAAATCAACCCTGAGCTTGCGAAATCGAGAGCTCCGTCTTTAATTAGGCTAACTATTTTCATTTTTTGTTAAAAGCATTAACATATTGGCCATAACGTTCCAAATGGTTCATATTCTCCGATCCCTTTAACGGCATTCTCCTGATGAAAAGCACTCATAAAAACCGGTTGGCGGTTTCAGCTCTGGTTATCCCTGCCTTACTGCCTGTCTGCGCCCTGGCGCAGGACAAGGATAGCGAACAGACCATGGTGGTCACGGCCAAACGCAGCGGCCTATCCGAACTGTCCACCCCGGCTGCCGTCAGCGTGGTGAATGGCGATCAAATCCGTGAGGCCAGGCCGCAGATCAACCTGTCGGAAAGTTTGGGCAGCGTGCCCGGCCTGCAAATTCAGAACCGCCAGAACTATGCGCAGGATCTGCAACTTTCGGTGCGGGGCTTTGGCGCACGCTCAATGTATGGGGTGCGCGGTGTGCGTATTTATGTCGACGGTATCCCGGCCACCATGCCGGATGGTCAGGGCCAGACGTCGAACATTGACCTTAACTCGGTGGAAAAGGTGGAGGTGCTGCGCGGGCCGTTTTCTGCCCTCTACGGCAATGCGTCCGGCGGCATGGTGAATGTGGAAACCGAAACCGGCCAGCAACCTGCGCGCCTTGAAGCCAGTTCGTACTTTGGCAGTTACGGCACCTGGCGTTATGGCGTCAAGGCGACCGGGGCGACCGGCGACGGTACCCACGCCGGCGACGTTAACTACACCATTTCCGGCACCCGGTTTACGACTCAGGGCTTTCGCGATCACAGCGGTGCGCAGAAAAACCTTGGCAATGCCAAGCTGGGCGTTCGTATCGACGACGTCAGCACCCTGACGTTGTTGTTTAACAGCGTCGATATCCACGCCAATGATCCGGGTGGCCTGACGAACGCGGAATGGCACGATAATCCGCGCCAGGCACCGCGTGCCGACCAGTACAACACCCGTAAAAGCACTTCGCAGACCCAGGCCGGGTTGCACTATGAGCGCCAGATGGGGGCCGATGACGACCTGAGCATCATGATGTACGCCGGTGAGCGCGAAACCACCCAGTACCAGTCAATCCCGGTCGCGGTGCAGCAGCGTAGCGCCCAGCATCCTGGCGGGGTGATTGATCTGACGCGCCATTATCAGGGGATTGATACTCGCTGGACGCACCGCGGCGAGCTGGGCGTTCCCTATACCCTGACCGGCGGGTTGGACTATGAAACCATGACCGAGCAGCGTAAAGGCTATGAAAACTTTACCCAGGTTAACGGCGTAACCGAGTTGGGCACCCAGGGGGCGCTGCGCCGCAATGAGCGCAACCTGATGTGGAACCTGGATCCCTATCTGCAAAGTTCGTGGCAGTTGACGCAAAAACTGACGCTGGATGCCGGCATGCGCTACAGCACCGTCAATTTCGACTCCAACGACCACTACGTGACCGGCAGCAACGGCGATGACAGCGGTAACGCTAGCTACCATAAATGGTTGCCGGCCGGATCCTTGAACTACGCGGTAATGAGCGGCTGGAACCTGTATCTGTCCGCCGGACGCGGGTTTGAAACACCGACCATTAACGAGCTGTCGTACCGCTCCGGCGATCAGGCCGGGCTTAACTTTGGTTTACAGCCTTCGACCAGCGACACGGTGGAGTTGGGCAGTAAAACGCGCATTGGTAACGGTCTGTTGACCGCCGCAGTATTCCAGACCGACACCCGCAACGAAATTGTGGTGGATGAAAGCAGCAACGGTCGCACCAGCTACAAAAACGCCGGGCAGACCCGCCGACGCGGGCTGGAATTGGCGCTGGATCAGCAATTCGCCTACGATTGGCGAGTGCAGTTGGCCTGGACGCTGTTAGACGCGCGTTACCGCGAAGATGTGTGCGGCGACAGCCAGTGTTCAGAAGCCAATAAGGTGCCAAGCGGCAACCGCATGCCAGGCATAGCGCGCAATATGGGCTATGCGTCGTTGGCCTGGTCTCCGCCGGAAGGGTGGTATGCCGGTGCGGAGGTGCGTTACATGAGCGATATCGAAGTTAATGATGCCAACACTGAACAGGCTCCGGCCTATACCACCGTGGGTTTAAACACCGGCTATCGTTATCCAATGGGAAACTGGATGCTGAATGTTTTCGGCCGGGTGGATAACCTGTTTGACCGCCAATACGTGGGGTCGGTGATCGTCAATGAAGGCAATGGCCGTTACTACGAACCGGCTCCGGGAAGAAACTGGGGCGGTGGGGTGAGCGTTTCTTATACCTTCGAGTAACCGCCAGGGAAGTTACCGGCGTAATCAATGAACGGCAGGGCGGGAGCTTTCCCGCCTTTTTTATTTATAAATTGACAGAGAAGTGCCGGTTTTGTTTGTTTAAAATTTAATCAGGAAACCGAAATGTCATTCAAGGGTTTTAATCGTAACCATATGATATTTAATTGAATAAAAATTATATTGAATGACGGAATCGGCGTGATATAGTGTTCTTGTGGCGTCTAAAAACAAAAAAGATTAAATTTTTTTACATTTTAGCAACGCGCGCGGTTTGAATGTCATTATACTGTAATCATCTGGCGGTAGTTTTCACACGGTGCACAGCTCGAAGCTGTAAATAACACTGCGGGGATCGCTAATGGTAAAGTCCTTGGTTGGGCTAGAAAGAAAAAATAACAGTTCTTCCCTGATGACTCGTTGTAACGAGGGCACTCTCTCCGACTCTCTTTTTCTGACCAGACCGCACTCCCGTTATCACAAATTTTTGTCACTTTTTACCCCAGGTCTAATTACCCCATCGCGTTATCCCGTGAAAAATCGGCGTGCCCAAAAGCCCGTTGGATATTCACTTTTTCTATTGGCTATCGTCGGCTCAAAAGGGAGCCAAACCCGCATCTGTATGTGAAACATAATCGCACGGCCAGGCCGTTGCGGTAGGTGAAACAAACTGTAAGGTGCCACTATGAGACAAAAAGCAGTGATCAAAGCACGTCGTGAAGCGAAACGCGTTATTCGTCGTGACGCTCGTAGTCATCGCCAGCTGGAAGAAGAGTCCGTAACCTCGCTGGTACAAATGGGTGGTGTTGAGTCTATCGGCATGGCACGTGACAAGCGCGATAGCTCCCCCATTCTGGCTCGAACCGAAGCTCAGGGTCATTACTTAATAGCCATAGACAAGAAGCAGTTGATATTTGCCACCGGTGAAGCCGGCTGCGGCAAAACATTTATCAGCGCTGCGAAAGCGGCAGAAGCTCTAATACATAAAGAAGTGGATCGGATTATCGTTACTCGTCCGGTTCTGCAGGCGGATGAAGACCTCGGTTTCTTGCCTGGGGATATCTCTGAGAAATTCGCCCCTTATTTCCGTCCGGTGTATGACATTCTGGTGCGCCGTTTAGGATCGTCCTTTATGCAATACTGCCTGCGCCCGGAAATCGGCAAGGTGGAGATCGCGCCTTTCGCCTATATGCGCGGGCGTACTTTCGAAAATGCGGTGGTTATTCTGGATGAAGCCCAGAACGTTACCGCCAGCCAAATGAAGATGTTCCTGACCCGTCTGGGTGAGAACGTCACGGTTATCGTCAATGGTGACATCACCCAATGCGACCTGCCGCGCGGCGTGAAGTCCGGCCTCAGCGATGCGATGGAGCGCTTCGAAGAGGATGAAATGATCGGCATCATCCGCTTTGATAAACAAGACTGCGTCCGCTCCGCCCTGTGCCAGCGTACGTTGAACGCCTACAGTTAACACCTGCCTGTTCACAAAAGGCCGCCTCGGCGGCCTTTTTGTTGCCTTGAATATCAGCGCTGCCCGAACATCAAAACCAAGGGTACTGGCTCATGACGCCGGCGTAAAACAGCATCCGGCCACCAATACAGGCCGAGAGCAGGGTCAGCATCAGTGCACTCGCGATGCCAGCGTTCAATATCGGCCGTTGGTACAGATAGGCCGCCAATCCGCTGCCGGTAATCAGTGCGCCAAAAATAAGCCACCCCATCAAACCCAAGCCAAAAACGGTGACGGCGCTGGCCAGCATTTTTCCTTGCTGGGTGAACCCGGTGCTGTAGCCCAGGATTACGACCAGCATCAGCATCACGCCGCAGAAAATGCCTGCCGGCAACACGACGGGGAGCCACCGTTCGTGCTCGTTTTGAGCCGTATTGAACACGCTGAGCCGCAGCCCAAGTGTGGTAAACCCCAGCAGCAGGGCCGTGGCGATAAAACTGAGGTGGGTGAGCGGCGTGTGCCATAGAGGGTGGTTCGCCATCTGGTAATAAACCTGTGCGGAAACCAGGATCGCAGCCACACCAGCGCCCGATGCCAGCAGGCTGACCTGGCGAATCAGCCTGGGGTTTGAGTTAAAGCGAAACACCATGGCGGTCCAGCAAACGACCACCGCGTTCAGCAAGGAGAAGGCGATAACTTCCCGGCTGAGCCAGGAATGGCCGACTCCCAGAATGGCTCGATAGGCGCCGGTGGGGGAACCCAAATGCAGCAGCGACAACACGGAGCCGAGGATATTGATTGCCACAATCCCTAACGCCAGCTGCCGCAGGACATTAAAGCGCTTTTCGTCGCTCAGCCAGCTTGGCTGCGCCAGAATCAATGCCGTGATGGCTACGATCGTGCCGACCGCCCACTGACAAAACACGGTAAAAAAGACCAAGGGAAGTTCATATTCAGACATG
This sequence comes from Serratia sp. OS31, assembly GCF_014164835.1. Taxonomy (NCBI): domain Bacteria; kingdom Pseudomonadati; phylum Pseudomonadota; class Gammaproteobacteria; order Enterobacterales; family Yersiniaceae; genus Serratia; species Serratia sp. OS31. The sequence goes on along the minus strand of NZ_JACJFQ010000058.1, from coordinate 5,523 downwards.
GGTTATTCCTTATCACCGGCGGGAATAATGACGACATTGGGCTGACTGATTCGATGGTCCGGCAGCGAGTAGCGGGTCTCGATACGCGCCAGGTCAGCGGAGTGGCGAGCGCGCAGTTCGTCTATATCGCCAAACTGCAGCACGCCGGCCGGGCAGGATGCGACGCAGCGGGGCAGCAGCCCTTCATCCAGGCGTTCAGCGCAAAGGTTGCACTTACTGGTTTTTCCTTCGACGGGATCAAACACCGGCGCATTATAAGGGCAAGCCATAATGCACATTCGGCAACCAATGCATTTGTCATGATCTTGCACGACAATGCCGTCAGGCCGCTTGCTGTAGGTATCCGCCGGGCATACCTTCATGCACTGCGGATCGTCGCAGTGGTTGCACGACATCGAAATAAACGCCATCGCGTTCGGGTCGTCAAAGTGAAATTCTCTGACCCGCCGCCACAGCACGCCGGCCGGGGTGTCATTTTCAGATTTGCAGGCCATTGAGCAGGTTTTGCAGCCATAACAGCCGCGCATATCGACTAAAAATTCATATTGTCTGACCATGATTATACCTCCGCCCGGACGTCGACCAGGGTGCTGTTACAGCAATGACCGTTGCCCAAAACTTCCGCATGGTCGTTGGTGACGTGGCTGCTGCTGCCTCCTTGCTGTTCCCACCAGCCATTATCCAGGCACACCACGCCGCGTTTGATTTGACGCGTCACCACGGCCAATGCCCGGTGTTCACCACGGTGATTGAAAGCAATCGCCCATTCGCCGTTCCTGATATGGCGGCTGGCTGCATCATCCGGGTGGATCATGATGTTAGGCTGATTGCGCTGCACCTCGAGGATCCATTCATTCATACCGTGGCTGGAGTGGATGCTGCGGGCCAGCTTGCGTTGAACGGCCATTAAGGGGTATTGGCTCGCCAGTTCCGGGGAGCCTTTCGGCGACTCTTTCACCTGCATATAGGTCACAATCGGTGGGAAATCTTTCTTCTGCCACTCTTCGATAAAGAAGTGGGCCTTTTGGGTCGGCGTGCGGAAAATACCGTTTTCGAACGGGATCCAGGGCGTGGGTGCCGGTTTAATCGGCCCTTTACGCAGCTGTTCGATAGTGAGGCCGGTTCCGGCCAGACAGTTTTCTATATAGTGCTCGATCGGCTGGTTAAACACCTCGCCGAAGCCGAAACGCTCCGCCAGTCGGGCAAAAATCCAGTAATCCGGTTTGGCCTCTGCCACCGGTTCTACCGCTTTTTCCATCAGTTGAACATAGTGGCTGCGAACGCCGGCCATCAGGCTGAGATCTTCAAAGATGGTGGTGACCGGCAACACCAGATCGGCATACAGCGTGGTGGAACTCATCAGGTTATCGGCCACGACGACAAACGGCACCTTCTTCAGGGCCTTCTTTACCATATTGGTGTTGGGCAACTGGGTCAGCGCGCCCATGGTCATGATCCACCAAAAGTTAATCGGGTGAGGGCGATCGTTGACAATCCACTCGCCGGTTTTGGCGACCGGTATCGGTGGAATTTTTTGTACGTTGGGCGCCGGGGGCAGCGGCGGACTGAACTTCATCATTTGTTTGGCGCCGCCCGCGTCGCAGACTCCGCCACCGGCTTTGCCCATATTGCCGGTCAGCAGCGCCAGATAAAACTGGCTGGCCGCCACGTAGGTGCCGAATTCTGTACGCTGAGCGCCGGACATGTTCTGCACGATCATCGAAGGTGTATTGCTGGCATATTCCCGCGCCAAACGGAGCAGGGTGGCCGCCGGGATGTCGGTTTCCGCCGCCACTTTCTCGACGCTCCAGGGAGCCGACTCCTGGCGGATCAGTTCAAATACCGTGGTATAAGCGGCATTGGCAGGCAATTCTGCCTGGGTCAGCGCCGGGACGATGGCGGGTGTGTCATGGCGCACCAGACGGCGGCTTAGGGTGTCGTACACCAGATAGCTTTCTTTGTCCTGCGCATCTTCTCGCAGCTGTTTTTGCTGGCGGTTCACCAGATAAACCGCCCCGGTGTGTTGCCGCAGGAAGTCGGTATCGTAGCGCTGTTCATCGATGATGATTTTGATCATCCCCAACGCCAGGGCGGTGTCGGTGCCGGGAACGATAGGGATCCACTCATCGGCTTTGGCGGCGGTTTCGTTAAAACGGGGATCGATCACCACCAGGCGCCCGCCTCTTTCCTGCGCCTTAATATATTCTTTGAAATAGGCCTGCATGGTCACGGCCGGATTATTGCCCCAGCACAGAATGTAGTGGCTGTCGGCAATGGTGTCTCGCATGTCCGCATAGCGCAGGCCAAGCATCGGGATCATGGCGGCGGTCACCGCAGAACAGCATAAGGAACCGGATCGTTTTGTCGCCCCGCCGAGGTAATCAAAGAAGGCTTTCCCCATGTCGTTTTTAATGGAATCCATATTCCCGGCATGGCTTGAAATTAACAGGCCTTTATTACCGTGACTGGCGAGGGTATTACGAATATTAAGCTCAACCAGATCGAGCGCTTCATCCCAGGATATGGGTTTGAATTTCCCTTCACCTTTTTCCCCCACCCGAAGCAAAGGCGTTTTAACCCGCTGTTGGTGATAAACCCATTTGGTCCGGCTGATGCCACGCAGGCAGCATTTGACGTTAAAATCTTTGCTGGCCTCTATTTTTTTAATTTCCCCCTGATAGACATAAGCCGTTAAATTACAATGCAAACACTCCATCGCACAGGTTGAACGAAACGTCTGGTAGTCACTGAGTTTGAGGCGCACTCGGGGGAGAGGTTTGCCCTTATCCATTGCCATAGAAAATACGCAGGGCGATATGCTGGCCAGCCCAATCACGCCAAGTCCTTTTAACAGGGTTCGGCGATTCATTCTGATGTCAGATATATTTTTCATGATATATTCCATACGTATTATTTGTTTTTATTATTGTTTAATGACTTGCCTTGGGGTTAATCAGGCTCCCTGAGTTAATCATGGTTGAATTGCCGCACACTGATCAAAATCAAGTTAGTTATTTATTATTCTGGAGCGAATCACGGATGTCGTTAATCGCCCATGCCTGAAATGCCCGCTTATTTTTTTAATCACAGACTTTCGTATCTAACCCGGAAGATGAGCACAGTCACCGGCTCTGGGCGCGAGTCAAGAGACTGACGGATAGCCAACGCTTGCCACGGATAAAGCCGGCTTGTTTAGCCTTTGTGTAAACTATTGTGGTTTTTTGTATAGATTTTTGTTGGTTTAGCGTTAATGCTTAGGGGTGTTCCAGACGGGCGCAGCGGCTTATTCGCCTAAAGGAAATATCTGGGGTGCACGCCGGATGGGCGTGCAAGGTATTGGGATCTTCAATGCGGTTCAATCATGAAATACATTATTTTACTCCTATTTATTTTATGTGTTGTGTACGTCCATTACCGTGGGCGGGTGCGTTACACCTTCTGGCGGCAGCTCTCCGATCATTCCACATTTACCGCTCCGCTGAACGTTTTCATGTATCTGTTTTCACGCGTGCCGACCACGCCCTACCTGCAGCCGGAACAATTCCCGGAATTGCAGGCGCTGCGGGATAACTGGCAAAGCATCCGCGATGAAGGCCGGCAGTTAATGGCGATCCAGCAGATTAAAGCCTCGGACCAATATAATGACGCCGGTTTCAATTCGTTCTTTAAAACCGGCTGGAAGCGTTTCTATTTGAAATGGTATGAAGACAACCACCCGTCGGCGATGAGCCTGTGTCCGCAGACTACCGCACTGTTGCGCAGTCTACCTTCGGTGAAGGCGGCGATGTTTGCCGAACTGCCGGATGGCAGCCGTCTGCCACGCCACCGCGATCCCTACGCTGGTTCACTGCGTTACCATTTGGGGCTGATCACACCGAACGACGACCGTTGCTTTATCGAAGTGGATGGCGAACGTTACAGCTGGCGCGATGGTGAGGCAGTGATGTTCGACGAAACCTACCTGCATTACGCCGAAAACCAGAGTGGGCAGAACCGGTTGATTCTGTTTTGCGATATTGAGCGACCGATGCGTTTTCGTTGGGCACAGGGCATTAACCACTGGCTGGGGCGCAACCTGATGAGCGCGGCCACCGCACCCAATGAAGAGGGCGATCGCACCGGTGGCGTCAACAAGTTGTTCAAGTATATCTATGCGGTACGCAAGGTGGGGAAACGGCTGAAGGCGTGGAACCGAACCGGGTACTACATCATTAAATGGATTTTGTTTGGCGGTATAGCGGCGGGTATTTTTTTCGCGATTTAAAGAGGGAGGGCGCTGTGAAAGCGCCCTCCGGCTAATCAGGCAAAAATAGTCATCATGTAGGCAGCAAACAGCGCCAGGTGCGCGGTGCCGTTCAGCACGTTGGTTCTGCCGGTCGAGAATGACAACTGGCACAGCAGCAACACGGTCAGCATCACGACGATATGCGGCGTCTGCAGGCCGAAGATCAGCGTTTGACCGGTCAGGGTGGCGATGATGGTTACCGCCGGCACCGTCAGGGAAATGGTAGCCAGTACCGAGCCGAAGAACAGGTTCATCGCACGCTGAACCTGATTGTTCAACACCGCACGCAATGCCCCTAGGCCTTCTGGCGACAGGATCAACAGCGCGACCAGGAAGCCGGTAAACTGCGCAGGGGCATTCACCTTGGTCAACAAACCTTCCAACGGGTTGGCGTTGAACTTGGTCACGGCTATTACCGCAATCAAATGCACCACCAGCCAGCCGGCATGCCAGGCACTGCTGTGCGAAGAAGGTTTGCCGTGGTGCGGGTCACCGTCGTCATCTTCGTGCTCGTAGACAAACAGGCTTTGGTGGGTTTTGGTCTGGATCACCAGGAACACGCCGTACATGGCGGCGGAAATCACCGCGACCAGCAGCGCCTGCCCGGTGCTGAAGTTGCCGCCCGGCAGCGCACTTGGGAACACCAGTACGATCACCGCCAGCGGGAAAATCGCCATCAGATACTGTTTGATACCGCCCAGATTGACGTATTGGGTGGCGAATTTGCGGCCGCCCAGCAATAAAGCGAAGCCCACCAGACCGGCGCTGACAATCATAATGATGGAGTAAAGCGTATCGCGCATCAGTGCCGGTGCGGCGTCGCCGGTGGCCATCAGCGCAGAAATCAGGCTCACTTCCAGGATCACTACCGACAGGCTGAGGATCAGCGAGCCATAGGGTTCACCCAGACGGTGAGCCAGCACGTCGGCGTGGCGCACAACGCTGAACGCACTGCTGAGAATACCGACCAGGGCAATGATGTTAATGCCGACGATCAGCGGAAAATTGCTGGTACTGCCCCACAGGTTCAACACCACCAGGGCGGCGATGGGGAAAAGCAGTGAGTACTCAGTGTGGCGGGATTTGGATCGGCCAGGATCGTTTTGCGACTTCATTTCGATGGTACTCCTTCTCAAACAGCGTGGTCCCGTCATCGCTGACTGCCGTTAAGGGCAATTATGCGCATCCAGAATGTATTTATATTTAATAATAATAGGATACACCGGCTGGCGTGTGCC
>NZ_JACJFQ010000057.1:0-14538 GCF_014164835.1 Serratia sp. OS31 | reverse complement strand
AACTATAGTGGCATGAACGGAGTGTGTCAGCTTGTTTAAACCGATCCTAAATCAATTCATTGATAGATATAACCTATTAAATTTTAATCATTAATATGAAAATTCGATCTGTTGTAATGGTTTTATATTCTAATAATTTTCTTAATATCAGGTGGATTGACCGGATAATTCGCTTTAATCCAGTTGATTTTACTTGTCAATTTGGCTTTTCTGCAGGGCATGATTCATGTGATGAAAGTAGGCACTCCTAAAAATGCTGTACTAGCTTGATGGATCGCCATGTCTATGGTTCATTAAACATTCTAATAATGGCAATTAAAATTACTAAGCATTGCAATAATATTGCGCCTACTTATCTTGGGCGGTGTGAAAATTAAATTCATTGTTATTGCCCCTGATACAAGTATCATTTATTAATTGGAACTATATAAAGGTGCTTAATGCAGTGGGGATTTTAAAAAATGACGACATATTGATAACAAGCACGCAATTAACCGTAGGTGATGAAACTTATATGTTAAGCGGCGTAATGCACATCAAAAAAGAGAAATGCAACAACCAATATCCCCGAACCTTAGCGCTGGTGATTATTTCATTTTTCTTGGGGGGGATGATCGGTGTGTCAGAGGTATGGTGCATCGTGGGGATATTATTCAGTCCTATTATTGCCATATGGGAGGGCAAAAATCAGAAGGCTCTCTATCGGGTGTACCTTGGTATGTCTTCGGGGGCGTTTAAGGTGCTGGAGAGTGAAGATGAGGGCTACATTGACGAGATCATAGCCACCTTAAAAGGGGCGGTGGCATGTATACACCGCCCCATAGCACCTAGTAATTAGAAGGTGACATTGACCTTGCCCCACAGGGTGCGGCCCGGTTCATTAACCGGCGTATTCGACGAATAGCCGAAGCTACTGTTACCTGCCAGATTCAGGTGTTCGCTGTAGGTTTTATTGAGAATGTTATCCAGGCCGGTGCTGAGCTTGACGTGTGAGTTCACCTTGTAAGCCACATTGGCGGACAGCACGCCAAAACCCGGGCTGTCGGCAAAGTCTTTACCGACCACGTTGCCCTGATTGATGGCTACGCGGTGCTGGCTGCTGACCAATCGCCACAGGCCGGTGCTGCTCCAGTCGCCACGCTCGTAGGTTAAACCAAAGCGCGCCTCCAACGGCGGGATTTGCGGCAAGGGTTGGTTGTCGCTGGTGTTTTTCCCCCAGGCATAAGCCAGACTGGCATCGGTCTTCCAGTGTTCGGTCAACTGGTAACCCATACCCATTTCACCGCCCATGATCGTGGCGTTGACGTTATCGGCCTGGCTGATGCGGGCGTGATGCGGATCGTATTTGAACAAGATGAAATCATTCACATGGCCAACATAAGCCGATACCCAGCTGTTAAAACGCTGGTCGGTATATTGGGCACCGATATCGATCTGCGTGGTTTTTTCACTCTTCACGCTGTCAAACGCACTCTTGTTGCCGCCTGGCCCAAACGTCGGGGAGAACAGCTCCCAATAGTCGGGGAAACGTTCGGTATAGCCTATCCCGGCGTAAAGCATCAACGGCATGCTGGCCAATGTGTGCTCAATACGGCTAAAACCGCTAGGCAGCGTATCGGAACGCTCAGTATCGTTGCCGGTTTTGTAGTTATCCACCAGGGTGCGATCGAGACGAGCACCGCTGATGATCTTGCTTTGTTCGGTCGCGCTCCAGGTCAGTTCGCCAAAGGCACCGTAGTTATGGAACTGCGCATCCTCTTGCCATGCGTTACCCCGTTTGTTGCGATGGGTGTTGGTTTGCGTATCCATACCGCTTTCCAACTTAAAATCTTGCCACAGCCAGGTGCCCATCACTCGACCGCCGACGGTGCGACGATCCAACTGCATGGTCATGCCGGCGTGCATAGGCATTCCCATCCCCATGTGTCCCATCGCCATGCCGCCCTGGCCGGGTGAACGCAGGGTGGTATTATCCATAATATGGTTGGCGTAGTTGTAATACACCTGGGCTTCCAACTTGTCGAATACCTCGCCAATGTTGGATTTTTCTACCCGCATGCCCAGGCTCTCGCGCTTGAACTGCGAACCATCCATGCTGCGTCCGGCATAGCGCGCTTCGCCATTACCCCGACCCATAGTCACTTCCAGCAGGGTATCGTTGTCCGGTGTCCAGCCCAGCGCCAGATCGCCATTCCATTTGTCCCAGCGAGAAGGCACGCGATCGCCATTGCCGTCCTGGTAATCGTGAGAGCGCGATTTATTGCCCATCAGGCGCAGATAACCCTGTTCACCGCCCAGGCTGGCATCGATGTTTTCATCCCAACGGCCGTTGGAGCCGGCCAGCATGCTGGCGTTGCCTTTGATGCCTGGTTTATCAAACCGCGGACGTTCTCGCTCAAAGCGCACCGTACCAGCAGAGGATCCTGCGCCCCAAAGCACCGTTTGCGGGCCTTTGGTGATGGTCAGCAGATCGTAGCTTTCCGGTGAGATATAGGAGGTCGGGGCGTCCATTCGTGAAGGACAGGCCCCCAACATTTCGCCACCGTCGGTCAGGATTTTCAGCCTCGACCCAAACATGCCGCGAAACACCGGGTCGCCATTGGTGCCGCCATTACGGATCTGGGAGAAACCTGGGATAGTTTTCAGATAATCCGAACCGTCGCTGGCAGGCACAGGCTGGCGAGGGGTTTTCGGTGAGGTCACTATCGTCATCGGTGAATAGAGCGGTGCGGTTACGGTGATCACGTCACCATCATTGGCCTTAACCGCAACTTCATGCTGGTGTTGTTGCGCAGCTTGAGCATTGAAGCCCGCCAGGACAAACAGCGGCATTGCCGCAGCAACATGCAGGGAGAGAGGGCGCTTCTTATAATTCTTGGTTTTTCCAAACATCATCGTTCCTTAATGCCAATTTTGACGCTAAAAATACGTTTACATCGCAACAGCCGGTTATTTAGGCGCAGTGAAACCCGGAGCATCATGCCGCCGTTAATAAGCTTTGGCCCGGTTATGGCGTGGGAATAATGCCAACAGGGTTGCGATGTTTATTGAGTGCAGTGGGGAATTCCGATAGGCGTAAATAATCCGCCTGGTTGAATAGTCTCAACAGGAATAATTTGGCTGCAGTCTATTAATTTTTAAATCAGCGGAACGATGCTGGTGGAGCGCGGGGTTGGGACTCGGAGTGGATCACATGGGCGAATAGCGGGAAGATATAATGCAGCGGCGGTGCGCGTGACAACAGCGAACCAGACCAGAATAGCGGTGAACTGGCCAGGTCTAACAAGGGGACATGGATCAGCAAAACGCAGTAGCCGCAGGCGCTGTCATCCATCATCATCGCCATATTATGGCTGCCGGTCTGCATGGCCATCGTCATGCTTTGTGCGCTGGCTTTGCCGTCAGGCTCCGGCGAAGGATGATGACCATGTGCAGACATATCCATGCCGCAGTCCGTCATTGTGGCCGTTTCAGATTGCCCCACGCGCGCATGCTCCAGCGATCGGGAGATCACCGGCGCAATGAACAACATCAGGATCGCAAAAATCCCCAGACAGGCCGGGAGATGGCTTCGCGATGTGGCAGTCCGAATTAACGACACATATATCCTAGAACAGGGCAAAATTAACGGGCGGAATTGTACTGTTTTATGCTGCAAATGTTAAAACATTTTATGCCCGGTTGGGTTATTGATAAAGGAAATTGCCGTTTGGTTCACGTTATCAACCATTTTAACTGTTTGGAAATGTATTGCTTACAATGAAAGTAATACTAGCCGTAAGGAGGATAACAATGTTGAAATTTTGAGCGGCGAGGGCAACTTTTAAGCAGTGGATTATCCCTGTTTCAACGGCAGTGTAGTGATGATCTCGAAATCAGCGGTAAAAGTCTTCCCCATTGACTATGGTTGAGTTGTATCTGGTTCAAACGAACTCAGTTGAAGAAAAACTGCGGGTTCAGTATCGATTCAAAAAGGAACATCATCAGATTGCGAATGTCTTGTTGCTCCAGGAATTGAACTCAATGGTCAACGATAGCCGTCTTGTTTACCCACAGTATTAATGTTGTTTTTTCTTTTGCGAAAATCGATCTTGAGTGGTTATGGTGCTGTCTATGCCATGATTAAAATAATCCCATCTATAATGGAAATGTAATATGCAGCAGAACTCCTCCCGTTGTCACTCAAGATTAAGTATGGAGATGCGGTAACTATAATTAATTAACCTTTTTGAGTTATCATTGGCAATAATCTTATATTTCGCATGATGTAAAACGTAAGATAACACTGTTCTTACTGGAGGTTTCGAATGCAGTTTTGTGCAAGGGTACGATGCCAATGTAGCCAGTTCGATAATGATTGCCACCCAAGGTAACCATCATTACAAATTCAAACTTAGTGGTTGAAAGAGGTCAAAATGAAATCAATGAAAAATTGGAAGTTTTTGGTGATTGCATTAGTCATGCCATTGATCTTTTTTCATGTTAGCTATGCCGTGGCTTATGAAAGCGATGCCAAACCTCAAATATCATTACTAAAAGAAAGGTTAAATGACAGTAAAGAGGAGATTTTCAATAATTATAAAAACATGACTTACAATCTCATCAGCTCACAACTTCTAAGTATATCAAATGAATGCCTTATGCTTAAGAGTAACCTTGAAAATGCGAAAGTTGAGATGAGCTCAAAGTTGCAAATAATTTCAAGCCCTAATGACGACACTTTAAAAACATATGGTGATGAGTATCTTAGCAAAGAAAAAAACATCATAAAAAGTAATCTTGAGAGCATCAGCACTCAGATTAATGAGCTGAATGTTATCAATGATAACTCTCTTTACCTCTTAAATAAAATAAAAGAGGATAGAGAGAACAATATGATAGGAATGTTAACGACACATTCACAATCAATCCTTTCCCCAGGCTACTGGGCAGGCAATGATGCAGATAAGGAAAAATATCTTAAAACCTATGGTTATATAAGTGACTTTTTTCATCAGGAAATAAACGATAACAAATCAGGGCTGATTCTATCTGTTGTGTTTTTATTTTCATTGATTGGTTTTATTTGTTCAGCATTCAAGTATAACCTTCTTAATAAAATTTTAGTTAAATACTTTCCAGGTTCTAAAGTTGTTAAAAGTTTCTTGGCCATTACAACATTGATTACACTTACAGTTTCCACTATCATTTATTTGGATGTAACCAACGTATTACTGGAGATACCTGATAATGACAATGATTTAATTAGTCAGATGTATCAAGGAATTGCAAAATTAATTGTCTTTACTGCGGTAATATACGGCATTGGAAAGGCGATTTTGCAACCTGATAACAGTTCCTGGCGGATGAGCAGGCTTTCTGATGAAGTAGCTAAATTCATAATGAACCAGATCCGCATACTATCCTTTTTAATGATCATTATTAGCACCATTGATGTAATCAACGTTATGTCCTTCACAAGCTATAAATCTACGTTTTTTACCTATGGGCTAGGCGCACTGGTAATTGCCTCATCGCTTGTTATTCTTTCCATTAAAACTGGTAGAATAAAGTCGTCTGATAAGGAGTCATCGACTGTAATATTTTTGTTGATTAGACTTGTTACGTTTATCACTGGGGTGCTAACACTAGCGCTCTTGATAATTGGTTATATTCCTTTGGCAAGATACATATGCTATGAATTCTTATGGTGCAGTGCCGTATTAGGGGTGGTTTACATATCTCTTAATTTTGTGAGTGATTTATTTGATTATATTTTTTCAAAAGAGAACAACCTTGGATCCAGATTAATTCCCTCATTAAACATAAGCGATAAACGGGTTTATCAACTGTCATCTTTACTGTCCGCTTTCTTCAGGGTAATCATAATAATTTCCGCCGCAATAATATTTTTGAATAATTCTCTAGTAACATCATCCTCTTTTGATTTCTTTTCAAAGGTTAGCCTAATCTGGAGCAATCAAAGCATTGGCACATCAAACATCGTTCCACGCCAGATCCTGAAAGGGATTTTATTTTTGGTTGCAGGGTATTATACAGTTAAGGTTGTTTTGCAATGGTTAGAAAGCGATTTTCTTCCTAAAACTTCGGTGGATAAAGGTATACAAATATCGATACTAACCTTAACCAGGAATGTATCCTATATATTCTTAGTATTCATTACATTAGCCGTTATTGGGGTTCAGTGGGCGAAGTTGGCCTGGATAGTGAGCGCCTTATCAGTTGGCATTGGTTTTGGCTTGCAAGATATAGTGAAAAATTTTATATCAGGAATAATATTACTAACTGAGCGACCAATAAAAGTAGGGGATTCAGTGGGGGTAAGTGGTGTTGAGGGTGATGTAAAAAGAATAAAAGTCAGGGCGACTGAAATTCAGCTATCAGACAAGTCGACCGTATTCATACCTAACTCGCAACTTATTTCGCAAAATGTTAGAAACATAAGCATGGGTAATCCATTGGGTGTAGTTACAATTGCATTAACTTTCCCAAAGATCACTAGTCCGATCAGCGCCAGAGATGTCATGGTTTCATGCGTGGAAAATAATGAGCGTTTTTTAAAAGATCCAAAACCTTTTGTTCGTTTTAAAGATATCTCAGAGAATGGACTGATCCTGGGTTTAACAGCTTATGTAAAAACTACAAGTATGACATCAAGAGCAAGGAGCGATCTTCTTTTTGATATATATGAAGCGATGGATTTGAAAGGGATCCCACTTTCAATTAACCAAGTGCTAATACTAAAAGATATGGATTAAGAGAGAAAATAACGGGCAATATGCCTATAACGCTATAGTGGCTGCGGGCATCCGCACAAGGGATCCCGCAGGCTAAGCTGACTGGCTTACAGTGATGAAATAGGCAAATCACCCAGCGATTTTAACCAAACGATGAAGGCGTCGATTTTCGGCCACTGGCGGTCGGAAAGCGTTGACACATAATAGTGCTGATCGCATTTCAGCTCCATTTTTGGCAATGGTGCAACCAGCTCGCCGGTACTGAGTTGCTTGCGAATAAGTCGTTTACGGCCCATGGCGACACCAACATGGTTCACCGCCGCCGTGACGGCCAGATCGGAACGATCGAATCCAATTCCCGGCGAGGTGTCCAGATTGACACCGAAATGTTGAGCCCAACTGTGCCATTCATCGGTACCGGAATCATAGCTCCAGGCTTGACGATCGTGGAGCAGGGTGCAGTGCGATAAATTGCCGGGAAAATTGGCCAGCTCAAATTGGGCGGCATACTCCGGGCTGCATACGGGAATAATGGCTTCATCCATCAGGTATTGGTAATGAAGCTGTGATGAGGGGGTTGCATCAAAATAAACGGCCAGATCTATGCCTGCCCGCTGGAAATTCACGTTTTCATTGCCGGTCAGAATAGTCAGGTTGATGGCGGGATAACGGCGAGAAAAATCGGCCAGCGCCGGCACGATCCAACACTGGGCGATCGACGGTCGGGAGTAAACCGTCAAGGAGCCTGACAGCGCCTGGTTTTTGATATCCAAAATTTCCTGATTCAGGGTGCCAAATGACGTTTTTAGCGCCCAAAAAACCCGTTTTCCTTCGGCGGTAAGCTCGACTTTGCGATGAGAACGAATAAACAACTTTATGCCAAGATTAGCTTCAAGTTGATTAATGGTATGGCTTACCGCGCTGGGGCTCACCGACAGTTCATCCGCCGCCATGGCGAAAGACTCGTGCCGGGCCGCCACTTCAAATGTAAACAGCCGCGATAGCTGCCAGCCATTAAGCGATCGGTGCTGACCCGTTAGCAGATGGTTGCCTGACATATTACCCCCTGAAATTAAAAAACCTGCGTTTTACGCACCAGTTTGGTGAGTAAAGTTGATTCATGTCGCTAAATTGCACCATTTCTTGGCGCAAGTCACTCGTTTGATTCTGTTTTGCTCATGTGAGGTGGGATTTTTATCGTTTGTCACCGATCGTCGTTTTCCTGTCCAATAAAGACAATTCAATGACAGGGGATATGGGCCATGGATTCACACATTTGGGTTGCAGTCACGCTGATCGCCAGTATTGCACTCATCATTTTGACCATCGTAAAGTTCAAATTTCATCCTTTTTTGGCATTGTTGTTAGCGAGCTTTTTTGTCGGTGGCATGATGGGAATGGGCCCGATTGATATGGTCAATGCCATTGAAAACGGCATTGGCAGCACGCTAGGATTCCTGGCCGCGGTGATTGGGCTGGGCACCATTCTTGGCAAGATGATGGAGGTTTCCGGTGCGGCAGAACGCATCGGTATTGCGCTGCAGCGCTGCCGCTGGCTTTCCGTTGACGTCATTATGGTGTTGGTAGGTTTGGTTTGCGGCATCACACTGTTTGTCGAAGTCGGCGTGGTGTTATTGATTCCACTGGCTTTCTCCATCGCCAGAAAAACCGGCACCTCGCTGCTCAAGCTGGCCATACCGCTTTGTACTGCATTGATGGCAGTGCATTGCGTCGTTCCTCCACATCCTGCGGCGCTGTTTGTGACCAATAAGCTGGGTGCAGATGTTGGAACGGTGATTGTTTACGGTCTTCTCGTCGGGTTAACGGCGTCTCTGGTCGGAGGGCCGCTCTTCTTGAAGATGCTGGGGAAACGCTTGCCGTTTAAGCCGGTACCGCCAGAATTCTCCAATCTGACCGTACGAGAAGAGCATGAGCTGCCTTCGCTGCGGGCAACGTTGTTTACGGTTTTATTGCCGATTGTGCTGATGTTGGTGAAGACGGTAGCGGAGTTGAACCTGGCTAAAGAAGGGCGCCTGTTTGGCCTGATGGAATTTATCGGCAACCCGATTATCGCCATGTTTATTGCCGTGTTTGTGGCCTATTACGTCCTGGGCATTCGCCGTCATATGGGGATGAGTTCGCTGCTGCGCCACACGGAAACGGGTTTTTCTTCGATAGCCAATATCTTGCTGATCATCGGTGCGGGCGGGGCCTTCAACAGCATATTGAAGGCCAGCGGTTTGGCGGACACCCTGGCGTTAATGCTCTCCAACCTGCATATGCACCCGATCTTGTTGGCCTGGTTAGTCGCACTCATTCTTCATGCGGCAGTGGGTTCCGCCACCGTTGCCATGATGGGAGCAACGGCCATTGTCGCACCGATGTTAGCGCTCTATCCTAACGTCAGCCCGGAGATTGTGACCATTGCCATCGGCTCTGGCGCTATCGGTTGCACCATAGTGACCGATTCGTTGTTCTGGCTAGTGAAACAATATTGCGGCGCAACGCTCAATGAAACGTTCAAGTACTACACCACGGCAACGTTTATCGCTTCGGTGCTGGCTTTGGGGATGACCTTTTTACTTTCATACATTATCTAAGGCAGCCTTTCTGCGGCAATCGTGAGCGAGAACTTTCCTTGGCTTACGATTGCCTCCTCATAGAGGGTAAGGCGATTCAGATAAGGCCGGTATTGATTCTTTTACCTATGTCCTTGAGCTGGGAGTATTTTTCAAGCAATTGAGGCCCATCATCAAGGCTCATCGCAAACATCCACATATAGGTCATCACCGAGTAAATATGACCGGCATTTGGCGTGCTGCTAAGCGACATGGTGAGGATGGTCATGCCGAACAGTAGCGCTATTACCGTACCGATGGACAGGAATCCCAATGCCTCACGATCGGACAGCTTTATGCGCAGCCTGGCCAGCACGCCATAATGTCGAGTCAGGGAAATCTTGGATGCCGCACTGACAAAATTCACCTCTTTTTCAAGACGATCGTTAAGTTTAACGAACAGCGCCTCATTCCTGCGGGTGTAACCCGGTAAGAAGAATGCGAAAAATACCAAGATGGCCAGGCAGGCCACACCGGTCCAAAACTCAATCACCAACAGCATGATCGCCGCACCAGTGATAGATGCCAGCGAGGTAATCAGCGTCGGCAGGTGCTTTTCAAAAAAGTCGATAAACTCGCGCGACAGGGCAACGCGTGCGGCGATGGTTGAAGCACTGTGGTTGTCCCGACGCTGGGCAACAATCACCGGCACCGCAAGCTCAGCATAAATTCTGGCAAAAGTGCGAGTATCTACGCTGCGGCGGGCCGCGCCAATGGCCCACATGATAAAAACCATCAATGCATACAACACGGCGTGTAAAGCCTTGCCGGCAATAATGGCGTTAATGGCAAAGCCCGCCAACAGCGGGTAGAGCAGGTAGGTAATGTTCTCTGCCACGACAAGTAATAATGTCATGACCAGCTTCCTGGCATGGCGGTGAGCAAGCAGCTTCAACGTCAAAATAGCGCTAGGTGCCCGGGCAACGGCGGCAGGTTTAGGGTTTTGTAAGGCTTTCATATTTGCTAAGATACCCACTGAAATTGAGCGGTCGCTCAAAACTGAAGTGAGTCTATTTGAGCAACTGCTCAAAGTCAACGGGCCTAATGAATGAGAAAAACGAAAGAAGACCTGAAAACACAAATTCTGGACACGACGATTGCGTTGTTTATCGAGAAAGGAATCGAAAAGGTCAGCACGCGGGAGCTGACCGAACGCCTCAGTCTCTCACGCAGCCACATTTACTATTATTTCAGCAATTGGCAAACACTCTGTATTGAGGCGCTTTCTCGCTACATGCAGAATGAATTGGATGAGTTTGCTGCTGAGATAGCGGAGCTGACGCCCGCTGAAAAAATCAAATCCCTGGTCAAAAACTATCTTCCCGATTCGCAAGATGCCGGCTGGCAGCTTTACAGCTCTCTCTGGCAGATAGCGGCCCACAACAGGGTTTATGCTGAGCTCGCTGAGTCCTTTACCCTTAAATGGGATATCTATATTGCCGAGATCATTAACGAGGGGATAGCGGCAGGCCATTTCCGCAAGGTGAATTCGGCGCGGGTGGCGCGTCAGTTAAGCGCGATGCTCAACGGTTACGCCGATGTTTTATGCATCAACGCTTCACCCGATAAACAGGGTGAGGCGGTCGATGACATTATGGATTTTATTCAGTTAACTTTATGCTGACAGGGCGCTCGCAACGCGATGGCTTAGGCCCGCTGTTGTCGCCATTCACGATAACGACGGGTGATGCGTTTGGTACGTAACTGGCTGGCGATTAATGTAAACAGTGGCGAATAACGGCTGGCGCGAGTACGCCCTTCACCCAGTGCACGCAGGCGGCGCGTGATTAAAGCCATTCGAGCCAGGGCGGCCATGGTTTTATTTTTCCACTTTACCGGTTTTGGCAGCGCATAAGGTTCATTGCCGGCTTTCCACTGGAGCGGCAGGTCAGGAATTTGCGCCATGGCTGTTGCGATTCCCGCCACGGCGACGCCGCTGTCCAGCACCTGTTGCGCCACGGATTTGCGGGCAATTCCACCCGTCGTCATTACCGGCATCTGCGCAATGGCGGCCAGATCGCGGGCAAACTCCAAAAAATAGGCTTCGCGCGCCAATGTACGGCCATCCGCGGTGTTGCCCTGCATCGCTGGGCTTTCGTAGCTGCCGCCCGACAGTTCAATCAGGTCGACAGGCAAGTCATTCAGCAACAAAATCACTTGTTGCGCATCCTCTTCAGAGAAGCCGCCACGCTGAAAATCTGCCGAGTTCAGCTTAATCGAAACGCAAAAGCCAGGCGAGACACGTTCACGCACGGCTCGTACGACGTTTAACAGCAAGCGAGCGCGGTTAGCGAGGTTGCCGCCCCATTGATCGCCACGTTTATTGGTCAAGGGAGACAAAAACTGAGAAAGCAGATAGCCGTGTGCTGCGTGGATCTGTACGCCAGTGAACCCAGCCTGTTCAGCAGCATAAGCAGTGGCAGCAAAACGTTCGATCACCTCGTCGATCTGCGCTTGGCTCATGGCCGTCGGCTGTGCGAATAACTTGCTGTGCTTACCCATTTCCACGGGAACCGCCGACGGCGCCCAGGCTTCGCCACCCATACTGGCCATGACCTGGCGGCCTGGGTGGTTTATCTGCATCCAGACCTGCGTACCGTTTTGGCGTGCGGATTTAGCCCAAACCTTAAAGGGGGCCAGCGGGGTATTTGCCTCAAGTGCCACGCCACCGGGTCCGGTCATTGCACGGCCGTCGATCATGACATTGCCGGTAATGATCAAGCCAACACCACCTTGCGCCCAGCGCTGATATAGACGATGCAATGCCGGGCCAGGCACTTGGCCGACGTCAGCCATGTTTTCTTCCATCGCGGCTTTTGCCAGGCGGTTGGGAAGGATGCTGCCGTTGGGCAGGGTGAGCGGGGTGAACATCATGGCGGATCCTTAATCAAAAAGAGAATCCGTGTATACTAAGTTTAAAGTTAACTTTAAGGTCAAGCGAAATGAAAATAGGGGAATTGGCAGAGCGATCGGGAATCGCCGCATCGGCCATACGTTACTATGAGCAACAGGGCTTATTGCCTAAAGCATCGCGCAGCGCTAACGGATACCGTGTTTATAGCGAGGCCTCGCTGGAGCGTTTACATCTTATCCAGATCGGGCAAAATCTGGGTTTTTCGCTGGATACGATCCGCGGCGTGCTGTCGCTGGAAGGTATGGCGTACCAGGACAGCCTTATGCAGAATCTTGATGCGCGGCTTGAGGAGATTGAACGCATGATGGCGACGCTGAGTAGCCAGCGGGAAACGCTGCTGGACACCAAACGCAAGCTGAAGGAGTCGGGATTGCAGGGCATATGCTCAGAAATAAACAACTCCGTTAAGGTGACAATGTCACGATAAATGCTGCACGACTGGATACTCTGATCCCAGAATTGCTATTTATCCAGTACGCGTTCAAACGCTGTTCTTGTTTCGTTGAATCATAAGTGAGTGCGTCAGTCATGGATGTCGTTGCATCCCAAAACAGCAGGTCACAATTTTTGATGCACGATCGCCAAGATAAGAACTGCACATATTCCTGTGCGTGAAGAAGGTAATTCGTTCCGGGACATACGGGCTCAAGAGTTGCAGTGGTGCACTGTGACAAAACCGGTCAGAAGAATTCAATGAGAGTTTGGTTTTCGTGGCGTAGATATGGCGACCGAAGACATTGATTGTTTAAATCAGCATGGGCTTAAGCAAAAAGCACTGGCTGAACGGGATATTAATAAAAGCCATGGCACAGCCCAAAAGCTCAGATTCTACGTAGAGTTACCTTGGTGCGCATAATGTATATTATGTTAAATTTAATGTTGGGATAACCGATATCCTTAGCCTAACTGCCCGCCCCCAGGTTTTTGCTCTGTGTAAAACAGGTTCGGTCATCATCATTCCCAGTTTTCCTCTTCGTTAGGTTTTAGCCAGTTCTTTTCAGTTACTGGTACTCGTTCACCATTAAATGTATACGTACAACAACGGCATCGTACTGGTACGTCTTCGGCTGTGAATTCAGGATTAACCTTCTGCAGCAATCCTTGCTCATCAATGCAAAGCCCGCTGTTGGCGGATTGCTCCTCTTGCCGTGGTGTTCTCCCTGCGAAAAAGCATTTTCGGCCTGCCTTTATTAAGCATCATCCTTTTCCTTACTTCATTTTGATCGCGCTACGTGAATTCTGATGATTTTCCCCGCCATTTCTCTCCCCGCCATTTATTGGCGCGGTCTCACCGAGAATCCTCCGCTGGCGTAGCCTGATGAAACCGTATCTGCCAGCGATTATCTGATAACAACCATAGTGACGATCGCAGCGCGTGTCGGCTAATCCCTCCATCAGCGTCACGTTGAAAACTTCGGTATGTAAGCAATACGGTGCCGTGAGAAATGATGGACAGTTTGAACTCTTCAGCGAGAATTGAAACCTGGCTGCTTTCTCTTTCAAGCGCCGTAACGGTTTGCTGCCGGTTATAGCATTGTCCTGACCGACCAATTTCTTCAAAATCCACATGCAGTAATTCGTCAACGGCCTTCACATTGTTGCGTATTGCTGGCGAATGAAGCTGACACTCCAGTGACTGGATCACCGGTAGAAGCTGTCTGGAACCGGTCAAAATGCCCTCCTTTTTTGATCGCGCTACGTGAAATCTGAAATAAATTAGCTACATCTACCTTGCAGACTTCGCCAAATCGCGTCGTTAAACCGAGCTTAAATCCACCAATGTATCGGCATTCTATTAACTTTAACGCGCAGCATGCTTTGTTGCCATGGCTAATTGGTCGTAGGCAATAAAGTGAATCCCTACCTATTTAACATAACTCAAAAAACAGTGACAACGTCACCTGGTTTTATCACTTGCTCTCTTCCAGATAGCACCCGTTGATGGGCCAACAAGGTTGGCCCGTGATAGACAGGTCTAAAAATAGAGTGGGATCGTCGCCTGCGCACGGTGTTCGGCAGGCTGGCAGAAAAGAATTAGCGGGCCAACTCCACGCCATCCAGTTCGGAAATGGCGAGACAGTAAACCTCTGTGAGAGCATCCACGGTATAGGCGGTATTGGCCGGGATCATAAACATTTCATGGGACTGCAGTGTTTGGTCGCCGATCTTAAGCTCACCGGACAGGACCATCAGTTTGACCCAGCCCGGATGCAGGCGGGCTGACTGGTGACTGCCAGCATCAAGTTTCAACAGCGCCGTGTGCCCATGT